>JBNMKZ010000044.1:0-21472 GCA_050874585.1 Verrucomicrobiota bacterium | reverse complement strand
ATTCCTCGAACGTCTCCCATGCGCACAGCAAGTGGTTACCAGTCACCTGCTGTCCCGTATCATACTCCAGTACGTGTCAGACTTTCAACCCCGAATATTGATCCTGTTTCCGGGAACGCGCAATATATTACCAACACGGAATGGGGACTCTTACGCCCTGTTTTTGGCCGCAAAGAACGCAGAGGACTCAAAGAGCCGAGTGGAGGGTGTTTGGTGACTAGTGGGTAGCAGAAACGATGCTACAAACAACGCTCCACTACCCCCCTCCATCTTTTCCGTGTACTCCGTGCCTTCCGTGGTTGACCAACCCGACCCCACCTTTCGTGTCCCGAAGGGCTTTCGCGATCGTTCGCGTTCAGCCGTAAGGTTTCCCCTCATTCCGTGTGCTCCGTGGTTCCCAAACAAAAAAAGGGCCTGCGGCAGAACCGCAGACCCTTTTTCAACGCTCAGGTTTCTCTTACTTCTGCTCGACCGCGCTGATGCCGATCTTGTAGAAGCCCTGCGTACCCGACTTCGCCGGGACTGTCAGCGTGACCGTGTCACCCGCGAGCACCCAGCCGTTCGCCGTGTACTCCGCCGCGTCCACCGAGGTAGCCGAGAGAACCGTGTAGTAGAAGCCCGGCTGCGCCGTAATCGTGACCGTCGGAGCCTTGTCATCGAGCACCGCATCCAGCGTCTTCGCGAGCTGCGTGTCCGCATCCGCCACGAGCGATTCCGCCGCCGCCGCCGTCACTTCCCAGGTCGCCGAGTAGGTTCCATCGCTGTTAAGCGTCGCAACCGCCTCGAACTTCGCCTTGTAAGCCGACGAATCCGTCACCGTCGTAGGAACCTTGATGCCCGCCGCCGTCAGGGCCTCCTTCGCCGCGGCCTCCGTCGCCGCCGTCACCGTCTCGCCCGGCGCAACAGGTTCAGCCGGCGTCACAACCGCCTCGAACTTCGCGTAAATCGTCATGTTCGCGCTGATTTTCGTGGACGGATCGAACTCAGTCGTGCAGGCCGCATCCGTGAACCAACCCTTGAACTCGTAGCCATCAACGGTGGTCGCCGGCATCGACTCGATGGTCGCACCCGACGCAACCGTGATGTCCTCCGCCGTCCAGCCCTCAACACCAACGGCCTGGAACGAAACCGTATAGTTGACAACGCCCGGGGTGTACTGGGTGAACGAAGGAGCATCCGCCGCCGTGACGATCTGGAGGTCGTCGATGCTGCCCGAACCCTCAAAGCCAATAGACGAGAGAGCCTCGCCGTTAAAATCCTGAGTGTCACCACTAACCATGGACAAGAAGACCGCCCTCTGGTTGTAGTAGAATTTAGTCTCCGCCGTCATCACATCCTCAAAGCCCTCTTCTTCAACAATCGCTGTCGGAAAGGCCTTCTCATATTCCGCAGCCGATTTTGCCGCGACCGCGACACCATCGACATAAACGACAAAGCCAATAGTCCCCACATCATTTGCGCCTGTGCCGTACTTAATCGCCTTGACCGAGACACGCGCCCACTGACCTGCCGCGACATTCGCGCCCAGCTCAACCGTGGCCGTACCACTCGGCTCAGCGGCGATCGAATCTGCCTTACCGCAGGTCACCATGAGGCTGGTCGTACCCGCGTCCTCGTCGGACTTGAGCCACAGGATGAACTTGTCGCCCGCAGCCGCCGTCGGAGCCTCATCGGTCGCCGTGAACTGGACGAGCGTATCGAGAACATACGAATTGTCCGCGTCAACCGTCGCCACGCCGCCCGCTTCAGCCGCCAAATTGCGCCAAAGGGCCTTGCCCGCCTCAGTCTCAAGCTTGAGGAACTGATTCTGCGCACTGCCAAAAGCCTCCGCCCGCGTATTCGCCGCCGGGGTGCCATACGTGTAGGCCACATTGTCGTCGCCGTACGTCCCGATCGTGATGTTCTCGTCGGCCGTCTCCGTATGCCAGTAGCCATCACCCTTGTTGAAACCGTCCTCGAAAGACGTCTTCGTCTCCGTCAGATCGGCCCAGACGCCCGCCGTGAGCGCCGCCGTCATCGATGCAATCAGTAGTTTTTTCATATCGTTTACTCCTGTTCGCCACCGACACCTCTATCGGCGACGAGTGAATCATACCAAAAATAATTTTCACCTGCAAGGGGGGATTCGACTTCTTTTTACCCCAGTCCCGCCCCTCGCGCACGGGTCTCTCCCATCCGCTCACGGCACATTACGTCCCTCTCCTCTATATATGGGGCTACGGCGGCCCTTTGGGTCCATAGGTTGGGTTTTCCCCTTGGGTGAACGGTTTTTCGTCCAGGCTCGACGCAATGCCCCGAGGCCGCCGGCAAAAAAATTTTCCACTCCCCGCCTGCAACCGCCGCGCGCCCGCCGTCCCACCCCCTCGCGCTCCGCTCCCGCCCAACAAAAACGCACCGCCGGCCTCCGCCGACGGTGCGCCTTCGAGCCGTTACTCCTCGGCTCAGAGTTCCCGAATGAAGATGTTACGCCACTCAATCGGGTCACCATGGCACTGGAGCTCAATCTGCTCCACCGGGAAGATGTCCATCGAACGATCCCAATAATTCTCCAGCTCGATGTTGTCCACGACCAGCTGACCGTTCAGCCAGACGGTGACGTTCTTGCCAACCATCTTCACATGGAAGCGGTTCCAGTCCCCGACCTGCCGATCGGCGATGACCAGCGCATCGTGCGCCCCCTTCTTGTTGTTGTAGAGGCCGCCGGATCCAATCTTCCACTGGTTGTGCGCGTCCCAGATCTGCACCTGCGGCGAACCGCGCAGATAAAGCCCCGAGTCGCCCGTAATGGAAAGGATGCGCCAATCGGCCCAAAGTTCGAAGTCCTTGTAGTCCTTCTTGGTTGCGAGGGAGTAACCGCCCTTGAAGCCGTCGAAATAGAGGTTGCCGTTGCGCACGGACCAGTGCTTGCGCATTCCCTCGTCGGCCAGCTTCTGCATTTCAGCGCGCTTCTCGGGCGTCGCCGCCTGCCGCACCTTCGGGTTGTCGAACTGCTCCGCCGTCGTCACGCCCTTCCAATTCGCCGCGAGGTCGGCCTCACGTCCGGCGAAATAGGTCTCAAAGCCCTTGGGAGCCTTCATCGTCTGGGTCGGGCAGACCTCGCCCATCTTCGCGTTCGCGGGCAGTTCCTTGATGCGGATGTTCTTCCACTTCACATTGTGTCCATGCCCCAGCCAACCGATGTGCCCCCGGCGATTGTGCAGCCCCGGGTGCTTGCGGCCGTCCGGCGTGTCGCCGTCGCCCTTGAATTTCGAGACGTCCGCCTTCGTCACCAAGTAGCCGTTGAGGTAGACCTCAATCTCACTGCCGATGACCTTGACCTCCTCGAAGTTCCACATCCCCGGCACGCGCAGGTAACTGCCGCCCGCGGCGAAGTTGCGCACCTTCCAGTCGATTTGCTTGTCGACGTTGTCGCGCTTCACCGGCACGACCCCGTAGACGGAACCCGTGTACTGGTAGGGTTTCAGCTTGTCCTTCTTCGCCTCCGCGTCGTAGTACTGGCTGCCGCCGTCGTCGAGGAGTTGCAGTTCGCACATCCCGTAATAGGCCGCGTCGACATCGGGCGAGGGCGTACGGATGCCAAGCCCGTTGTTGCCGTTCTCAGGCATCATGAACTCGAAGCGGAGAATAAAGTTCTCGTACTCCTTCTCGGTCAGCAGGTTGCCGCCCGAACCCTGGCCGGGGAAGCACTGCAACACGCCCGGCTCGTTGGTCGAGACCCCATACGACGTCGACCCGTACCAACCGGTCAGGTCCTTGCCGTTGAAGATGGAGACGAATCCCTCGTCAACTTCCGACGGATACGCCCCGTCGTCCTCCAAGAAGAGACTGCACCCGGCAGACACCGCCGCGCAGGCAATTGCCGATACCTTCATGAACTTGTTCATCTGTGTCATCCTTTCCGTTGTTGTGAACGAGTGCCGCGCCCTCACTTCGCCTGGGTCGCGAAGCGATAGGCATTCTGGAACATCCGCATCCAGGGTCCGTTCTCCTTGAAGACACCCGGGTTATAGCTGAGCTGACAGGCCCTGAAGCCGCGCTCCGGGTGCGGCATCATGATCGTGGCCCGTCCGTCCGTCGTGGTGAATGCCGTCTGGCCGCCAATCGATCCGTTCGGATTGTACGGATAACGCGTCGTGGCCCGACCGCGTCCGTCGACGAAGTGCGCCGCGCAAATCGTCGGCGTCCAGCCTTCGGTCCAGACACGCCCCTCGCCATGCGCCACGGCAATCGGCAGCACCGAATCCTCCATGCCCCGGAAGAAGATCGAGGGCGATGGCTCGATGCGAATCGCCGAATAGCGGGCCTCAAACTGCTCGGAGACGTTCTTGACGAAGCGCGGCCAGCCCTCAGCACCGGGAATGATGTCCTTCAACTGCGAGAGCATCTGGCAACCGTTGCACACGCCAAGCGAGAACGTGTCGGGACGGTGGAAGAACGTCCGGAACATCTCCTTGAGCGTGTCGTTGTAGAGGATTGAACGCGCCCAGCCGGAACCCGCGCCCAGCACATCGCCGTAGCTGAAGCCACCGCAGGCGACGAGTCCCTTGAAGTCGGCGAGGTCAACGCGCCCGGCAATCAGGTCGCTCATGTGGACATCCGTACAGTCGAAACCGGCGAGCGCAAACGCCGCCGCCATCTCAATGTGGCCGTTCACGCCCTGCTCGCGCAGAATCGCCATGCGCGGACGCGGCGCGGACGGTTTGCGACGAATCGTGACCGGAATCTCGTCCGGGTCGTAGGTCAGGGCGAACTGAAGCCCCGGGTCGGTCTCGTCGAGCGCGTTGTCGTACTCCTCACGCGCCGTGACAGGGTTGTCGCGCAGGGCCTGCATCCGATAGGTCGTCTCGCTCCAGGCGCGGCGAAGATAGGTGAGGTCGGTGCGAACCGCCAACCGCGCACCCACGAAAATCTCAACCGCTCGGGAGGAGCGACGCGCCGCACCTGCGAGCACCGCCGGCACCTTCGCTTTCTTGAAGATGGCGAGAACCTCGGCGACCTTGCTCTCGGTGACCTGCAGGACGGCACCTGGCTGTTCGTTGAAGAGCTGAGCGAGCACATCGCCGTCGGGCAGCTTCGCGACGATGCCGCGTCCACCCGTCATCGCCATTTCGGCGAGGGTGACGGCAAGGCCACCATCCGAGCGGTCGTGATAGGCGAGCGCCAACTTGCCGCGCACGATCTCCTGCATCGCATTGAAGAAGTGCTTCAGCAGCGTCGCGTCCGAATCGGCGTGCGTATTACCGAGCTGACCGTAGACCTGCGCCAGGGCCGTCGCGCCAAGCGGGGCCGTGCCATTGCCAAGATCCACGTAAATGAGGAACGAACTCTCGTCCTTCACATCGGGCTTCAGGTCGGGCGTCAGCGTAAGGCGGACGTCATTGACCGGCGCAAAACTGGAGACGACGAGCGACAGCGGGGCAACCTGCTTCTTCTGCTCGCCCTTCGCATCCGTCCAGGTCGTGTGCATCGAGCAGCTGTCCTTGCCGACGGGAATCGACACGCCGAGTTTCGGGCAGAAGCGAAGCCCGACCTCCTCCACCGTGTCGTAGAGAACCGCGTCCTCGCCCGGCTCACCGCACGGGGCCATCCAGTTCGCCGAGAGGCGAATCTGACCGATGTTGCCGACATCGGCCGCCGCGAGGTTCGTAATCGCCTCGGTAATCGCCATGCGCCCGGAAGCCGGGCCATCCATCAGGGCAATGGGCGTACGCTCGCCCGTCGCCATCGCCTGACCCTCGTACGTCGCATAGCCCATGGTCGTCACGGCGCAGTCCGCCGCTGGGAGCTGGTACTTGCCGACCATCTGGTCGCGGGCGACGCGCCCGGTCACCGTGCGGTCCGTAATCGTGATGAGAAAGGTCTTGTCGGCCACGGCCGGGAGATGGAGGACACGCGTGAGCGCATCGAGCGGACGCACGCCCTCGAAGTTGGTCGGAATGTGCGCCTTCTTGACGCGCTTGACATTGCGCACCATGCGCGGCGGCTTGCCGAGGAGAACCTTCACGTCCATGTCAATCGGCCGGTCCCCGAAATGCTCATCTGTCAGCACCAGACGACCGTCGCCCGTCGCAACGCCAATGAAGGCGACGGGGCAACGCTCACGCGCACAGAGTTCCTCGAAAAACACCCGGGCCGACGGCTTGAGCGCGAGCACATAACGCTCCTGCGCCTCGCAGCACCAGATTTCCATCGGGTTCATCGACTTCTCTTCGTTGTGCACCTTGCGGAGCTCGAACTTTCCACCCGTCGCCTCAACGAGCTCGGGGCAACCATTGGAGAGGCCGCCCGCACCGATGTCGTGGACCGACAGGATTGGATTCGCCGCGCCGAGCGCGGCACAGGCATCGATGACACCCTGGCACCGCCGCTGCATTTCGGCATTGCCGCGCTGGACGGAGTTGAAGTCGAGGGCCTCGGAGTTCGTTCCCGTCATCATCGAACTCGCCGCGCCGCCGCCAAGGCCAATGCGCATCGCGGGGCCACCAATCTGAACAATCAGCGAGCCAACCTTGACATCCTTCTTCTGAACCTGGCTGTGGCGGATGACACCCATGCCGCCGGCCAGCATAATCGGCTTGTGGTAGCCGCGCAGTTCGCCCGCGATCTCGCCCTCGTAGGTGCGGAAGAATCCGCACAGCTGCGGCCGGCCAAATTCGTTACCGAACGCCGCGCCGCCAATCGGGCCTTCCGTCATAATCTGAAGCGGTGTCGCCAAGCGCGTCGGGAAGTCCGCAAACGTGCGCTCCCACGGCTGAGGATAGCCGGGAATGCGGAGGTTCGAGACCATGAAGCCGCAGATGCCGGCCACCGTGCGCGAGCCCGTTCCGGTCGCCGCCTCGTCGCGAATCTCGCCGCCGACACCCGTCGCCGCGCCAGGGAACGGCGAAATGGCCGTCGGGTGGTTGTGGGTTTCAACCTTCATCAGCTGGTCGATCTCGTCCTTCTTGAAGGTGTAGGCATGGGTCTTCGGGTCAATCGAAAAGACATCCGTCCTGAAGCCCGTCACAACCGCCGAATTGTCCTTGTACGCCGAGAGCGTATCCTGCGGACGCTTCGCGTGGGTGTTCTTAATCATCCCCAAAAGCGAGTTGCGCTGCTTCTTGCCGTTGATGATGAACTCCGCGCCGAAGATCTTGTGCCGGCAGTGCTCAGAGTTGACCTGCCCAAACATCACGAGCTCGGTGTCGGTCGGATTGCGGCCAGCGGCCTTGAAACTCTTGGCGAGATACTCCATCTCCGGCTCCGAGATGGCGAGGCCAATCTCAACGTTCGCCTCACGAATCGCATCAATCCCCTTCGCCAGCACATCGTAGGTACGCCCCGGCTTCGGGTCCGCCTCGTCGAAGAGGTCGGCGATGTCAGCGTACACACCCTCAGTCATGCGGTCGTACAGCGCGGCGAGACACACGGCCGGGAGCTTCTGCGAAACGCGGAAGCGGATGCCGCGCTCGACGCGTGGAATCGTGACGAGCCCGCAGTTGCGGAAGATGTCCGTCGCCTTGGAACTCCACGGTGAAATCGTGCCCTTGCGCGGCGTGACGAAGAAGTCCGCCCCATCGCATTCGCCCGTCGCATTCAGAAGGCTCGCCGCACGGCGCAAGTCAGCCTCGGGACACGTCGCCGCATCCGCCTGGAGGGCATAAACCCACTTCGCATCAATCTCAACCAGCCCGAGGTCGGGCGCGGCCTTCGCCATCGCATCCTTGATCGCATCGAGGCGAAACGGTGAGTAGGCATCAGTTCCAATCAACAGAATCATGTCAGTAGTTTCCTTCCAAATGACGCTCAGTCAGCAAATCAATGCGGCGCACCTCACTGCGCCTTCACACCGCCGAAGCGGTCGGCATCCTTGATGTTCGGCTCCGTCTCGGAGAACGTGTAGTCCTTGCCCGGCAGGAGGGCGTTGAGGATGATGCCCATCAGGGCACCGACCGCAAGACCCGACAGCGAAATGTGGACACTGCCGACCGAGAAGCCAATGGAACCCGCCTTCGAGAAGCTGATGCCCAGCGTGCAGACAATCGAAATGGCGCAAATGAGCATATTGCGCGGCTTCGAGAAGTCCACCTGGTGCTCGACGAGATTGCGCACGCCGACGGCGGAAATCATTCCGTAGAGGACGAACGAGACGCCGCCGATGGTCGCCGCCGGGAGCGTCGTAATGACCGCCGCGAACTTCGGGCAGAACGCGAGCAGAATGGCGAGGAACGCCGCGATGCGAATAACCCGAGGGTCGTAAACCTTCGAGAGCGACAGAACGCCCGTGTTTTCGCCGTAGGTCGTGTTCGCCGGCGCACCGAAGAACGCCGCGAGGCTCGTCGCAAGGCCATCGCCAAGAAGCGTTCGGTGCAGGCCCGGGTTCGCGAAGAAATTGCGCTTCACCGTCGAACTGATGGCCGAAACATCGCCAACGTGCTCCATCATGGTCGCCGCCGCCAGCGGAGCCACAATCAGAATCGAACTGACGATGCGCCCGATGTTGCCGCCCGCATGCTCAAGAATGGGGATAATCGTCTCGTCCATGTGAACAGGCAGTCCCACCCACGGCGCGGCCGCGATGTGAGAGAAGTCCACCGCCGGACCCCAACCCGCCACGTTACCGTAGAGAATCGCGACCACGTAGCTCGTCAGAACACCAATCAGAATCGGGATAATCTTAATCATGCCGCGCCCGAAAATCGCCGCGAGAACGACGGCCAGAATGCCCGCCAACGCAACCGGCCAGCATGTCGAGGCACTGTTGACGGCCACCGGCGACAGCACAAGCCCGATGCCAATGATAATCGGACCCGTAACGACCGGCGGAAAGAACCGCATCACGCGCTTCACGCCGACCAGCTTGACGACCCCCGCGAAGATGACATAAATCAACCCCGCGACAAAAACGCCAACCGACGCGTAGGCGAGAAGCTGCGTCTTGGTCAGCCCCTCCCACATGCCGCCCTTCATACCCGTCAGCGCAAAGTAGCCGGCGAGAAACGCAAAGGAACTGCCGAGGAAGGCGGGCACGATGCGCTTCGTCACGAGATGGAAGAGCAGCGTCCCCGTGCCCGCAAACAGGAGCGTCGCCGAAACCGAAAGCCCCGTCAGGAGCGGCACGAGCACCGTCGCCCCAAACATCGCGAACAGGTGCTGGACACCCAGGATACCCATCTTCGGGTAGCCGAGCGTCCGCGCATCGTAAACACCATCAACGGACTTCTTGTCGTTCTGGTCACTTGCCATGGTCAATCTTCTTTCTCTTTTTATGGACTTCAAATCGTGATTTCAAGCCGCATTAGGCCATCTTCTGGTCGACATGGACATCGAGCTGCGGATAGGGAATCTGAATGCCCTTCGCGGCAAAGGCCTCCTTGAGGGCCTGGTTGGCCGCAAAGAAGACCGTCCAGTAGTCGGCATTGGCCGTCCAGACGCGAATCGTCAACGCCACCGCGCTATCGTCGAGCGACTTCACCTCGGCCATCGGAGCCGGGTCGGACAGGACGCCGGGGATCGCCGCAATCGTCTCAATCGCCGTCTTCCGCGCAAGTGAAATGTCCGCGCCGTAGGCAATGCCAATCGACACATCGACACGCCGCGTTGCAAGAGCCGAATAGTTCACGATGGGCGAACCCCAGGCCGACTTGTTCGGAATCGTGATGCGTCGATTGTCGGGCGTCGCCAGGGTCACCGCCATCATGTCGAGCTGAAGGACCGTCCCCTCGAATCCGCCGACAGCCACATAGTCACCGACCTTGAACGGCTCGTTGATGGCAATCATGAGTCCACTCGCCAAACTGCCGAGCGACTCCTGAAAGGCAAAGCCGAGCACGAAACCCGTCACGCCGAGGCCCGCAATCAGCGGCCCGACATTCACCCCAAGCTTGCCGAGAATGATGACGGCGAGAAAGGCCCACGCCGTCTTGACGAGAACCGAGACGATGAAGCGCGAAGCGAGCGCATGGCGCCCATCGGGCCGAATGAGGGCCTTGCGCAAGGCCGCCCCAAGAAGGCGGATGGCCAAAGCCCCGACAATCAGAATAACCAGGGCTGCCACCACGTCAACGGCGTACGCCACACCCTTTTCAGTCAGCCATTCCACAATCGGCTGAAATACACTCTCAACTTCTTCCTGCATCGTCTCAATCTCCTTTCACTGTCCCAACCTTACATCAGCGCATACTTCGCGACGAAGATAATCGTCAGGATGTACATAATCCAGTGGATGCGCTTGAAGTTGCCCGCCAACGCATTGATGACCGTGTAGGAAATCACGCCGAACATAATGCCATCCGAAATCGAGTAGCAGAACGGCATCGCGGCAACGGCGAGGAATGCCGGGACAGCCTCGCCCGCATCCTTCCAGTTGACGTCCACGCACGAGGAAAGCATCATGTAGCCGACGATAATCAGCGCCGGGGCCGTCGCAAAGCCCGGAATGGCCAGGAAGATCGGCGCGAAGAGAATCGCCAAGGCGAAAAGCGCCGCGCTCGTCACTGCCGTCAGACCCGTACGGCCACCCGCCATCACGCCCGAGGCGGACTCCACGTAGGTCGTCGTCGTCGACGTGCCGAAGACCGCACCGACCGACGTCGCAATCGCGTCCGCGCACAGCGCACCCGACACACGCGGCAATTTGCCTTCCTTATTGAGGAAGCCGCCCTTCATCGACACACCAATCAGCGACCCGAGCGTATCGAACAAATCGACGAAGAAGAACGCAAACATCACGACAAAGAAGTCGAGTGACTTGACGAGCGCCCAACCGCTCCGCACGACCTTCACTCCATCATCGCCAGTCCCCGTATGCGTCCACGTCTCGGGCTTGAAGAACGCTCCAGCCGTCTGATTGAACTCGGTAAAGTGCTGCGAGAAGCCTTCCAACGAGAAGTTCGGGTAGAGCGAGAAGAAGTTGTTGGCCGGATCGGGCACATAAACACCCGTCGCCTGGGCCACCATGCCGAGAATCCAAGTCACGAGGATGCCGAAAAGAATCGCGCCCTTCAGACCCTTGACGAGCATGAAACCGGTGAGGAGTGTCCCCACGAGCGCAAGAATCGCGCAGATGCCCGTCGTGGCGAACGGGACATCCTTGAAGTGCACCATCGAGACGAGCGTCGCCGGATTATCGACGATAACACCCGCGTTCTTGAGCGCAATCAGGCAGATGAACAGACCGATGCCCGCCGCGACGGCCCGCTTAAGCGAAAGTGGAATCGCATTGAATATCGACTCGCGCACGGGCGTGAGCGAAAGCGCGAGGAAGACGAGCCCCTCGACGAACACCGCCAGCATGGCAAACTGCCAGCTGTAGCCCATCGTCAGCACAACGGTAAAGGTGAAGAAGGCGTTAAGTCCCATGCCCGGGGCCAGCACGAACGGGTAGTTCGACATGAAGGCCATCAACAGCGTACCAACGACTGCCGCGAGACAGGTCGCCACGAAAACGCCGCCCTTCGGAATGCCCGCCATCGACAGCAGGTCAGGGTTCACGGCGAGGATGTACGCCATCGTCATGAATGTGGTGATGCCCGCTATGACTTCCGTCTTGACGGACGACTTGGCTTCACGAATCTTGAACAGTTTCTCAAGCATGGTCTTGGTCCTTTTGAATTAAAGCGTTCCAAAAATGCGGTCACCCGCGTCCCCGAGGCCGGGGACGATGTAGAAGTGCGAGTTCAGCCGCTCGTCCTGCGCCGCCGTGAAGACGGGCACGTCCGGGTGGGCCGCCTCGAACTTGGCGATTCCCTCCGGGGCCGAGATGAGGTTCAGGAACTTGATGCGCCGGTAGCCGAGCTTCTTGAGCTGGGCGACCGCATCGCACGCACTGCCACCCGTCGCCAGCATCGGGTCAATGACGAGCGCAAGCTCCTCACCCTTCGCCGGCGGAACCTTCGCATAGTAAGGAATCGGCTCCGCCGTCTCCTCGTTGCGCTGCATCCCGAGCACCCCAACCTTGGCATACGGCAAAACATGCAGCATCGCATCGAGCATCCCCATGCCCGCACGCAGAATCGGCACCAGCACGACACGCTCATCGATGACAGCACCCGTCGTCTTCGCCACTGGCGTGACAACGTCAACCGTCCGCGTCCGAACGTCCTCCAGTGCCTCATAGGCCAGGAACGTCGTGAGCTCATTCACGAGTTCACGGAAAAGTTTCGGGGGCGTCGCCTGGTCACGCATCAGCGTAATGCGGTGATCGACCAACGGGTGCTTCAGTACGGTGTGCATGATTCTTCTCCTCTATTTCATTTGCCTTCGGCGGTCAGGTTGACCTTGCCAAGAAAGAGTTTCAGACGATCCGATTTCGGCGCGCCAAAGACCTCGGCGGGCGTACCCTCCTCGGCGATTCGCCCGCCCTCCAAAAAGAGGATGCGCGAGGCGACGTCGCGCGCAAAGCGCATCTCATGCGTCACGACGACCATCGTCATGCCGTTGCGGGCCAAGTCCTTCATTACATCGAGAACCTCGCCCACCATTTCAGGGTCGAGTGCCGACGTCGGTTCATCAAAGAGCATCATCTGCGGCTCCATCGCAAGCGACCGCACAATGGCGACGCGCTGCTTCTGGCCGCCCGAAAGTTGCTGCGGGTAGCTTGTCGCCTTGTCGGAGAGACCGACGCGCTCAAGGAGTTCACGCGCCTTCTTCTCGGCATCCGCACGAGAAAGTCCGCGCACCAGCCGCGGCGCCAGCGTGATGTTGTCAAGAATCGTCAGATGCGGGAACAGATTGAAGTGCTGGAAGACCATCCCCATTTCCGAACGAACGCGGTTCTTCTCCTTTTCGGTCGCCCGAACAATGTCCCGGTCCTTGAAGAGGATGCGCCCCTCAGTCGGCGCGTCCAGCAGGTTCATGCACCGCAAGAAGGTCGACTTTCCGCCGCCGGACGGCCCAATCATCACCACGACCTCACCGTGGCGAATCTCAGTCGAAATCCCCTTCAGGACCTCCAGTTTCCCAAAGCTCTTCTTCAGTCCCTCAATCTTCAAAAGTGTCTCTGCCATCGTATCAAGTCCTTACGAATCGTTATGCACGGGATCCGCCCCCGTGGAGCGCAAATAGCGCTCAAGGCGCCCAAGCAACCAGGTGAATGTCATTACGAGCACCAGGTAAATCGCCGCAACCGTCAGGTAGGGCGTATACACCGAATAGGTCTGCGAACGGATGATGTCGCCGCCCTTGGCAAGGTCGCGCAGGGCGATGTAGCCGACGATCGACGTATCCTTCATGAGGACGATGAATTCATTGCCCAGTGCCGGCAGCACATTGCGAATCGCCTGCGGCAGAATGATGCGAATCATCGTCTTCCAGTAGCCGAGCCCGAGAGCGCGGCCGGCCTCCATCTGCCCGGGGTCGATGGACATGATGCCCGCACGCAGGATTTCCGCCTGATAGGCCCCGGAGTTAATGCCGAAGGCGAGAATCGCAACCGTCACCTTGTCAAGCGACTGCATGATGATGAAGTAGCAGATGAGCAACTGCACCACCATGGGCGTGCCGCGAATAATCGTCAGGTAGACTTTCGACAGGGCGTTGAGCGCGGCAAAACGCCCGTACTTGTCGTGCGACGACCGAATAATGGCAACCAAGAAGCCAATCAGAAGGCCGATGACGATTGCCGCGAGCGCGACCTCTATCGTCACGCCAAGGCCGTCCAGCAAGTAGCGCCACCGATCGTTCTTGACGAAGCAAAGCTGGAAGTCGTCCCCCAGTTTGCCGAACCAAAGCTGAATGTTGTTGAACAGGGTCTGAATCATGCTGATGTTCACTCTCTGAGAATCGCCGGATGGCTTATTTCTCCTTCAGCCTGTCGGCTTCGGCCGTGTAGTCGGCGACCCACTTCTCAAGAGTCCCGTCTGCCTTGAGCGCGGCGATTGTCTCGTTGATCGCCTTCAGCAACTCGGGCTGGCCCTTGCGAATGGCCACGGCGTACTCCTCCGTTGTGATGAAGTCCGAAATCGCAAGATCCGCCTCGCCCTTCACGCAGTTCTTCGCCGGGTCGATGTCGGCGATGACGACATCGACACGCCCCGCCTTGAGCGCGGCAACTGCCGCGGCAGGCGAGTCGAACCGCTCGGGCTGCTGCCCCAGCTCCTCCGTCACGTACGTCTCGCTCGTCGTGCCACTCTGCACACCAACCTTCTTGCCTTTCGCATCGCCCCCCTTCGCATAGGGGGCGGACTTCTTGTAAACGAAGACCACGCCCGTCTTCACGTAGGGAACCGAGAAGTCCACGTTCTTCTTGCGATCCTCCGTCACCGTAATGCCGGCCGCCGCAAGGTCCGCCTTGCCCGAAATGACCGTCGGGATGACCGAATCGAAGTTGACCGACTCCACCGAGAAGGTGCGCCCCAGACGCTGCGCCACGGCGCGGCAAATCTCGACGTCAATGCCCACAATCTCATCGCCGCGCAGGAACTCGTACGGTGGGAACGTCGCCTCGGTAATCATCTTCAGCGACTCGTCCTTCGCCGTGCACCCGCACAGCAACGCCGCGACCAGCCCAAGCCCCAAAAGGTTCTTCATCATTTTACTTAACCTCATTCCTGAATTCCACATTTCTTACTTCTTCAGCAAATCCGCCTCAGCCGTAAACGCGGCACGAATCTCGGCCATCCGCCCGTTCGCCTTGAGTTCGGCAATCGTCTCGTTGATTGCCTTCAGCAACTCGGGCTGATCCTTGCGAATGGCAATGGCGTACTCCTCAAGGTTAACCGGGGTCGGCGCAATCGCGAGATCCTCCTCGCCAAGGACGCAGTTCTTCGCCGGCTCGATGTCCACAAGCACGGCATCGCAACGCCCAGCCTTGAGCGCAGCACACGCCTCGGCCGCCGAACGGAAGCGCTCCGGCTCCTGCCCGAAGCGCTCGAGGACGATGTTCTCGGCCGTATTGCCGCCCTGTACACCGATGCGCTTGCCCTTGCAGGCTTCCGCCGTCAGAATCGGGGCGGACTTCTTGTAGATGAGGACGATTTCCGTCTTGGCGTACACATCGGAGAAGTCGACGTTCTTCTTGCGGTCCTCCGTCACTGTAATGCCAGCCGCCGCAAGGTCCGCCTTGCCGGACATCACAGATGGAATGACGGAGTCGAAGTCGACCGACTCAACCGCGAACGACTTGCCCAGCTTCTGCGCCACGGCGCGGCAAATCTCAACATCAATGCCCACAATCTCCTGCCCACGCAGGAATTCGTACGGAGGGAATGTCGCCTCGGTAATCATCTTCAGCGAATCGGCATCTTTCGTCCCGCATCCGCACACACACACCGCCGCCAGCAGGCCAGCCATCAGTCTTTTCATCATGATTCTCCTTTTATTGAGGTGTAAATCCACTTTCCGGCAGCCCAGACCGACGCGCCGACCGCCACATATGCCGAAGCGACGCGCCCCAGCACAATCGACCCGAGCGCCGCGAACGTCAGCGGCGTTGTCGCCGCCAACCAAACGAGCACAAGCGCCATGTTCACCAAAAAAATCACCGTCCACGAGAACACCCGCCCGTAAAGCCGCACGTCCGGCTGCCGCTGCGTCAGCGTCTCCAACGTGAACAGCACATGAAACGCCCATGTGAAACCGATGATGAACATCCAGAACGGCAGGAATGGCAAAGGCCTCAGAAATGCGTAGGTGACCAGCGCCACGACGATAACGACAAAGGTGTAGAAGGGAAAGAAGTATGGAGCAAGCGTGATGAGGAAGTTCGTCTTCGTCAGTTTCACGCTACCGCCCCCCTCACCAATCCGCACATCCGAAGGCCGCGCCCCGAAGGCCAGCCCCCACAGCGCATGCGTCAACTCGTGCCCGAACACGTACGCCCTAACCGGATGGCTCAGCGTCATCCATGCAACCGCAAAGACCACCATGCCACCCAGCAGGGACACCGCCTCGGCCGAAAAGCCGCGCCCACCGCCGGCGGCCACCACCAGCGAATCGACAAGCGACCGCACAAACCCCCAGCACATCGGCAAAAGCGCAAGTCCTATCAACCATCTGCCGAAGTTCGCCATTTATTCACCCTCGAAGACGAACACCAGCTCGTTCGGAAAGACCCGACGGTTCTGCCGCGCAATCTGCTCAACGAAGTCGGAATCGGTCTTGAACCGCTTCTGATTTTCAATCAGATCCGCAATCCCCTGGCGCTTGCGGTCTATCTGCGCGGAAAGCTCGGCATTCTGGGCGCGAAGCGCCTTCCCCCTCTGGTAGCTGGGCCAAACCAACAGAAGGCCGCCAACAAAGATGACGGCCACGAGGGTGATTGTGAACCACCGAGAAAACTTATCTTTCCAAGTTTCGCTCACAGGACATAATTATAGCAAAAAAAAGACGCTCGGGGTATTGACAATCGTAAAAAATATGAGATACTATTGGCCCGTTCGCTCGCATAAGGCGATAAAACGGTCGCAAGGCCGAGAGGAAACAGAAAAAATGAAGATCAAGAAAGCCGGAAAGTGCGCGACCAAGAAGGTCGTGACGAGGAAGACGGTGAAGGAAGCCCCCCAGAAGGAGGCGAAGGTCACCGACACCAAGAAGGCGGTCACATTCACCATTCACGCCGAGAAAGGCCAGAGCGTCTTTGTCGCGGGTCAGTTCAATGACTGGAATCCCACGGCGAAGGAAATGACCTACAAGGCGAAAGAGGGAATCTACACGACGACGCTGAAGCTTGCCCCCGGCAAGTACGAGTACAAGTACGTGATTGACGGCGCATGGTGCGCCGATCCCGAGAATGCCGAGTCGGTCCCGAACGATCAGGGCACGTTCAACTCGGTGATTACGGTTAAGTAATCCCTCAAGACGGCAATACCGCCGTTCTTCTAAAGGGCATCTCCCATGGGGAGGTGCCTCTTTTGTTTTCTCCGCCCAAGCGCGGCAGTTTGAACCAACCACGGGGCACACGGAAGGACACCGATGCCGTTGTCCTCCCTGCGGGGCTAACACGAAAACGCGCCAAAGCCGGCGAAGCCGGACACGAAAAACCTTCCGTGAATTTCAGTGTCGGTCGACAGACCGATTCAGTGTGTTCAGTGGCAGAAAAGCCCCCCCTTTCCGTGTACTTCGTGTTGGTTCAATCCAGGCGCAGCGGTTCGAGGCCACGCCCCACGCACGGCTACAGGAGAACACGCACACACCATACGGCGTAGACGCCGCATAGGACGAATTTAAGCAAAACTCCGAATAGGAACCCAAGAAGCGCACCCACCCCACTCAAAAGCGCATCGTGTCCGCTCCGTCCGAGCGTGAGCTCCCCAAAGAGCGCACCGAGGAACGGGCCCAGCACAATGCCCCATGGCAGGACAAACGCACCGACAATCGTCCCGATGACGCAACCGACCTGCCCCCGGCGCGAACAGTGGAACCGCTTCGCACCCCACGCCGGCACGACGAAATCGAGAATGGTCACGACAATTGCCGCGATGCCACCGGCAACCAACAGTCCAGTCCCAACCGTCCAGCCCATCGCCCACAGCACCCACAGCGCAGCATAGGCAATCCACACCCCGGGAATAAACGGCACAACGCACCCAACAAAGCCGAGAAGCAGAAGAAAACCGACAAGAATCGCGGCAAGAATAGTCATTTTATAAACCTTCCCGCCAAAGGACATACGCCCAGTTCAGCGCAACCGCACAGGCGGCGCCACCATAAAGAAGCCACCTTCCCCACGCCGATCGCGGCAGTCTCAGTCCCCACCACCATCCGACGAGCAGGACAATCGGCACGAGTAGCAAGAGGCCCGTCACCAGCGGCTGCAAAGCGAATGCACCCGCAAAATCGCCGCGCACCAAGCGCAAAAAGGCCCGTGTGCTCCCACAGGTCGGACAGGGAATCCCCACGAAGCGACGGAGCGGGCAGACGACGATCCCCGCCAAATGGGCGCACAAGACAAACGCGGCAATCGTCCCAAGGGCGATTGCCGCATCCAATTTTCCACGAAAATCCGCGAATTTCCTCACGCCACGACTTCAACTTCAGGCGCATCAAAGAACTTCCGATAGGCCGCCGCATAGACGCACAGGCCGAACGGAATCGTGAAAATGATGCCAAGGCCGCAGACCAATGCACCCGCCCCCATCAGCAAATTGGCCAAAAAGCCAACAAGAATGGGCTTCCAGAAGCGATTATGGAATGTTTCGCCAAGCACAAGACAAAGGGCCTTCCACCCTGAAATCCGCTGGTTCACGACAACCATCACCACCCAATAGACCAAGACCCCCTCGATGACATTCACCGCATAGTAAAGAACAGGACCAAAAAGAGGGATAATAAAAAGAAGAAGCGAAATCAAAGACCCCAGAAACCCTATCAAGAACACAGCAACAAGGCTGGGCAGAAAGTACGAGAACCCCTTGAAGACATCACCCGCCCCCGGTGCCGGCTGACGCTTCGTAATCCAGGCATCCGCCAGCAGGAAGAACCCACCCAGCATCGCCGGATAGCAAATGCCGCATGTAACGCCACCAATCAGCATCACGAGAAGCGACGCGCCAATGGCGGACCCCATGCGCTCCTTGAAAATGGACCAGCCAAGTCCAAAGCAATCACCGACCTTAATGTTTGTATTCATATTGTACCCACTTTCACTTACTTTGCGCGTATTATAGCAAATCTCGCCCGTACGCGTACATGAAAATCTCAAAATGATTCACGCAAAAGGTCAAAAAAGAGAACAGCTTGTCTCAATCAAGAGAAGCTGTTCTCCCGCTCGAGAGAACAGCTTCATTTTTCCCG
Organism: Verrucomicrobiota bacterium; assembly: GCA_050874585.1. Classification (GTDB taxonomy): domain Bacteria; phylum Verrucomicrobiota; class Kiritimatiellia; order RFP12; family UBA1067; genus UBA1067. Next base: position 2,761 of record JBNMKZ010000044.1, on the reverse strand, counting down.
GAGAAGCGCATCTCTCCGTCACCCCTCCAAACTGCCGCGACTCACTTGACGGGAAACGCCGTGTAGACGAGTTCGTGGAGGTGCCAGACGCGGGCATGAATCTCGTCGGCGGATGGTTCGCGCAGCACGGCGGCTGGGGTCTTGCCGAACGCGCCGGCCAGCCAGTCCTCGCAATCCAGGGCCTTGGCGGACTTCCTGCCCTTCTTCGATAGGAGCTTCACGATGCCGGGCGTGAAGCCAAAGCCGCCCGCATCCTCGACGAGATCGGGTCCGACAGACGCGAAATCAGAAGTCACAAAGTCCGAGACCGCACCCAAGTTCGTAACCTCGATCTCATTGCCATCCCCGAAGTCATACATGTAGTCGAGCGTGTCACCCACATTCTTAAGCGCATCCCCAATGGCGACCTCGGAGGCGAGCAGGCGCCGCTGCTCCTTGCCGAGGGGAATGTCAAACGCCTCAACATCCGACTCGTATATCACGCCTTTCGCATCCTCGAAGCTATAGAGATGGTAGTTCAGCCAACCGAACGACACCTGAATCACCTCGTGCAGAAACGCAAGGGAGAACTTCTTCTGAACGACAACCGTTCGAGAATAGTCGGAGCCCTTGTAATCAAGTCTTATCTTCAGCAGCAAATCCTTGTCCATAAGTCGTCCCTTCGTTTATTGATGTTTACAACATTATACCAAACCCGCCAACCCAGAAACTTGCGAAAAGGACGAAATCGAATGGCCCGGCACGAAAGAGAAAAGTCGCTGAAACTCTTCAGAAGTGCCGCGACCGTTTTGCCACGCCACAACATGTGAACCTTCGGCGAGGTTATCTCAACCTTCTCAGAGGCAAGCATTGCAATGCCGATAGCCATACATCTATGGCACTAACCAATCGCCAGCGGAATCACTAACATTTCTACACTTCACCGAAGTTGATACATTCGTTTCACTATCGCAAGACTCCGCAACATTCCTTTCTCGCCTGCCACTGGAGAAATGAATGATTATCAGAGCAAGTAGCACCATCACAACCATAATGCCGCCAATGACAACAAGTTCACCCCAAAAGCGAAACGCAATGGCTCGCGACAGTGCACGACAATTCGGGTATCGCTGTTCTGGTAGTGAACTCGTCGCACGACAAACGATCCGCTTCCATCGCTGCGGTAAATCTCCTTGAAAGCACGTGTCTATGAGAACGCCCAACGCATGAATGTCCGCATGAAGGTCTATTACGCTGCCGGATAATTGTTCAGGTGCAGCATAGCGTTCGGTACCAACAGCGGCATTTACTCTTGTTAGGCCGTCCCCCACCGGTATTTGTGAGCCATCGTTCCGTACACGCTTAATCAGCCCGTAGTCGACCAGAACAACTTCTCCGTTATCACGATACAGGACATTTGACGGCTTGATATCTCGATGAACCCAACCTTCCTCGTGAAGCACTGACAAGATCGTACACAATCGCTGCAAAAGACATGCTACACCTGAATCGGTCGATGGCAACTCTCTCGGCGAAAGGAGTTCCATTACATAGTAGGGGTGCAATCCAGTCAGACACACTTCGAAGAATCGCGGAACCCCTGGACTGTTATGACACGCAACATACTGGATCTCACGACGAAACCGCGTCCTCGAATTCTCTGTGTTGCGTCTCAGAACTTTCAGCGCACATATTATTCCTACGCAGATATGCTCAACGCGATAGACTTCGCCAAAACCGCCACCACCAAGAAAAGAGAGTACACGCCAACTACCTACGATTTCTCCCGACTGAAACATCGGAAGCTGTGGGTCTTTCGCTTCTGACGAAAGGAAAGACAAAAGCTCTTTCTCGTCATTATTCATCATAAGCCAGGCGCGAAAGTTCGGACACACGCACCTGAAGCTTCTTCAAGATACGGGCCTTGATCTGATCGACATTGTTACGCGCAACTCCAAACATTACGGCAACCTCACTCGCACTTCGCCCGTTAATCGCGCTTTCGACGAAGATACGCCTGTTTCGCAAGAGGATCGTTTCATCATTAAGGATTTGATGTAATGCGATTGTGTAAATGGAATGTCTGAGTCGTTGCGTCTCATCGACATCCGTCTTTAGAAAGGTCGGATCGGAAGAAACCTTGTCCTTCAGCGCATCGGCTTTTTGCGTAGCACGAATCGCGTCGCAAGCCTTGTTGCGAAGAACCGCCGTCAGGTAATTGCGGAAATGCCCCGTCTCCTCCGGATCGTATCGATAATTGGGCAACACCTTCGCCAAGGCCACAAAAGTCTCCTGAATGACATCCTCATAGTCGATATTAACATACTTCGACATGAGATACCCAGTCATCATGGGGGTGTATCTGGAAACGAAATCATTCCAACGAACGCTTTGACTGTCCGCAGATATCGCCCGAAGGAGTGAACTTGACGTTTCTGGAATCATTGTCACCGAGCGACGGAAAATACGGCCTCTACCTTGTTCGAGCCAATGTAACTGACACTTTCCACCTGCATCCCCGCAACTTGACCAACTACAAGATCGTTTGTCCAATTGACACCTAAGAGTGCCTTTTGCGCCATTTTACACAAGCGCAGGCGATCCACCTGACGGTTTTGTGCCGTCGAAAACACTCGACAGGCCTGGATTATCCCCAGTTTTTGACCCCTAAAATCGACCGCACCCAATGGAAACAGGGGTGCGGCCGTCATTTTCGGCCTCGGAAAGTGAAAAAGTGGTTTCGCTTCTGACACCGTGCTATACTACACGGCCACTAGACCGT
>JBNMKZ010000043.1:0-21681 GCA_050874585.1 Verrucomicrobiota bacterium | reverse complement strand
GAATCGAAGAAAATCCGAAAAAACTTCGCTATCTCACCAAAACGACGCGAATCGCCGCAATTCCGGACGCGGAAATCGCGCAAAAGTGCCGCGCACCCCCTCCCGGACCCCCTTCGGGCGGCAGGACAAGAAGGCGGAGGATGCACCCCAGCGCGGGAGAAGCTGTTCTCCCGATCAAGAGAACAGCTTCTCTTCCCCCGGAGAACAGCTTCTCCGCGTCGAGAGAACAGCTTCTCCCGAATCCGGGGTGCCCAGGCGGAAAGTCCCACTTGCAACTCGTTCGAGACGCAACTGGAACTCAAATGAGTCGCAAGTTGAATTCCCCCGACTTCCACCTATCGCTTCTGCCGCGTCCGCACGAGCGCAAAGACCACGCCCCCGGCAACCACCGCCTCCGCAATCGGTGCCGCCCACCAAAGTGCCGCGCCGCAAAACAGGGACGGCAATGCGAGAATCAGGCAACCCGGTAGGACCAGTCCGCGCGCAAGGGAAACCGCAAACGATGTCCGGGGACGCAGAATCGCCTGAAAGTAATAGGTCGCGAAGACATTGAAAGGCAGAAAGACGAATGCCAGCGCATACGTGCGAATGATGCCGGGCGCAACCGACAGGACGGCCTCCGTGGGACGCATGAAGAGCCGCACAAAGGCATTCGGCTCGGAAAGGAGCGCGGCAAGCCATACGGCACTGACGACTGCCGCCGTCCAAATGGAATAGCGGAGCGTCTGGCCCACCCGCGAGAACGCCCCCGCCCCGTAGTTCTGCGAGAGAATCGGCTGCGCACCCTGTCCGATACCGTATCCACAGCACTGAACGAATGTGCTCACCATCACAATCACGCCATAGACCGCCAATTCGTCCGTGCCCATGTAGTGGAGAATCTGCCAGTTGAAGAGCATCGTCAGGATGCCCATCGCCAGGTCGATGAAGAAGGCAGAGAATCCGACGACGACAATCTTCCGAGCAAAAAGGACGGGCACGAACGGCATCTCGAGCCGCAGGGTATTCCTGCGATGGAAGAAGTGGGAGACCATGACGAGGATAGCGATGGCCTCACCGATAATCGTGGCAAGGCCCGCGCCGAAAATCCCCATATTACAAGTAAAGACGAAGAAATAGTCTCCGAAGACATTGAAGATGCCGCCCGAAAGCACAGCCAGCGTCGCCAATTTCGGATTCCCGTCATTGCGCAGGAACGCCATGAGGATATTGGCGAAGATGAACAGGGGCACGCCCCACTGGGCGGCACGCATGTAGCGGAGCGAAAGATCAAGCAGTTCGCCCTTTCCTCCGAAAAGTCTCAGAAGCGGATCCGTATAGAGGAAGAGTCCAGCCATGACAACCGCCGAAAGGACCAAGCCCGCAAGAAGCGAAACCGTAAAGTAGCGGTTGGCCGGAGCGATTGAGGACCGTGCGCCGCGCTTGACGGCATAAAGGACGGAGCCACCGATTCCCGCCAGCAGGCCCAGGGAGAAGATGACGTTCCAAATGGGGGCAATGACGGCCATGGCCGCCACGCCGGCCGGTCCGTGATACTGCCCGACAACTGCCGCGTCAACCAGTGAATAGATGCTCGTCATCAGGGCCGAGCCGAACGCCGCCGCGAGGAACTTCCGATAGACGACAGCGATGCTATCCTTCAAAATGTCCATAACCACCAACCTCACTGCAAAACGCGGCACATTATACCACAAACCGCCTGCTCGGGGGCTTGCGCGAAGCTGTCGCTCGGTCTCGGCTTCCACGGTTGCGCTCACCTTTCGCACTTGGGCAACAAAAGTTTACTTAGCCTGTCCAGCCTCGACAAGACGGCTGGTTTCGGACAGGACAACTCTCACGGTGGCGCCCCGTGGAAGGCCTCACTCGCGACACTTCGCGCTCACCCCCTCGCCCGAGAGGAGGGACAAGGCCGACGACAGGCTGGAACGCGGCAGATGGCTTTGCCGCGCCTGCGCCTACACAACGCCTGCGTGATGGGGCTTCTCTCCTCCCTTCTGCGCTCCGCCGCTTCCAAGCGGGGGTTCGGGGGCGCAAAGGTAGGGCAACAAACCGCCTGCCTGAGGGCTTGCGAGAGAAGAGGGACCATTCGACTCGACTAAAAGCTGGATGCGGCAATTTGGGGATAGCGGGCGTTCTCGGAAGTTTGGACGAGAAGATTGAGGTGAACCGTCGGAAGATTCGGGAGTTGGAGGCATTGGCAAAGACGATCTACGACTATTGGTTTGTGCAGTTTGACTTTCCTGACAAGAATGGACACCCCTACAAGTCGAGTGGCGGCAAGATGGTCTGGAACGAACAACTCAAACGCGAAATCCCGGAGGGGTGGATTTCATGGAGCATCAGCGATTGTGGGACATTCAATCGTGGCGTTTCATATTCAAAGGAAGATGAAGTAGCGAGAGGCGAGGCAAATGTCATTCCCGTTTATAGGGGCAACAACATCGCGGGAGGGTATGTTGTTCGAGATTCAAACGAAGTTTTCATTCCGACGACTATGGTGACAGAATCGCAAACGCTGCAAAAAGGGCAAGTGCTGATTGCCATGTCGAGTGGTAGCAAGGAACACGTCGGAAAGGCCGGACTCGTTACGCGATCCAACCCTGATTGCGCCTTTGGTGCGTTCTGTACTTCGTTTTCACCAACGGGCGAGTACTGTCATATCATTTACAATTTATTTAGAAGTGCAACATATCGCGCCTATATCAAGCAAATTTGTTCAGGAACGGGAATCAACAACCTCAAGACAGAACACTTTGTAGCCAAGCTACTTGCTGTGCCAAATAACAGTGCGATTCTGTCTGATTTCAACGAAATTGAGAAACCGATTTATCGTCAAATCATGAGACTTGATGAAGAATCCGCCCGTCTTCAAGATGCAAGAGATCAACTTCTTCCACTCTTGATGAACGGACAGGTTTCAGTCGGAGATTTAAAATGAACTACAACGGTAGATCTTTGACAGACATCTGTTCAGCAAGGCAACTTGCCGAGATTGAAAAGAATCATCGCTCCCTTGAACATGCCATGCAAACGGAGAATGCGCGAAGGCGCAAGGTCGGCAAGGTAACAATAGAACTGAACGAGCAGGCAAAGAAACAAAGCGAGATATTGAAAGCGCAACTTGCTGCGGCGCAAAAAGCGAATGAACTACTATTGAAGCAGGCGGCAGATTCGGCAAAGACCGCGCTGATATCACAATGGATTGCTACAGTTTCCCTTGTGGCCTCCGTCGCATCCATAGTCATTATGCTTATTGGCTAATGGCGGGGTAGCGCACCGCCACACTACCCCGCTACTTGGTCACCACGTCACGATGCGGTCGATGAGGTCGCGCTGCTCGGTCGCTGTGCGGCGAAGGTAGATGCGCGTCGTCTCGATTGATTCATGCCCCATCAAGTCCGCAAGTAGCGCGATGTCGTTGAACTTCGCCAAGAAATTCTTGGCGAAGCGATGGCGGAAGGAGTGCGGATAGACCACCTTCGTGTCGATGCCGTAACTCTTCGCAAGCGTCTTCAACTGATATCCGATGCCGCGAGCCGTGATTCGCTTTCCGAATCGGTTGCAGAAGAGATAGCCGCTTGTGCGTCCAGTTTCCGCAAGCCACTTGTCCGTCTCCGCCTTAAGGCGTTTCGGAATATAGAGGCGACGCAACTTGCCGCCCTTGCCGTAGAGATCAAGGTAGCCCGCCTCGACGTGTTCCACCTTGATTTGCAGAAGTTCCGAAATGCGAGCTCCCGTGGCGCAAAGGTAACGCACCACGAAATACCAGTTGAGCCGCTTCTCGGATTTCAGCTTCCGGCAGAAGAAGCGGTAATCCGCGTCGCTGATGACGTTCTCCAGAAAGTTCTGCTGCTGAACCTTGATGAACTTCATCTTGAGATTCGGCTTCTTTATGAAGTCGAGGTATCGGTTCAAGGCCTGCAGCCTAAGATTCACGGTCTTGGCCTTGTAGTTCTCCACCAGCCATCCCTTGTAGGACAACAGGTTCTTCTTGTTCACTTCCCCGTACTGGCGATAGAAGTATTCCACCGCCTTGCAATACGAGATTATCGTGTTGTCCGAGAGATCGGACAACTTCAATGCACGAGCGAATTGCTCTGTCATTTTGCCTCCGTTTCCTTTGTTATGCAGGGCACTATGCCCCACATAAATAGGAAACGGCAGCCTCAAATTGTATGGCTATCCGACCGCCACTTGCCCGTTCATCAGCAACGGCAGGAGCGTGTCGCGTTGTTTTATTGACTCTTCGACACGGACTTCGCAGACACATCGAGATTCCCCAATACTTGTAGCTATTTCGTTGAATCTGTCTATTACTGTTGTGGGCGGAAGTATGATACGGACAGAGGCAAAAGAACTTTTTGACACTTCAGAGAACGTAGATCCTACGCCGAGTGTCTTCACATAAGGAATAAGGGATTGCACCAAATAATAGATGAATTCACTTCCAATACCCTTGTTCGGTATAATCGATTTGAAACCCTGATTTGTGCAGAGGTCACAATCTGCTATAGCGATATATCCAATAGGAGCACGAGTTGAAAGCAAGATCGACTTCCGTGGCATCAATCGAGCAGACGAATTCCGCAATCCTTCTTCCGTTATGTCATGCTCTCCATGGCGAACGTACTTATTCGTGGTATCTGATAGATCTTTCGGCGTGATCCACGCAACTCCATTTTGTGTCCAAAACGTCGGATTGCTTGTTGACGGAGTCCCTCCAGAAACAATCTCCCCCAAGTCTCTAATAGTCCCAACTTCCCACCCATCCGGCACCTCGCGCTTCAGTTGTTCGTTCCAGACCATCTTTCCGCCGGAGGATTTGTAGGGCTTGCCGTCCTTGTCGGGAAAGTCGAACTGCACAAACCAGTAGCCGTAGATGGTCTTCGCCAACACCTCCAGCTCCGCTATCTTTTTGCGGTTCAAAGCGATCTTTTCGTCGAGACTTCCGAGAACGCCCGCTATCCGAAGTTGTGTGGACAGGTCGGGAGGTTAAATTCGTAATCGAGCAAACGTTGGACATTGCCTCTCGGCATTTTCGCACCTTTGCAGGACTTGAGATAGTCGGCAACAAAACTGTCTGTTGTGAAAACATAATACAGATACTTCGGAATGCACTTGTTTGGGTTTGCTCTGATACACAGTACATCGGCGTTGCAACCGCCTTCATGTGTAGCAAGCCAAGTCTTTCGGAAGTATGGTCTAATGTTCGACAGGAGTATGTCGCCTGCTTGGTAAGCCGTAACATTTCCAGAAGAGGGGATGGATGATGGAGTACCGATACCCCCAAAATTTGGGCGCATATTGTCCGTCGACACATAATAGTCAACATCAATGAGTGATATTGAAGTGCGTGATCGCACATGACACGCGATGTCATTTATTTTCATATGGATGAAAAGAATATGAAGTATTGCAAATTATGTGAAGCCGTTGAGATTCGTGCCATCTCTATTAATCCTTCGGCACAGCCGAACAAGAAATGGCATCTATATAGTCTTCCAGGGTTTGACGATGGGAAGACCGTCTTAACTCTAATGGGAAATGATATCTTGAGTAATAAATTTACTGTTCCAGATAATTGTATTCTCTTAAACAAATTGAATGTCCGATTCCGAAGAATATGGGAAGTTCGTTGCGAGGACGAAAATAAAATATGCTCGACTGAATTTTTACCTCTGATAGCAAAAAACGGTGTTTCATTAGATTTCATTTATTACACCTTGCTGACAGACACCTTTACAAATCATCTTGCAAATATTCATACCAACACATCGGGCAGTCACAATCGGGTTAATCCAAGGTTCATCCTCGACACGAACATTGCTCTCCCCGACCTGTCCACACAACTTCGGATAGCGGGCGTTCTCACAAGGTGCAGTTACCAGCCCCTTACTATCCGTAAGGGGTTCGTCATCGCGTCTCTTTAGGTGATGCACCATCTCAGCCTTTCGCTGCATTCGAATTGAACTCCAACGAATCAAGATAAGTAGCTATTTTCTTGTCCAGTTCCGTACCTTTTGCATTCAACTCGGCGAGGCGCGACTTGAAGCCAGCAATCTTTTCCGTAAACTCCGCTTCCGTTATCGGCACATACTCAATCTTGATGTCGAAATACTGTCCCGCGGACAATGTATATCCCTTTGCCTTAATCTCATCATGCGTGACAACGACCGAGAATCCGTCCTCCGCCTTTTGGCCGAGGAATGTATCGACGATTTTCTGAATCTCGGAATCACGAAGCCGCTTGCGCTGATTATTACCATCCTTGTATTCCTCTCCGAGTCTCGACGCGTCAATGAGTACGACCTTGTCGGCCTTTCGCGAATTGTCAAAGAACAAAACCGAGACATTCGTGCCTGTCGTTGCAAACACATTGGATGGCATTGAGACGCATCCGTAGACGATATGCTCGTCAACGATGCGCTGAAGAATCTTTCCTTCAATGCTTTGCTTTGCCGTGATGAACCCCGTCGGCACGACAATCGCCCCCTTGCCCTTCTCCTTGAGTGAATAAAGGAGATGCTGAATAAAGCAAAGGAAGATCTTCATCGCCGGCTTATCGGGGTTGACCTTTTTCGGCGCATTCGGCACACCCGCCCAAAAACGGACATTGTCCTTAGCAATTGCCTCGCGCTCCTCGGGAAAATCAAGCTTGAACGGTGGATTTGAAATGATGAAGTCGAAATGTCGAAGCGTCCCATCGGGATTGCGATGCCCAGGCTTCAAGAGCGTATTCCCCTGAACGACATTCTGAATTGACCCTGACAAGTTGTTGAGAATCAGATTCAGACGAAGCATCTGCGAGGACTTCTGCGAGACATCCTGCGAAAAGATGGTGCACCGATTCTCTCCTATTTGATGGGCAAGAGCCATCAGGAGCGTCCCCGAACCAGCGGACGGATCGTAGCACGTGACGCTTCTCAGGTTCACTTCCCTGCCGACGAGAAGTCGCGCCATAATCTGTGCAATTGAGCGCGGCGTATAGTATTCGGCATACTTACCTCCGCCGTCCTTGTTGTAATCCTTGATAAGATGCTCGAACATCGTGGCAAAGAAGTCGTACTTCTCAGCGAACATCGGCTCAAAGTTGGCGTTCGGGTCGGCAATACGCCGCATGAGCGAGCGCGCAAATTCATCGCGTTTTGTCGGGTCGTTGATAGTCGTTGCAATAAGCGCATGGTCGAAGACCGAGATTTTCGTCTTGGAATCCGTTGCAATAGAAAAAATGTCCGAGTTAAGCGCGGCAATTTCACGCAGTGTCGCATCGAAGAGAACCGCGAAATCTCCCTGGTTCATCGCATTGTAGAGATGCGCAATGGTCTGGTGCGGCTTCAGACGCGGCGTAGACGATGAAAGACAATCGAATAAATCCACTACTTCATCGTCTGTAAAGTTGTCGTATTCAGCGTCCCATTTTGATGCAGCTCGAAGCCGATCACCGAATCCCTTAATTCTTTTCGCCTCATACCCAAACTTGTCGTTGAAATACTTGTAGAGAAAAACCTGAACAATGATCTTGTACTCGTTTCCATCGTTCCCCAACCCGTAGCTGCCGCACGATTGCTTGAGCGCGTCTATGAGTTCACGGGTTGACAGTTCAACTGTGCTTGATTGCATTTCACATTCCCTTATTTATCAATTGTCCTCTTCGCTTAATCGGCCTTCCCATAACCCGCAAGATATTCCTGTGCAATCTCGCGTTGGATGAATACCCGGTCATCATGTGATGCAGAAATTTTCATCTCCTTTAGCCGAAGACTTACCGCCCGAAGAACATCCCTGTTAAAGGCTTTTTCATTTCCAAGGATATTCACATTGTTATAAATTTCCTCATCAATCACAGCCTTGACTGTGTTCAGGTTCTCCATAATCTCGGCCTCGTGCAGTGAGATAAGAGGCTTTGCCGGTGGAATGGTGCGGCGGGCGTTCTCTTCGCGAATGCGCTTATGAATGCGTACAAACCGATCATCGTCATGATACCGAGCCTTGAGCATTCGATTCAATCGGTTGATTTCGTTTATCCGTTTCATCACCGACTCCATATAACCGATGGTCTCCTTTGCCTCGGCAACCGTCTGCGGAGCAAACCCCCGCTTTCTGAAGAAATCCTTAAACTCCGAAAGAAGCGTTCCGTACTTGGCCTCCTTCGGATCGATGTTGGTCGTGAACTCGTGGCACACAACTTGATAACGATCCTTGAGGTCATTGAAGAGAAACTCTAGCTCTTCCTTTCCCTTGCAACGGAATGTGAATTCCATCTGTGCAAGAGCCTCCTTGATGATGCCCGTGACCTCTTCACTGCGCTCAAAACCATCCAAGAGATTCATACGCTCAATGCGGTGGTTGACCTCCGAAAGTAGCTGAGGAATGGCATCTGGAGCAAGAGTGCGCACTCTTTCCCTGAGTTCATCATCACCGAAACTGCGAACCTGATTGGTCAGTGCCTTCGCCTCTTCGAGCGTACGGCGGAGAAGCAACAGACGTTCCTTGTCCGACTCTTCATCAAGTTGCTTTCTGAACTCCTCCTTGTTGTCGGTATCATACACGAAGAGGATGTCCTTGAGATTTCGTAACTTTTCAGATATTTCAGCAGGCGAAGCCAACAGCACGGCAGCTGGATCGACAACCTCCCCAATAGTCTCATTGTCGCGCCCGTAAATGGCATCGTGAAGTTCCTTGAGATAACGGTTATTCGTCTCAACGAAGTTCTCTTTGATGTCCGCAAAGTCAACGACATACCCATACCGAAAATCCCCGTACGGACGATTAACGCGAGTCAACGCCTGCAAGAGATCGTGCCCATCGAGTTTGCGCAAAAGATAAAGCCGCTTAAGTCGCGGCGCATCAAATCCAGTCAGAAGCATCCTGTTCACAATCAGGAAGTCAATCGACTCCGTCTTCTTGAATTCGGCAATCGATGCCTTTCGCTCTTCCTTGTCGCCCTCATCATGGAGGACGAGAATGGACTTAAATGGCCGAACACCCGCAGACAGCTTCTCGGGGCGATTGCGCTCCACAAAAAGGCGATAGAGTTCACGCGCCTGTGAATTCGTCTCACAGACAATCATGCCAGCGACTTGCGAACAATCCTTCTGGATCCTAAATCGCCGCATATCCATTAAGATGTAATCCAAAAGACCGTTTAGATAATTCGGATGCTCAATAATCTTGGTCTTCTTGAAATCAGACTTCTTAACCTCGACTTGCCCTGCCAAATCCGAAAGAACATTTGCGATACGCTCACGCCACTCGGTCTCAATGTCCTCACGCATCAACTTGAGAGTGTAGCCGTCCTTAATGGACTTGTCATAGTAGTAAGTATCGATGTAGTCGCCGAAAACACGCCATGAAGCTCGCTCATCCGCAAGCAACGGCGTACCAGTCATGGCAATCTTGACAGAATCCTTGTCGGCCTCCAACAAATTGGCAAGAAACGATCCTGCCGGATTGTAGCCGCGATGCGCCTCGTCAATGAAGAACACACGCTGAAGATTCGTGGAATAGCCCCCTTCAAGATTGACGGGCGTATGGTCTTCTTTGAACTTCTGAATATTCACGACGATGATCTCGGGCTTTCCCTCAGGATTATAGAAGGGCGTATTATCCTTGACCTTCTCCATCAACTCGTACCGACTCTGGACGGTCTGAACCATCAGTCCACGAGCCGAGAACTCATCCACCGCCTGCTCAAGCAAGTCAATTCGATCAACAATGAAGAAGAACTTCGCAACCGTCTTGCGCTCCGCATAGTAGTCCGTAAGAGCCTTGACATTATAGTAGGCGAACGCTGTCTTGCCGCTGCCCTGCGTATGCCAAATGACACCACCCTTCACACCCTCTGAAAGTTTCTGCCGAAGACGCAATGTGGCGAACAGCTGCTGATAGCGCATCACATGCTTCTCAAGACGCTCCACCTTCTCCCCGTCCGAACGCTCAACCGTCCTCTCCACATAGGCGAACGCGTATCGGAGAAGAAATAAGAAGCGCCTACGCGAAAGCATTGATGTCAGGATGCGATTCGTTGGGGTTAGCGGTCCCTTGTTGCTTTTGTATTCAGGATCTTCCTTGATTGGAATGCAATTCCGATGCTTCAGGATCTTCTTCTGAACCGCATCATCAATCGACTCATCGTAACCTGATTCCCTCAAGATCGCTGTTGCCGCCTCCCGAAAAACATTGAAGAATGCTCGCTCTTTCGCTATTGTTGCGTAAAATGCACCCTGCACAGGAACTACATTCTCAGTATCATATTCCTGATTGTTGGAGAAAATCATCAACTGGGTCACATTCAGGAACGAACGGAAGGATTTCGTGGCAAATCGCCTGTTGATACGATCGCGCTCGGCAAGTATTCCTTCGTGGTTGTTCGGCTTCTTTACCTCGATAAAGGCAAGCGGCAATCCATTGACAAAGCAAGTAATGTCGGGGCGAAAACTCTCACCCGTCTCAGGATTCTCACACGCAAACTCGGTTGTGCAATGCCATAGATTATTTCCTGGATTATTAAAATCAATGAACCGAAAACCATTGGTGGATGTTATTTTCTGATAGAATTCTCGTCCAAGGTCATCATTTTTGGTCATGTCAACGAGTTTACGCAACTGAACATCCACCTCAGCATCCGAAACTCCCGCATTGAGACGCTTCATAGCTTCTCGAAACACCTTGACAAGTATATTCGTGCTATGTTCGTAATCATCTTCACTGATTGAGTCCAGGTAGGTGTACCCCAGGCGGCACAGATGAAGGGCTGCCGGGACTTGAACCCTCGTGTTTTCGTTAAATAAAGCACTCATATTATGCCTCCCTCAAAAAGTTGGAATTCGTGTTCCCCTGAATGAGAGTGCGGCACATCCCCCGCAGGATGTTGCAAAACGGGAATGAGCGTGCGCAAAATGCGCGTGACGCAAGGGTAAATATCGCCTATCGCATTACCGCATCCGTGTGAACCGCGTACACAGAGGCTGCGAGGGGGGGGGGGGTGGGTAATTCAGCAAAACAACACACAAACTCACATATATGTGAATTTAAGTAGATCGTTTGCAAAATCTCACGCACGGGCGAACTCATTTCATCTTTTCGCTTCTCCTCGTAGTATACCATATCTCGCTCCCTGCATTCAACTACCGACACAGCGAAGAATCGCAAATCGACAGAAGCAAATAACCTTCCCCCGGAAACAGAATGAGAGATGTGCCCTTTGAACACCGCCGCAGCTGGTCGGGAAGCGGCTCCGAGCGGCGCGGCACTTAGACGTAGACGGTATAGACGTAGACGGGAATATAAATATTCCCGGTTTTAGACCGCGCGCGCGTACGCGCACGAGGCGCGGCAAGTTATCAACATCCGGGGAGTTATCAACATCGGCAGGCAAGAAAGCGGAAAGGGAAAGAGAAAGCTTCCCCCTGCACCCCTATAAAGAGAAAGGCAAAGGGTAAAGAAACAAGCCGGAGTTCTCGTGAGAGAACTCTAAGCCCGCGCGTGCGTGCGTGCGTATGCGTATGTGCGCCCCCGCGTGCGGGCGCGTTCTGAAGGGTGAAGGGTATTTAATAAATAATACTGGAGAGCCTCTCAGAACGCGCGCACGCGTGCGTATGCGCACGAGGCGCGGCAGACCGACCGCATGGCCAACCCGACGAGGACAAGGGACGGGGACTGCGCCCCCGAACCCCCGCAAGCCACCTCGCTCCCACCCCCTCGCCCGAAACGGGGGACAACAGGCCAACGACAGGCTGGAACGCGGCAGATGGTTTTGCCAGTCTGCCGTCCGGCAGGCCACCCAAACTGCCGCGCCTGCGCCTACACAACGCCTGCGCGGCGGGGCTTTGCTCCGCCCTTCTGCGCGCCGCCGCTCCCAAGCGGGGGTTCGGCGCAGTCCCCGTCCCCTGTTCTCGCCGTGATTCAAAACCGCCGCGTTTCAAACGATTTTGACAACTTAAAAAGTTTTTGGGACTAAATGGTGCTATATATATGGGGGGCTTGCTGCGAAGCCCCCGACGAACCGACGACACGAAACCGACACGCGAAAGGAAAAACCGACATGAAACCGAACCACGAAACGCACGAACAGAACGGCACTCACGGGAACATGGCCCTTCGGGCGGACACGAAAACCCCTCCCGACTTTCGTGTCCCGAAGGGCTTTCGCGACCTTTCGTGTTCGCCCGCAGGGCCTCACCCCCCCCATTCTGTGTTCCGCAACGCGGCTTTCCGTGTGTCCGTGGTTCAAAACCGCCGCGCCCAACCTGCGACTCAGACGAGTTCCAGTTGCGACTCGACCAAGTCCCAACTGGAAAACGACGCGGGGCGCGGCAGAACGAAACCGCCGCGCTTCTCAGTCAAATGTGTAGGTCTGCCCGGGCTGGGGCGCGGCAACATGCGGAATACCGCGCTCGGACAACATCTCGGCCATGGCGGCAACCTTCTCCGGTTCCCCATGGACGGCAAACGCGTGGCGCACATTGTCCTTCACCTCGTCGACCCACTCGCCAAGTCCCTTGCGATCGGCATGCGCCGAGAGCGCATTGATGACCTCAACCCGCGCCTTGAGCGGGACTTCCTCGCCAAGCAACTTGATTGGATCACGCCGTTCGACAATCCGCCGCCCCAGCGTATTCTCGGCCTGAAAGCCGCAGATGAGGATGACGTTGTCGGGATCGGGTGCCGCGTGGCGCAGGTGATGGAGCACGCGCCCGCCTTCACACATGCCGCTCGCGGCAATGATAATCATCGGGCCCGGCATATCATTCAACGCCATGGACTCCTCGGGAGATCCGACGAACTGCATCCCGGGAAACTCCAGCGGGTCGTCCCCGTTGGCGAGAATGGCCCGCGCCTCCGCGTTGTAGACCTCACGGTGCTTCGCATAGATGCGCGTCGCCTTTTGCGACAACGGCGAGTCAATGAAGAGCCGAACCTCACGCGGCACCTTGTTCCGCGCCCGCAACCTGTTCAGATAGTAGATGATCTGCTGGGTGCGCCCGACCGAGAATGCCGGAATGATGAGCTTCGAGTTATGCCTGTCGATGTGCTTCAGCAGATTCTCCAGACGGTACTCGACATCGTCGGCCGACGGATGGTAGCGGTCGGCATAGGTGGATTCAATCAGCAGAATGTCCGCACCCGCCGGATACTCAAAGTGCCGCAGGATGGGCTGGTTGGGTTGCCCGAGGTCGCCCGAGAAGAGAAGACGATGGTTGTGCCCGTGCTGAGAACGGATGTCGAGCTGGGTGAGCGCCGAACCGAGAATGTGCCCGGCATTGAAGAACTCAAGCGTAATCCCCGGGGCAATCTCACGCGGCTCGTGGAGATGCGTCGGCACGAAAAGCTGCATCAGGGCATCGATATCGCGCTCCTCGTAAAGCGGCTCGAAAAGCCGTTTCCCGTCCCGCTTGCGCCGCTTGTTCACGAACTCAAGGTCGCGCTTCTGCAAGAAGCACGAATCGCGGAGCATGACGTCGCACAGTTCCGTTGTGGACTGCCGCGCAAAGACGCGTCCGCGGAAGCCCTGGCGCACGAGCTGCGGCAGATTGCCCGAATGGTCAATGTGCGCGTGTGAAAGGATGACATAGTCAATCGTCCGAGGATCGACCGGGAGGTTACGGTTCTTTTCGAACGCCTCCTTGCGGTGCCCCTGATAAAGCCCGCAGTCGAGAAGAATGCGCTTCCCATTCGCTTCAACGAGATGCATCGATCCCGTCGTGGTCTGTGCCGCACCGTAGAACGTGATTCTCATGATGTCCGTATTGTATCAATTCCCCCGATGCTTGTAAAGCGCGGCACGGACAGATGAAGGAACCGGGGGTCTTAGAAGAAGAGGTCCCGCTCCCCCCGACAGGTCGCCTCATACTGCCTGAGCACGGTCGGATAGAATTTGGGCAGCCATGCACGAATGTCGCTCAGCTCGCGCTCAATCAGCCGACCGCCGATTGCCCGCGTTTCGTCCGAGGCGAAGTCGTCCAGCCATTCGCGAAAGGTCAAGACGGCATTTATCTTGCAGAACCGGCCCTCACGCCCCGTCTTGAGGGCGTCCATAATGCATCCGCCCGTGCGACCGCACCGATAGCCAGCCGTGCAGAAACTGGTAATCACGCCCCGCGAGGCAAGATAGCGGACCATCTCGTCAATCGAGCGCGTATCGCCCAGCATGAACTGCTGCCGCTCCTTCTCCTGATGCGACTCGGTTGAGAATTCGCTATAGCCCTTGATGGCAATGTTGGACGAGCAGTCCAGCTGGGTCATCCCACAGTCCAGCACACGGTTGCGACTTGCGGGCGATTCGCGCGCCGTGACAATCATCCCCGCATAGGGGACGGACAGTCGGGCAATGACAAGGATCCGGGCGAATGTCTCATCGTCAATCAGCCAGGGCGACTCCTCCGGGACTCGCGTCCCGCTCGCCGGCTCCAAACGCGGAAACGACAGGGTGTGCGGCCCGATGTTGAACCACCGTTCCAAATCCCGCGCATGAAGAATCGTCGCCAACAGTTCATAACGCCAGTCACAAAGTCCGTAAAGCACCCCCAGCCCGACATCATCGACCCCAGCCTCCATGCACCGATGAAAGCAGGTCGTCCGCCAGTCGTAGTTGCCCTTCACGCTCCATGCTGGATGCATCTGTTCGTAAAGTTTGCGGTTGTAGGTCTCCTGAAAGACCTGGAACGTCCCGATGCCGACGCTCCGCAGGACCTTCAGGTCGGCGATGGGCAAGGGGGCCGCATTGACATTGACGCGGCGGATGCCGACCTTTGCGCCCGAGCGAGGTGCCGCGACACGCCGACTGTAGCAGGTCTCAATCGTCTCGGCGATGTACTCCGTGGATGTCGAGGGATGTTCCCCATAAACGGCGATGATTCGCTTGTGCCCGATGCGACCAGCCAGGACATCCACTTCTTCGCGCAGTTCGTCCATGCTCAAAACGCGGCGTTTCTGCTGCGAATTGCCGCGCCGAAAGCCACAATATCGGCAACCGTTGACGCAGAGATTGGACAGGTAGAGCGGCGCGAACATGACGATGCGATTGTCGTAGACCTTGTGCTTGATGCGATTCGCCGCCGCCCGCATCTCCTCAAAAAGGTCGCCGTCCGTCACCTGCATCAGCGCGGCAGTTTCCTCGGGGAGCAACGTCTCGCACGTGGACTCACTCTTGGCAATAATCTCACGCACCCGGACGGGATCGGCCGGTGTCGCATCCATCTTCGCGATCAAGGACTGAATCAGGACATCGTCAATGAAGTGATGTCCCTTCGGCAGATAGCGGTCAATTTCGTCCTGAACGATGAAATGCCGCGTATAATCTTCCGCAGATGTAAACTTACGTATGCCTGTCGTATCAACCATGTGCCGCAACTCCGGCTTTGGAATGGCGCACTCCATTTGCGGTGCGAGGTGGCTTGCCACGATCAACGCGGACGCACAAACGGAACGTGCCCAATTGAGATTAAATCAGAGCGAAATCGTTCGGCGGCGCGCCGCCCAGCACAGGTAGGCGACAGTGACGAAGAACGAAGCCGGGACCCGAGGCCGAGAGGCAATCCGCACGCCGAGGAGCGTCGTCTTTCCTCCAAGTCCCATTGGGCCGATTCCAAGCGAATTGGCCTCCCTCAGAATCTGTCGCTCAAACTTCCTCAGCGTCGGGTCATCCGCCTCGCCTGACTTGTCGAGCGTACGCAACACCTGCTCCTTCGCCGTCTCAAATCCAGTTGCACGATCCCCACCGATGCAAACGCCGAGGATGCCCGGTGCGCAACCATAGCCCTGAGTCTGGACCACGGCATCGAGGAGGCAGGCCCGCACACCCGCCAAATCGCGTCCGACCCCGAGCTTCGAATCTGGCAGGGAATACTGCCGCGACATGTTCTCGCTTCCGCCGCCCTTCATCAGGAGCGTGACGGATGGACGCGCTCCGCGCGCTTCCGTATAATGGACGACCGGCGCACCATCGGCACAATTGTCGTCGTAGGACTTCCCCGTCAGCGAGTCAATCGTGTTTTTTCGGAGAAAGCCCGCCTGTGTTGCACGGGCAACGGCCTTCTTCAGCAAGTCGGGCGTCACGCGACGGCGCAAGCGTTCATCGACGAAAAAGGTGAGCGTGCCCGTATCCTGACAGAGGGGCGTACCCTTCTGCCGCGCCAAGCGCACATTGTCCAGAATCGTCCCCAGCACAACGTCCGCCGAAGTGCCGCGCTCTTCGCGCCGACGAGCCGCCTTCACCGCCCGTTCGACATCGTCTGGAATCGAACAGCTCGTCTCGTGGATCAGCCCAACAATGCGTTCAAGCGTCGTCACTTGTTCACGACTCCGAGGGTCTTTGCGCGGATGTTAACGAAGTTGCTGCGGTTTGCCATCGCCTCTTTCTCCACATAAAGGGACGAAAGTTGCTCGATTTCATTCGTTCGGACATTCTGCTCACGCAGGATGTTCAACTTTTCCGCCGCGATAATGCCGTTGCGCAACTCAAGAAAACGCCACGAAGGCGAGCCATCGGGATAGACGAGGAACGTATCGCCCGATGCCCATGTTCCGAAGGTCGCGTCCTTCTCTGGATTCTGCGGCCAGCTGTTCCACGCCCAGCGCAGAAAGCCGTCCAGTCCGCACACGCCCGGGAACGCCCCCAGCCAAAAGGCTTCGCCCGCACCGCTCGACATGAACGTGTTCGGGTAAATCGGCCAACAGCAGACATAGTAGGTCGTCTTGTATCCCTGGGCGCGGCGCTCTTTGACTTCCGCGAGGAAGTTTGTGGAAACATGACCGAGAATCTGGCTGTAGTTGTCGATTGTGATGCCCTTGAAGTCAGAGGGCGAGCGATTGCCAGCCATGGCAACCCTCATACCGGGGGCCTTTGACTGGATAAAGGTGGCGATCTTGCTCACATCCTCCGGCGAACGCTCATCCATCGCAATGTAGGTGTCGTTGAACCAGCCCTTGCTCTTGAGGTGCGCGGCAAAATCAACGAGAAACGCGCCCCAGAAGTCCTCGAACTGCGGCGTTCCCGGGTTGCACGTCACCGAAATCGTCTTGCCCGTCTCATCCTGGTAGCGGCAGACATAACCCCATGGGCACATCGTATAGCAGGCGATGTCGGGCCCAAGTCCGCACTTGCGACCGAACTCAACATATTCATCGAAAATCGAATAGTCGAACACCCACGATCCATCCGCCTTCTTGACGCGGCCAATCATTGAGCCGTAGGCATCGTAGCACTGGTGGTCCCAGGGCTGATCCACGAGTGTCACCGTCAGGACCTTCTGTCCCGCCGTCGCCAGTTCCTTCCAGAGTGGACGCATCGCGGCATAATGGGCCTTTGAGAACGGCTTCACCTTCGCCATCCGGGCAACGGCCCACGGGTGCTGCCAAAGATCGAGAAAGTACTTCCAGTCCTTTGCGGGAGGAAGGACGCGATCGACAACGCGGATACGCATCGAACCACACGCATACACGCCAGGCTTCGCATTCTCGGGGACGCGCACTTCCACAATCCGAGGGCCTTCTTCACCCTTCAGCCCCCACTTGACGCGGTCGTAGACCTCAAGCCGCTGCAAGTCCTCCGCCTTCGGCGCGTACTTGACGCTCTTGAGAACGCCGTAGCGAACCGAAAAGCCCTCGGGGGCCTTACCGATTTCGGCAAAATCAGGGACTCGGGCCGCAACCGTTTCGCCGCGCCAGGCCGCGACCTCAAATGTTCTGGCAAAGCCAGCAAAAACCATGGACAAAACGCCCACCGCAAGAATCATTCGCATTTTCATGACGCAAATTATACCATTCCGCATCGTCTCTCGTCCACCGTCGCCTACTTGCCGACTGAAAGGACGGTGAAACCAAGTTTCCGAAGAAGCGGCACATTCAGGCAATTGCGCGTATCGTAGACGAAAGCCGGCGTTCGCATGGCGCGGCGAATCTTCCGCCAGTTGAGTTCTGAAAATTCCTTCCAGTCCGTCATAACGACCACCGCATCCGCGTCTTTCGCCGCCTTGTAGGGATCCTCTTCATAGACAATCGCATCCCCATAATGCGCAAGGTCCTGCCGCGCATTCGGAATGGCTTTCGGATCGGTAACGCACACGCGGGCCCGCTCCTCCATGAGCATGTCAATGACATGGAGCGAGGGCGTCTCACGCGTATCTCCCGTATCGGCCTTGAAGGCGAAGCCAAAGACGGCGATCTTCTTGCCGGAAATCGTGTGGAACATCTCATCCAGCATCCGCGTCACAATGCGCTCCTGCTGCCACTCGTTCATCAGGATGACCTGATTCCAGTAGTCCGCCGCAGGCTTGAGTCCATAACTCTCACACAGGTAGACGAGGTTGAGGACATCCTTCTTAAAGCAACTGCCTCCAAAACCAGGCCCCGCCTTCAGAAAGCGTGGGCCGATTCGTCCGTCCATTCCCATCACGTGCGCCACCTCATCCACATCAGCCCCCGTCACCTCGCAAAGTGCCGACAAGGCATTGACGGATGAGACGCGCTGAGCCAGCATGGCGTTTGCGGCAAGTTTCGTCAGCTCGCTGGACCAGAGATTGGTCGTCACAATGCGCTCGCGGGGAACCCATGCCGCGTAAATATCGACCAAGGCCTTCACGGCCCGTTCCCCCTCTCGCGTACGCGGGCCGCCAATAAGCACACGATCCGGCTCCAGCAAATCGCGAATAGCCGTACCCTCAGCCAAAAACTCTGGATTCGACAGGACGGTAAACTTGTGCTTCGGGTGTGCGGCAAGGACCTTCGCCATTGCCTCTGCCGTCCGCACGGGAAGCGTCGACTTCTCGATGACAATCTTGTCGCGATTCGCCACGCGGGAGATGTTGCGTGCCGCCGATTCCCAGTACTGAAGATTCGAGGCTCGCCCAGCTCCACGCCCAAACGTCTTTGTCGGCGTGTTCACACCGACAAAGATAATGTCACACTTCCTGATGGCCCCATCGATGTCCGTCGAGAAGAAGAGGTTCTTCCCACGAACCTGTTTGACGACCTCCGAAAGGCCCGGCTCATAAATTGGCAAATCGTCTGAATTCCACGCGGCAATCCGCTCGGCAGAGACATCCACCACATAGACCTTACGCCCAGGATTCTTCGCGGCAATGACTGCCATGGTCGGCCCGCCAATATACCCCGCTCCTATGCAGACGATATCCTTGTTCATTCGACGAATCTCCTTCTCTTTTTGCACAAACGATATTATACCAAAAGGAAGGGGAATCCGTCTCACTCTTTCACCGTGCCATGGTCGGCGGACATATTCTCCCCCAGAAGCGCAAGTTTCGGATCTGCCGCGCCGAAATCCTGAATCCATCCGTTCTCAAAGCCAAAATCCGCTGCCGCCTCGGTGACAGACTCGTACTCATCCTCGGTGACCCCACGGTTGAATGGTGGCGTCTCAAGTGCCTTGTAGGCCGGCGTATACTGACTCATGACAGAGACGGGCATTTCGTTTGAGAGTTCCGTGGCAATCCAGGCAAGATTTTCAATCGCCTCGTCTGCATGACCAGGCAAGACGAGAATGCGGCAAATTACCTTCTTGTGCTCCCACGCCCATTTCAATGCCGCACGAGCGGACTCGACATAACCCGGCGCACCGCTCGCGGCAACCGCTGTCTCATTCCGCGAATAACGCAAGTCAAAAAGTGCCCAATCACACAAGTCGGCATACTCCTCCAGCGTCTCCACCCGCTCATAGCCAGACGAATTCCACACAAACGGCAAGCGGATGCCCGTTTTCAGCAACGGATGAACCGCCTCACGAATGAACGGCAAATAAGGCGTCGGCGAGACGAGATTCCAGTTCTCGACCCGATCGTCGACGGCAAGTCCACGAAATATGTCCGTCAGTTCGGCGATGCTCTTGTCCACGCCCTGACCCCGCCAACTCCACGGGGAGTTCTGGCAGTAGAGACATTTCATTGTGCAATGAGAGAAAAAGATGCACCCGCTGCCGCGCTCACCCGTCAGTGGAGGCTCCTCCCCAAAATGGGGACCCCACCGAAAGACTCGCGGCATATGGTGCGCACCACAATACCCCATGCTGCCGTTCGAAAGAAAACGATTGGCACCACACATCCTTGGGCACAGACGGCAAGAGGTCTCCATCCTCACTCCTTAAGCGAACAAGGTCCATTGACGCATCCGCCTGAACAAGCCATGACCTCAACAAAATTTGCCGGCAACTTGCCAGATGCGTACAATTTCAACAGGCCACACGACTTGCGGTCAATGCCATTGATTTGCTTCGCATTGAGTTTGAATCCCGGAATCTGTCGCGTCGCCTCCTCAAGAACGGCCTCCGTCACACCGCAGCTCCGTGCAAAATTACGTGCCGTAGCCGCCGCCGGACGCGGCACAGGCCATGGATCGCACGTCCGCACGTCAATCTTCCGTCCGATGAGAATCGCCCCCAATTCCTCAAACGAAAGCACATAATCAACGTCTTTTCGCCGCGCTTCACTGCGCTTCGCAACACAAGGCCCGATGAAAACCGTCCGGGCCGAAGGATCCTTCTCCTTGACGATTTCCCGCGTATAAACCATTGGACTTGGTGTCAACGAGACATGTTGTACAAGATCAGGCAGATGCTTCCAAACGAGGTTGACATATGCCGGACAACATGATGTCGTCATGAACGTTTTTGGGTCTTCCTCCATTCGCCGGATGAATTCAGCCGTCTCATGTTCCGTTGTCTTTTCCGCACCAAGCGCAACCTCAAGAACATCCGAGAACCCCGCCTTTTTGCAAGCCGTCAGAAGTTGCTCGATCGTCCCTGGGAACTGCCGGTCTGCCGAAGGTGCAACCATGGCAACAAGCTTTTCACCGCGTTTCATCGCCATGAGGACATCCAGCAGTTGCGAACGCTCCATCACCGCCCCAAACGGACACGCATTAAAGCACTTGCCGCAGAAAATGCAGCGTTCGAAGTCAATTTGGGCAACTCCATGGGAATTCTTTCGAATGGCGTTGACGGGGCACGCCTCCTCACAGGGAACTGTCGTCTTCAGAATGGCATGGTAGGGACATGCATTCACGCACTTGCCGCACTTGATGCACAACTCCTGATTGATGAAAGATTTCCCGTTGACAATTGAAATCGCTTTCTTTGGGCAGTTATAGACGCAGGGCCGGGCAAAGCAACCGCGGCAATTTGAGGTTGAGACGACTCTTGCATCCGGACATCCGCTACAGGCTGGTCCACAGACGCTGAGCAGGCTTTCGGGCTTCTCCGTCTGCCGTCCTTCCACCTTGTCGTCGAAATACTCCTTCAGCATTTTCGTCTCATCCGTCTCATCCTCAACAGAAATGCCGAGGATAGCCATCAGACGATACTTGAGAATGGCACGATCACGATAAATGCAGCACCTGGAATGTTCGCCATCCTTTGGCCGCAATTCTATTGGCATACGGTCCAACTCATCCCGAAGAGTCCCCGCGTCAAAAGCACGCACAAGCCGAATCATCAGTTTGCGCCGGATAAAGGACGCTCCGCTCAACATTTCAGTTGGCCTCCATAGACATAGATCCAATAGAATTCACTGTTAACAGGTGTATTATAGCAAAAAGGGGGCGGTCAGAGCCGTCCCCCGTCTGTGCGCCCTTCCTTTCCCCCTTGCCCCTTGCGAGCGCGCATCGCGCGCGGTGCGCGGGGTGGAAAAGGAAAGGGCCGGCGGCGTCCTACTCTCGCACGGGCGAGTCCCG
>JBNMKZ010000042.1:0-22328 GCA_050874585.1 Verrucomicrobiota bacterium | reverse complement strand
TTTCCCGCCCCTCGCCCGCGTCAGGTGCACCGCCGCCGGCTCCGATGCTATTTTGCCATATTACGCAAAACTGTCAAGCAAATAAATCGTTATCGTCCCAATAAAAAGTGCCGCGCCTTCACAACGCCGACGCGGCATGGCCTCTCCCCGCCTTTCCGTGCTTGTGTTCGTGGGTGTCCCAAGCCGCCGCGCTGTCGGCCGTCGTCCGAACGATATGGTATACTATCCCCCAACATGGTAAGAAGCGGCATAACAAAAGACGAACTCGTCCAGTGGGGCGGGGTGGACGTGTTCAATCAGGCCCTTGCACTCGTCAATTCCGGCGACGTGACAAAGGCCGAATATGACGACGACAAGCTGGAGATCCGTGGAAAGATTGAGCAGCGGGACGGCTGGGAAATGCCC
The DNA here is from genome assembly GCA_050874585.1 of Verrucomicrobiota bacterium. Taxonomy (GTDB): domain Bacteria; phylum Verrucomicrobiota; class Kiritimatiellia; order RFP12; family UBA1067; genus UBA1067. The sequence goes on along the minus strand of JBNMKZ010000042.1, from coordinate 21,923 downwards.
GTCTCCTTCCATCTGGAGCCGGGCGGCCGCATCAAGTCCGCCTGCCCCTGCGCGGCAAATCAGCGCTATGGGCAAATCTGCCCCCATGTCGTCGCCCTCGGCATCGCCGTCATGGTGCAGGAAATGGACGATGCCGAAGACGAGACCGCCAGCGCCCCATCCATCACCAACGATGCGGCACCCGCCCAGCCGGACGACGACTTCATCCCCGTCCCCATGGCCCCGCGCTTCTTCGCTTTCGTCTCCGGCTCCCGCGCCAGCCTCTCCATTGAAATTGACGCGCACTACGGGACCATCGAATTCCCCGCCTGCTCCCTGCAGGGCGAGCGCACCGTCTGGCTACCCGACCCGGATGACCCCCTCGTGCGTCGCACGCGCTCCCTGCCCGACGAGAAGGCCGCGACCAAGCTCGTGGAGAAATATGGCTTTACGCCTGGCTATCGCGAGGGGGACTGCCGATTCTACCTCACCGATCCTCAGAAGGTGCTGAACTTCCTCGGTGCGGGGCTTCCCTTTCTCCGGCGGAAGGGTTGGCGCGTCGACCTCTCCGACCGGCTGATGTCCCTGACGGACACCATGCCCTCCGTCGTGCCCGTCGTCAAGATTCGGGACGCTCCGAACGGTGCCTTTGACGTCACCTACGAGTTCGACGCGATGGGCACGGACGTCTCGCCCGTCGAAATCCAGGCGGCGCTCAATCGCGGCGACGGCTACATTCTCAAGGATGGACACGTGACGCTACTCGACAACTCGTCCATTGAGGAAATGCACGGCATCTTCCGCGACTGCGCCACACGGGGGAGCGGTGCGGCGGACGGATGGTTCCGCGTCAGCGGCGTTCACGCCCCCTACGTCAAGGCCTCGCTCGACCTCCTCGACGGCATCGACCTCGACGATTCCGCCGCACGGAACTGGCGCACGGTCGCCGCCGAACGCAACCGGGAAGGCGCGGCCAAGTTCGAACCCGTCGCCCTCGGCGAACTTGACCACATCCTGCGCCCCTACCAGAAGCAGGGCGTCTACTGGATGCGCTTTCTCGAAAACGCCGGGCTTTGCGGACTGCTGGCGGACGAAATGGGCCTCGGCAAGACCCTGCAGACCCTTTCGTGGCTCTCGTTGCCGCGTGTGCGGCGGACGCTCCACAAGCCGTCCCTCATCGTCTGCCCGACGTCGCTTGTGCGGAACTGGGAGGCCGAAGCGGCGAAATTCACGCCCGGGCTCAAGACGCTCGTCATCTCGGGTCCCGACCGCGCCCGGGACTTCCGCCGCATGAACGCGGCCGACCTCGTCATCACCTCCTACACCCTTCTCCAGCGCGACTTCGAAGATGCCTATCTGGAACAGGATTTCGCCGCCGTCGTCCTTGACGAGGCCCAGCACATCAAGAACCGGCAAACGCGCAATGCGCGGGCGGCCAAGAACCTCCACGCCGACCAGCGGCTCGTCCTCACGGGCACGCCCATCGAGAACTCCGTCACCGACGTCTGGTCCATCTTCGACTTCCTCATGCCAAACTACCTCGGGGACTACGAGACATTCAAGATTGGATACGAAGACCCCATTGGCGAGGGAGGCGAGGCTGGTGCCGAGGCGCAGGCCCGCCTCAAGCGCAAACTGCATCCGTTCATCTTGCGACGCCTCAAGAAGACGGTGGCGAAGGATCTGCCCGACAAGCTTGTGAAGATTTCCTACTGCCCCATGCCGGAAGAAACCCAGCGCGAATACACGGCCGTCCTCCAGCGGGAACGCCGCGGAGCCAAGACGAAGTTCGAGATGCTCGCCCTGCTGATGAAACTCCGCCGAATCGCCTCTCGCGGCAAAGTCGAGGCCTTCCTCGACCAGTTGGACGAGGCCATTGGCGGCGGACACCGCGTCCTCGTCTTCTCCCAGTTCGTCTCTCAGCTTGACATTCTCCGAAAGGAACTGGAGAAACTGGGCATTCCCTACTGCTATCTCGACGGCTCGACGAAGGACCGCCTCGGCGAGTGCAACCGCTTCAACCGCACGCCCACAATCCCCGTCTTCCTGATTTCCCTCATGGCGGGCGGCACGGGACTGAACCTGACCGGAGCCGACATGGTCATGCACTACGACCCCTGGTGGAACCCCGCCGTCGAGGACCAGGCCACCGACCGCGCCCACCGCATCGGGCAGAAGAAGAAAGTCTACGTGGTCAAGCTCATCGCGTCCGGCTCCATTGAGGAGAAGGTCCTGGCCCTGCAACGGCGCAAGCAGGCCCTCATCGCCGCGACCGTCTCGACGACGGACGCGGCCATTGTCGAGAAACTGACGACGGAGGACCTTGCCGAACTGCTGAAGTAGCGCGGCGGATTACTTCGCCGCCGCCGACTTGCCGCAGAAACGCTCGAAGTAGGGCAGAACCGCCTCGACCCAGATGTCGTAGCCCTTCGCGTTCGGGTGCAGGCGATCGGGCATCACCCACTGCGTGTCGCCCTTCTCGTCCACGAGCTTGCTGTTGAAGTCCACCCACACGACCCGTTCGCCGTCTGCGAAGGCCTTGATGATGGCGTTCACCTTCTCGTTCTTGACGCGCTTGCGGTCGGTCGCGTCCGCCCCACGTGGGAAAATCGGCAGGAGCAGGACCTTTGCCTTCGGCTGTTTCGCGGCAATGATGCCGAGCACCTTGCGGACGCCTTCCGCAATCTCTTCTGGCGTGTCGCGGTCGCTCCCGTTGTTCGTGCCAATCATCAGCATGACGCACTTCGCCTCATACCCGTCCAGCTCGCCATTTTCGCCGCGCCAAACGAGGTGCTGGGTGCGGTCGCCCGAATACCCGATGTTGAGCACCGAGTAGGTCTTGCGCAGCTCCTCAAGCTGAGACTTGCCGGCGTTATCCCAGTTGTGCGTAATCGAATCGCCGAAGAAGACGAGGTCGATGGACTTGTTCGAGTCGGCAATCTGGTTGCGGTTGCGGAGCAGACGGTCGAGCCACCAGTCGTCCTTGGCAAAGCCCTCCGACTGGATGCGCGTCATGGGATAGGTCGTGTTCAGCTCATCCATTCGCACGTCCGCCTGCGTGACATGCGCCGCATAGCGGTTGGCCGGACGCGGCAAGGCACCGTCCGAAAGCGCATAGTCGATGTAGGGCTTGACGGCCGAATACCAAATCTCGTACCCAATGGCCGCCGGATGCAGGCGGTCGGGGAAGTATTCACGCGGCAGAAGTCCATCCGGGGTCAGGAACTGGTCGTTGAAGTCGCACCAGAAGACCTGATGCCCATCGCAGAACTTCTGAATCTCCTTGTTGACAATGGCATTGCGGACGCGGCAGGAATCGTCCACGCTGCGCCCACGCGGGAAGATGGCCGTCAGAACAACAACCGCCTTCGGCTGCTTCTCGCGAATCTTCCGGAGGACGGCCCGGACACCGAGAATCGTATCAGACGGCGGCTCATCCTCGCGGCTGAAATGCCCCGTGTTGTTCGTACCGATCATCAGGAGAATGCACTTCGCCTCGTAGCCGTCGAGTTCACCGTGGTCGAGCCGCCAGAGGACATTCTCCGTCCGATCGCCACTCGTGCCGAGATTGAGGACCTTGCACCCATTGTCCGTAAAATGGTTCTGAAGCTGAAAACGCCCGGTCGTCTCCCAGTAATGTGTAATCGAGTCGCCGATGAAGACGACCTTCGCCGCGCCATTCGACACGTCGGCAAGTTTCGCGTAATGACGCTGCATCTTCTGCGGACTGTTGACCCACACGGCCGGCGTAACCGAACGAATCGCCCCGAAGGCGGGCGACAAAAGTGCCGCGCACACGAGCGTGGCGGCAAGCGAACGACACTGAATTTTATTCACGACACAAACTCCTTGACTAACCTTGTTGGGTATTATACCAAAAACCCCCTGTCTGCGGCGGGCTTGCGCGGCAGATTGGCACACGCCACGCGACGGTAAAAAATGGTATACTCTCCGCCGTGCAAAGTCCATTCAAACTCGTATCTAAGTTCAAGCCGACCGGCGACCAGCCGGAGGCCATCGCCGCGCTTTACGAAGGCCTGAAGCGTGGCGACGACCGGCTCATCCTTCAGGGTGTGACGGGCTCAGGCAAGACGTTCACCATGGCCAACCTCATCGCCAAGTGGGGGAGACCGACCCTGATTCTCTCCCACAACAAGACACTGGCCGCCCAGCTCTTCTCCGAACTCAAGGAATTCTTCCCCGAGAATGCCGTCGAGTACTTCATCTCCTACTACGACTACTACCAGCCCGAGGCCTACATTCCCCAGACGGATACCTACATTGAGAAGGATGCCTCAATCAATGAGGAAATCGAACGCTATCGCCTTGCCGCCACGAACGCCCTAATTGCCCGAAAGGATGTTATCGTCGTCTCCTCCGTCAGCTGCATCTACGGCCTCGGTGAGTCGGACGAGTACCGCGATCTTGCCGTCGGCTTCAAGCGCGGCGAATCCATCTCCCGAACCGCACTGATTGCGCGACTCGTCGAGGCCCAGTACGTGCGCAACGACTTCAATTTTGCCCCCGGCGTGTTCCGTGTGCGCGGCGACATCCTCGACATCTTCCCCGCCTATGAGACGCAGGCAATCCGCGTCGAGTTCTTCGGTGACGAAATCGACTCGATTCGTACACTCGACCCTGTCAGCGGGAAGTGCGGGGCCGCCATGCCCGCCGCCGTCGTGACTCCGGCCAAGCAGTTCGTCATGGGCAAGGACAAGTTCGAGGCGGCCTTCGCCCGCATTGAGGCGGAACTCAAGGACCGGCTCGCCTACTTTGAGTCCAAGGGTAAGCTACTTGAGGCGCAACGGCTGCGCGAACGGACGGAATATGACATCGAGATGATGCGCGAACTCGGCTACTGCAACGGCATTGAGAACTATTCCCGTCCGCTCACGGGACGCGCTCCCGGATCCGCTCCCGAATGCCTCATCGACTACTTCCCGGACGACTTCCTGACGATTATCGACGAGTCGCACGTCTCCGTTCCCCAGATTCGGGCCATGTACAACGGCGACCAGGCCCGCAAGCAAAAGCTCGTGGACTACGGCTTTCGTCTTCCGAGCGCCAAGGACAATCGCCCGCTCACATTCGACGAATTCAGCGGAAAGGTTCGCCAGGTCGTCTACTGCTCGGCCACACCGGGCGACTACGAGTACGACCAGTCACAGACCGTCGCCGAACAGGTCATTCGCCCGACCGGACTTCTCGACCCCGAGATAGAGATTCGCCCGCTCGCCAACCAGATTGACGATCTCATCGAGGAAATCAACCGCGTCGCTCGCAAGAAGGACAGAATCTTCGTGACAACGCTCACCAAGCGCAGTGCCGAAGACCTGACCCACTACCTGCACGAGACGGGCATTCGCGTCGAATACCTGCATTCGGGCATCGATGCCATCGAACGGGTCGAAATACTCCAGCGATTGAGAAAAGGCGAGTTCGACGTCCTGGTCGGCATCAACCTGCTGCGCGAAGGGCTCGACCTCCCCGAAGTGGCACTCGTCGCCATTCTTGACGCGGACAAGGAGGGCTTTCTACGTTCGACGACCTCCCTTGTGCAGACGGCGGGGCGGACGGCGCGGCACGTCCACGGGCGGGTCATTCTCTATGCAGACCATGAGACGGACGCGATTCGCGACCTCCTGCGCATCACGAAGAACCACCGCGACAGGCAAATCGCCTACAACACGCAACACCACATCACCCCAAAGTCCGTCAAGCGCACCATCAACGAATCCTCCTACGTCTTCAGAAGCAAGACGCGGACGGCACTTGCGCCGACCGATACCATTCAGGTGGAAGAAATCGGACCACTCACACCGAAGGAAGACATTCTTGCGGAGATGACCCGCGAAATGCTCGAGGCGGCCGACAACCTTGAATTCGAGCGTGCGGCCTACCTGCGCGACCAAATCAAGAAACTGAAGAAGACGAACTGACGAGTACGCCATTCTCCAGCGTCAGTGTGCGGTCACAAATCGCCGCGGCTGCTGGGGAGTGCGTCACCATCACAAGCGAGACCGAGCCGCCAACGGAAAGGTCGGAGAGAATGCGAAGAATCTCAGCCCCCGTCAGCGCATCCAAGTTGCCCGTCGGCTCATCCGCAAGGACGAGTTCCGGCCGCGTCACAAGCGCCCGCGCCAAGGCGACGCGTTGCATCTCGCCGCCCGAGAGTTCCGTCGGCAGGTGATTCAACCGCCCACCAAGCCCCACGCGCTCCAGGAGTTCAGCCGCCCGCATCCGCGACTGGCGACCACCCTTGTCACCATTCGCATACGAACGCGCCATCGTCGGTAGGACGACATTTTCCAGCACCGTCAGTTCCGGCATCAGGTGATAGCTCTGAAAGACAAAACCGATGTTCTTCGGCCGCGTCACCGTACCCGAGGTCGGACGCTCCAAACCGCCGAGGATATTCAACAGCGTCGACTTACCGGCCCCCGAACGTCCGATGATGGCGACCTTTTCGCCTGGATAGACGGAGAAATTGACCCCCTTCAGAACCTCAATCGGTCGCTGACCCGGAATACGGAAACGCTTCCGCACATCAATCGTCCCAAGAACAATCATTCGTTCAATGCCCTGACGGGATCCTTCGTTGCCGCGCAAAGCGCCGGAATGAGTGAGGCCAACAGGCCAAAGACAAAGACAAGCGCACACGTCCAAAAGACATCCGAAACAATCAGCCGATGGGGAATCGCGGCAAGGCCATAAACGGACGCGGGAAAGACCTCAAGTCCCATGTGCGCGAGCCACTCGACGATGCGCTGCAGATTGGCGAGAACGGCCCAACTCGTAAGCAGTCCCAGAGCGACACCTGCCGCGCACTGAATCAGTCCGTGCACCATGAAGACGCCCATAATCTGCCGCTTTCCGAAGCCGAGAGCCTTCAAAAGCCCAATCTCCGGCGTTTTCTGGACGGTCAGGACAAGCAGGGTGTTCATCACGCAAAAGACCGCAACAAGCGAAATCAGCATCAGCAGGAGAGCCGTCATGTTCTTCTCGACGGCCAACGCGTTGAAGATTTCACGATCCGCCTCGCGCCAGGTAATCGAACGAAGGTTCGGCGCAATCTCGTTCAGCTGCCCGACGAGTTCGTTAAACCGCGTCGCATCCGTGGGACGGTCGGTCTTCACATGAATCGCAAAGACCCCCTTCTCCATCCCCATCAGGTCGCGGACATTGTTCAGCGAAGCGACGACATAGCCCGAGTCGTACTGGTGCTGGCCACTGGAGAAGATGCCCGTCACCTTCCACTTCACCGGAAGGAAGACCTCGTCCTGCGAGACCATCGTCTTCGGCGAGTAGACCGTCACCTCGTCGCCAACCCAGACACCAAGTTGCCGCGCCGCCTGTGCGCCAATGACAATCGAATCACCGTCCAAGTCGTAAACGCCGGCCCGCGGCGAACCGACCCGATAGGCGCGAATGAAGTCATCGCCGTCCACGCCAAGAATCACCGGCGCAAGCACACGCCCCCGGTGCTCCAACAGGACACGCGTATCGATTTCGGGGGTCACACACGTGACACCGGGAACCTTACGCATCCGCGCCGCCGTCGTCTCCTCGTCAGAGACGACATTACCCGTACGCGGAACAAGCGAGACATGGGGTTTGAAGTCCAGAATCTTCTCCTCCCAAATGTCGCCAAAGCCCGTCATGACGCTTCGGACAATGATTACCACCGCGACCCCGAGCATCACGCCGAGGATCGAAACGCAGGTAATCACCGAGGCAACGGAACGCTTCGGCTTGAGATACTTCAGGGCAAGGAAAAGCGGAAATGTCACAAGCCCGAACCTTAGATGTCCACCTCGACATCAACGTCGTTGGACTTCTTGGCGTCCTTCTTGCCGGCACCAGCATCGTCAGACCCGGCGACGGCACCCGCCTTCGTCTGGGTCGTCGGCAGGTAACGGTAGTAGACCATCAGCTGAAGCGCACACAGGGTCGTGCCCATCGTCTTGCCCCCCTGCTGGCACGTCGGATCCTTGTAGTTCCAGTAGCCCATCGCGTGCTCCTTGCCGTCCGGCCCCTGAATCTTCTGGTCGAGCGTCACGATGGAGGACGGATAGAGCTTCTTCATCGCCAGGTTCCAGTCCTGCCAGGTCTTGACATCCGCCGGGGTTGCCCCCTGCTTCATCCCGGCCTGGTACTTGCACTGCGCCGCATAATAGCAGTAGTACTGGGCATTCAGCCCGGGGCACGGACCGCCCGGCGTAAACTTCTCCTTCGACTCGAAGACGGGCAACCACTTGCGCATGGAGTCGAGCGAGTCCACGACCTCCTTTTGGTCGCCGTAGCCCAGCAACTGCATGGCAAGGCATCCCGTCGCCGTCAGCCCCGTCGGATCCTGCCCCGCACAGTAGCCGAAGCCACCGTTCTTGAACGCCCGCGTCTTCATGTACTTGATGGACTTCTTGATGCACTCCTCAAGTCCATCCGGGTGAAGACCGGCCATCTTGCCGGCTTTCAGCGCCTGCAATGCCCACCCGGCGAACGACATATCGTCTCGCGTCGATGTCTTGTTGAGCTTGTAGTCGTAGCCACCCGTCGGACTCTGGTTCTCAACAATGCGGCCAAGCGCCTTCATCGCCACTTCCTTGACATTCGGGTTGTGCGTCATGCCATACGCCTCGCAGAGCGCGTAGGTGACGATCAGGAAGGCGTACTCGTTTCCATCCGTGTTCCTGAACTTGCACACGCCGTCCTTCTCGTACTGCGCGTCAATCAAGGCGCGCAACGCCCGTTCGACGGTCGTTCCAAACTCCTTTGAGGCCGGTGTTTCACCATGGGCAAGGTAGGCCAACACGGCGAGTCCCGTATTGGAAATCGGTCCTTCCCACATACCATTCGACTTCTGCGTGTGCTTCAGCCAACGCAGGGCCTTCAAGACGGCACCCTCGGTCTTCGCATCACCATACCCCGCACCACCACGCGTCAGCTGACCGATCATACCCGGCGTACGCGAACCCTGCATGGACTTCATCTTGATGGGGGACTTGATGATGGCAACCGAATCCTGCGGAGCCGGCTTGACCGACACATTCTCCAGCGGAGCCGGAGACGGCGGGGTCGGAACGTCTGTAATCGGGCCGACGACGGGCGTATCAACGACAACATCGACGACCTCGTCCGGCGGATCTTCTGGCGGCGGCTCGGGTTCCGGCTCGGTCTCCTCCTCAAGGGGGGCCTCCTCCTCCTGGACCTTCGCAATTTCAAGCGTAATGACGTCCTTATTCTGCCCCGAAACGGCCGTGATGACAATCAGCGAAACCACGCCGAGCACGGGGAGAAGGATGGCGAGAAGCGGAGCCATCAGACGCTGAAGTTCAGTCTTCGCAATCTTGTACTCACGCGAACTGCGGGGCTTGGAGAGTCCCGAGAACATATCGCCCATACGCCGAAAGAAGCCGCGCTCCTCGAAAAGCGCGTCAATCTCGGCCTTGCGCTGCTCGAACAACTCCTCGCTGGTGAGTGCCTCGCCGACCTGTTCGTCCATCTCTTCGCTCATCTCAAACCTCCGTCACACCCCTTGAGAATATCCGCGTCACATCGTGAAGATGCTGACACTAAACAGCCCATGCCGATAGCAGACGTCCAGCACGTCAATCAGCGCCTTGTGCGGCGACATCTCGGCGCACCGAATGATGATCGGCGTCTTCTTCGACGTCGCGGCGACCTCGCTGAGGTTGCGGTCCAGTTCCGGCAACTTGATTTCACGCTGGTTGTAGACGATGACACCGTTCGCGTTTCGTCCCTGCCCAATCGCAATCGTCACCGTCGTGTCGTTGGACGACTCGGCGGACCCGCTTGAGGGAGCCGGACGGTTCGCGTTCAGCTTTGAGAACAGATCCTCCTGCTTAATCGTCACAACGAAGAAGATGATAAGCTCAAACACGACGTCAATCATCGGCGTCATGTCAAGCGCGGGCGCATCCTGCGGTTTTCTCGCCATGATTATCTCCTCCTCTTCAGGGCGTCCAGCCGCTTACGCGCCGGGTGACCCGGCTTGGATGTCTTGTCCTCGCCGATGGCCACGAAGGAAATCTTCCAGATGCCGTTCTCGGTGCATGCGTTCATCACCTTCGCGACGGCCCAGTGGGGAACCGCGTAGTCGGCGCGAATCATGACGGGGAATTCGCCAATCTTGCTGAATTTCTTCTTCACGCGGCGGCCGATCTCCTCCGGCGTGACATCCCGGTCACCCATCGAAATGCGGGGCTTGCCGTTCTTCAGGCCAATGTCGACCATCATGTGCGTCGGGGGCAATTCCTCCGGCGTCAGGACAATGCCATGCTGCCCGTCCTCAAGCTCAATCGTCTCGTCCTTCTTCTGCGCCTCGGTCAGCGTGACGACGAAGAAGATGATGAGCTCGAACACGACGTCAATCATTGGCGTCATGTCGAGGGCGGGGGCTTCCTGTGGTTTTCTCGCCATTTCGTCTCCCGATTAGGCGGGGACTTCCTCAGTGGGGACGGCTTCGGCACCTTCATCGACCGAAACGTTGCGCAGGCCGTTGAGAAGTTCCATCGTCGTCGCCGTCATGCGGAGAATCAGTCGGTTCGCCTTGTTGCGAAGGATGTAGAAGATGGTAATGGCCGGAATCGAGGTAACCAGACCACCAGCCGTCGTCCACAGAGCCTGACCAATCGAGTTCGCAAGCGCGGCCGCATCACCGGCACCACCGGCAGCCAACGCCTGGAAGGTCAGAATCATGCCTTGCACCGTACCGAGAAGCCCCAGAGACGGGCCAAGGTTGCCGCAGACCGAAATCCAGTTCAACCGCTGCTGAATCTTCTCCTGCTCAAGGTCGGATGCCGCCGTCACGGCCTCCTGAATCGCCTCGAAGCCCTCCTCGATGTGCTGGAAGGCCGCCGTCACAATCGCGCTCATCGCGGACGGGTTCGACTCGCACGTCTGGATCGCCTTCACCACATCGCCCTCGGCCATCGCCGCCTGCACACCGTTGATCAGGCGGTTCGGCATCAGCTTCTCGGGCTTGACGAGAATCGAGCAGTCGACCGCAAAGTAAATGAAGGCACCGAAGTCCGCGAAGAGGGCGAACCACAGAAGCATACCGACAATACCAGAACCGAAGACAATGTCGTAGAAACCGCCGCCAGCGTTCGCAGTCTTCGCCGCATTCTCCTCAACGGCGTTACCTTCGGCATCCGTGAGCCCCTGGGCATACGAGTTGTACGCCGCGATGGGCGTCACGCAGGTTCCGACGAGGATGGCCGCAGCCATCAGCGATTTTTTCAGCTTGTTCATATTGTCTTTCGTTTCCTATAGGTTCAATTTCGAGTCGAGAAATAGCCCCTCCCGAAATCGTTTGCGTGAATTATACTACATTCCCGCCGGTCTTTGCAAGTGGGGAAATGCGCGATAAAACCTTCCATCGCCTAAACTCCAGCCCGTTCGCCCAGTTCGGCCCACCGCTCAACTGCCGCGTCCAGCTCGGCCTCCGCCTCGGGAAGGCGCGTCGCCGACGCCTGCGCCCGTACGGGATCTGTCCGATAGAGGTCGCCGCTCGACAGCGTTTCCCGCAACTCCGCCACCTCCTTCTCCAGCGCGTCAATCTTCGCCGGCAACGCGTCAAACTCGCGTTTCTCTCCATACGACAGCTTGCGCGAGCCGGATGCGACCTCGCGCCGATTCGTCTCGGAGGCCTTCTCGGCCTTTGCATTCGCGCGAACGGGCACCGGCCTCTGGCGAAGGTAGTCCTCGTAGCCGCCCGGATAGCACCGCACCTGCCCATCCCCTTCGAGGACGAATGTCGACGTCACGACGTTGTCGAGGAACTCGCGGTCGTGCGACACCAGCAGGAGCGTTCCCGAATAGGCCAGAAGCTGCTCCTCAAGAAGTTCCAGCGTCTCCACGTCAAGGTCGTTCGTCGGCTCGTCCATAACAAGGAGATTGGCCGGACGCATGAAAAGTTTTGCAAGGAGAAGCCGAGCGCGTTCGCCGCCCGACAGAGCCTTGACGGGCGTTCGGCACCGTTCGGGCGTAAAGAGGAAGTCGGCAAGATAGGAGTAGACATGCTTCTTGATGCCGCCGACGACAACCTCGTCACGGTCGCTGGCCACATTCTCCTTGACCGAGAGTTCGGGCTTGAGTTCCGTACGGAGCTGGTCAAAGAACGCCATCTCGACATTTGTCCCAATCGTCACGCGACCCGCCGTCGGCTGAAGCCGTCCCGTCAGGAGCTTGAGAAGCGTCGTCTTGCCCGCACCGTTCCCGCCGAGAATGCCGACGCGTTCGCCGCGAAGGACATCCGCCGTAAAGTTCGAGATGATGGCCCGTGCACCGTCATACGAAAAGGAGAGGTTCTCAATCTTGAGCACGCGAACACCACCCGGCGCGGCGGTATCGAGCTTCATGGTGGCCGAACCGACGGACTTTCGCCGCGCCGCAAATTCCTCGCGCAATTTCATCAGAGCGGCAACGCGCCCCTCGTTCCGCGTCGTCCGGGCCTTCACGCCCCGGCGAATCCAAGCCTCCTCCTGTGCCAGTTTCTTCGACTTGCGCTCCCAGTAGACGGCCTCGTCCGCCAAGAGTTCCGCCTTCCGCTTGACGAACGTCGCATAGTCGCACTCCCAACCCGACAGCTCGCCGCGATCGAGGTCAAAAATCTGCGTCGCCACTCGCTTCAGGAAGCGGCGGTCGTGCGTCACGATGAGCACGGCCATTTCGCGGCTTCGCCGGATGAACCCCTCCAACCAGTCAATCGCCTCGATGTCGAGGTGGTTCGTCGGCTCGTCCAGGAGCAGCAGGTCGGGTTTCGACAGCAGAGCCTCCTCCAGAATCTTGCGTCGGCGACCACCGCCTGAAAGCGCATTGAACGCCGCGTCACCCGGCCGGTCGTGCGGCACTTCCTGCGAGACGTAGACCGTGCGCAGGCCCGGTGCCCGGACGATTTCGCCGCTGTCCGGCTCAAGTTCCCCGGCAATGACCTTCATCAGCGTGGATTTGCCCTCCCCATTCCGCCCGGTCAGTGCGGCACGGAGGCCCTTCGAAATCGAAATCGAAACCCCGTCCAGAATGGCAGGGCCGCCAAAGGCAAGGGATACGTCCTTCAGGGACATCAGAAAATCACTCATCGTCTACCTCTTCCAGGGGGCGTGATCCCCCGTTTTTCGGTACAGCACCAGCACAATCTCTCGCGCCGTTTCATTCGACCAGCTGCGCCGATACCTCAACGTCACTTCCGTGGGCCCCGCGAATCCGCGGCGAATGTGCATCGTCACGACGGCCTTGCCCGGCACACCGCAAAGACCTTCCGCGTTCTCGGGTTCCCGATGACCTAACGAAAGGTCCACGAGGCTATCCGCACAGGTCGCCGTCCACTCATAGCCCGTCGTCCGGTTCTCGTCGAGGACAATCTGCCAGCGGTCGTCGGCGGCGACCTCAATGAACTGGCTCTTGACAGGATCTGTCAGCTCATAGCGACCCGACCGACACCCAACCAACAGGAAAAGAAGAACCGACGGAATCACGACACGCAGAACGACGGAAAATCGCCGCGCCTGCATCATTTGTCCAAACCTGACTCTGCCAAATGTCATCCGTTTCATCCTTTTGTGCGTATTATACCAAAATGGGTCACCTCAGATGAAAATGCCCCGGGGCTAAAGTGCCCCGGGGCAGGGAGGGAGTGGATAAAAATCGTCAGTCCGGCGAAACCGGCGGCTTCCAGAAGACGCGCTCGCGCTCATCCGTCATCACGACATCATGCGCCACCAGGGCCTTCAGCGTGGCCTCAGCATCCGCCACCTTGAACTGCGTGACAAGCGTGTTCAGGAGTTTCTTGACCGAACCCGGGGCCATCTTGCGCAACCGCCCGACCTGCTCTTCGGTCAGATCGAGAATCGGCTTCTTGGCCGCCTTCGTGCGCGCACGCGTCGTCTTCTTCGCCGTCGAGGCCGTCTTGCGCGTCCGCGGCTTCGTCACCGTCCCCGTCGCGTCCGCATCCGCAGACGGCGCGTCACCGACGGACACCTTCGGCTCAAGGGACTTTTTTTCCGCCTTCGCATCCTTCGCCGCCTGCTCACGGGCTTCCTGAGCCAACTGCTTGGCATTCGGGAGCAATCCTCCTTCCGGGCGCATATCCACGGGAAGTTTCGAAAGCGAATCGGAAATCGGCACAGGAATCAGTTCTGGGGTCGGGGCATTGCCAAGGCGTTCAAGCACGACCGCCGGCGACTCACGGACCTCATAATCGAGACCGTCCCCAATCGGGACGACAATCGAGCCGCCCGAGCGACCCGGTTCAATCGTCACGACAAAACTCGCATTCAGCCAAATCGGCGAACCGTCAAACCTCGTCAATCGTATGAACATGAGGATAGTATACCAAAAAACCGCCTGCTCGGGGGCTTGCGCGAAGCTGTCGCTCGGTCTCGGCTTCCATGGTTGCGCTCACCTCTCACGCTTGGACAACAAAGTCTTCTTAGCCTGCCTTGCCTCGGTGGTTATCACTGGTTGCAGACAAGACAACTCTTACGGTGGCGCCCCATGGAAGACCTCACTCGCGACACTTCGCGCTCACCCCCTCGCCCGAGAGGAGGGACAAGGCCGACGACAGGCATCCCGCGGCAGATGGTTTTGACGGCCTGCCGTCCGGCAGGCCATTCAAACTGCCGCGCTTGCGCCTACTGAACGCCTGCAAAATAAAGAACAAGGCCCACAACGAACGGGCGAAGGTGAGGAGCGGGTGGGGTGCGGCGATGGCGAGCTGAGGGGTGGCCACGCGCCCCCTCGCTCGAGAGAAGGGCCGACCACAGGCTGGAACGCGGCAGAAGGTCTTGCCGGCCTGCCGTCCGGCAGGCCTCGGTCGCCCCTCTACACGCGACCTTTCGTGTTCGCCCGCAGGGCCTCGTCCGCCTCAAAACGCCCCCATTCAGTGTGCCGCGACGCGGCTTTCAGTGACTTCAGTGGCAAAAACAACTCCCCCTCTCCCAATTCCGTGATTTCCATTTATTCCATGGCTGCCCCCCTCTCGACGAAATTCCGATGCCCGTCGGACGGAATTCTAATGCCCGAAGAAAAAGTTTCTTATGGGCATTAGAAGGTACTCCAATGCCCGAAGGAAAGTACTCCAATGCCCATTAGACGGGCTTCCCGCCCCTAACGGACCAAACTCCAGCGAAAAGGCCGGTTTCACGCAAAGCCGCCCACCCTCCCCCGGCTCACTTGGGGGCGCGTGCGGCGTCCACCATCCCTCACAGCGAGCGGAGAATCTCCAGCGCGGCGGATGTCACGTCGTTCGTTCCCCGCATCCAGCGTCCGTCCCCCTTCTGCTCGGACACGAGCCGAATGGCGATTGCCGTTCGGCTGAGTCCATTCGTACCGAAGATATCGCGCCCAGCCGCACGCCCGACCGAATTTGTCGCCCTCACGCCCCCACCTGCGGACGCGGCATTCGTCACGGACGATGCACGGGCAATCGCATGGTCGACCTCATTCTGGATGCTCGGCTCAAGAAAGTCCTCATTGACTATCGGCTGAACGGTCAGGGCGAAAAGCAGAAGAATCCCCTTCATCGTTCCACCCCCCGGCGCTTTGTACCCGACATCAGGTCATACGACTTCCATTTGCCGCGCCGCCAGCGCACGTACGATCCAACGCTGATGACGACGACATAGGCAATCATTGTCGCCCATAGGGGCGGCATCGTGTTGCGGAGCTGTGCAACGACAAAGACCAGCGGCAGCCAGATGACAAATGCCGCGATCAGCATCCACCCAAAGACGAAATGGGCATCGCCCGCCCCCTTGAGCGCCCCCGAAAGGACAACATCCACCGCATCGAAGAGCAGCCATGTCGCCATCAGGGAGAACAGCAGCCGCCCCATGCGCATGAACTCATCCGCCGCCGCCATATCCTGCGGGGCAAAAAGCGCGAGAATCGGACGGTGGCAAATCAGCACGAGAGCGGAGACGACCCCGATGAACGAGAGAGCCAG
Organism: Verrucomicrobiota bacterium; assembly: GCA_050874585.1. Classification (GTDB taxonomy): domain Bacteria; phylum Verrucomicrobiota; class Kiritimatiellia; order RFP12; family UBA1067; genus UBA1067. Next base: position 5,977 of record JBNMKZ010000042.1, on the reverse strand, counting down.
AATGCTGGTGACGAACCAGATGGCCGTCATCTTCAGAAGGCACGTCGTAGAGGAGAAACTCTCGCCGTACGACGCCCTCTGCCACATGAAGGAGGAGATGCCCGGGCAGAGCATCCCGTGCCTGTCGACATGGTACAGGCACGTCAACGCCGGCGACGTCGGCGTCAGGCACGGCGAGACGCCCTATCATCCGAACAGGAAGCCCAAGGGCCCGAGGCCGCATCCCGCCATGACGGTCCCGGGCAGGCTCGTCCTCGTCGACAGGCCCGCCGGAGCCACGAACCGCAGCCGGTTCGGGCACTACGAGATGGACACCGTCGTCTCGTCGACGAACGGGACCGGCGGACTGCTCGTCCTCGTCGACCGCAAGAGCAGGCGCTATGTCATCGAGAAGCTGGAACACGTCACGCAGGACGAGGTCGTCAAGGCGCTGAAGCGAATGATCAGGCGCAAGGCGCTCGGCAAGGCGCGCTCCGTCACGACCGACAACGGCTGCGAGTTCCTCGACCAGAAAAGGCTCGACCGCGCCTTCAAGTCCGAGGTCTACTACACGGGGCCTACGCCTCCTACGAGAAGGGCTCGGTCGAGAACTGCAACCGCCTCGTCAGGCGGTGGTACCCCAAGGGCACCGACTTCAACCGGCTCACGAGGCGCCAGATCCGGCAGCTCGAGGACTGGATAAACTCAATACACAGGGAATCGCTCAACGGAGAAACCGCATATGCTTACGATTCACGTCTAGCCCAGACGGCTTAAGGAGTTTTTGCTGACCCACCCCCTTTACAAGTCACCATCCAGAAGAATCGTCTCCGAGCACGTCACCGCCCCAAGACCGGCGGACAGAAAAAAGCCGGGCAATGGAATTGCCCGGCGTGAATGATTAGACAATTGCCGAATTCTTACGCTTCCGCGGCAATTTTCACCTTTACCTCATTGGTCTGGGGCTCCGATTCGGCGATCCCACCGCGTGTCCTGAGTGTGATCAACAGTTCCGTGCCTGCGGCGACCTCAGTCAAGGCGGCGGGCCAGGCGAAGGTCATGTGCCCGACGTCCGACTCGGTCGGCGTAACCGCCACGGACATCTCCTCTCCCCCGTCGAGGAAACGCACGATGGCGGAATCCCCTTCGAGATACTGGAGATTGGTGCCGGTCACCATGAAGGGCTTGGACTTCGTCAGGACGCCCGCAACGTCAGCGCCGACCGTGGCGACACGGGTGACCGTGACGCGCAGACCGGCGCGGACATTGACGAACTCAAAGTTCTTGAGATCGACTTTGCGTTCGAAGTTCTTGAGAGTCGAGACCCGTACGACAGCCGTGCAGTCCTTCGCGTTGAATGGACTGTAGGGACTCTTGACCTTTCCACGGATGCTGAGGGCGATCTTCAGTGACCCAACCTTCCGGGGAATGCCGTCCGTCGCCACCTTATTGACCATGGTGGCAATGGTCCGTTCAAAGAGGAACGCCAAGGTTTTCTCGCTGAGTCCAAGCGAGGTCTCCTTCGCGACTTCCTTGAAAACGGCGTCGTCCGCAATCGGCTGCTGCTGATTGATCCGAAGCGAGTAAGATCCGCTTGGGTCAATGTCCAGTCGGATGGGAGTGGTGTCGATAGTAATTAAACGTTTAGTCATTAGGACGGTCCTTTCCTATTACCTGAAAAACACCGGCTTTTGCCGGTCTCCTGACCTTTTCGGTCTTTTTTAGTCTACTCATGGCCATTTTTATACCTTTTTAGCTATCATTTGCGCCAGAACTTTCACTCTTCCCCTCCTAAGGCCTTGCCGCGGCAGTTCGACTGCAGTTTCCCCGCCGGGCATAAAACCAATCTTAACCTGGGAATCTTAACCGGAGACTTCGGCGACTTGCTCCCTTAACCGCGCCGAAGCCCACCCTGACCTCGCGACACATTATAGCAAAATTAGCCGATGATGTGCGAATGAAAATGCGTTTTTCAAAAAAAGTTCCATAACCTGGCAAAACAAAGTGTTGTCGCGCAAAAACGGAAAATAACGAGCGAAAAGAAAGTCGACATCCAAGCCTTTCAGACAACAGGGTCGTTTTCAGGCTAACGCCACATCCGGTGGCGGCAAATGGTTTTCCCCTTGAGGCAAACGGTTTGGGTCTAAGGGGAAAACCATTTGGGTCAAGGGGAAAACGATTTGGGTCAAGGGGGAATCATCATAACCGCACCTCTCCTCATGGTCCAGTTCCTCAAGACGAGTCAGCGCGGCCGTTCAGTACGCCGATGTTCAAAGTGGGCGAACCCCGATCTTCATTGGCGGTGGGTGCAGGTGCTTCCACAGGCGGTAGGCCTGCAGATCCGCCGCGGAAAGTTTGAAGACCGCCGCAAGAATCGCCGCATCGTCAAGGAAGCCAAGTCCGGGAATGCAGTCCGGGACAAGGTCGATTGGCGAGATGAAGTAGATGAGCGCACCCGCCAGCGAAGCAATCATCCGTCCGGGGACCTTGTCGTAGGCGCCCCGCAGCCAGTCGCGGATCAACGAGAACGCCGTCTTGATGTCGTCCCAATACTGCGACAGGAAGCCGGCTTTCCGCGAAAGCCGCGCGGCCATCTCCTTCTTGCCCAGCAAGTCCTCCATGTCCTTTTGCGTCACCTTCTCCGCCCGCTTTCGGATTTCCTCTTCAACATTGATGTTCATCGCGCCTTACCTCCCTTTCCGCAAATCCTCGTGCCGGGGCGGAAGACGGCGCACACCGTCATCCGCCCCCGGCTCTGGCTTCATTCTTCTTCTTCCGATCCGGTCTTCCCCGTTTCCTCCGGGGTCTCGTCCGCCGCATCCGAGGCCGCCTTGGCGACATCCACGCCCGCCGCAGCAGCCTCTTCGGGCGACAACACGACTTCGCCGTCCAGCTTGAACTCCGGCTTCTTTTTCGCCTCGACGATTGCACCGGCCACGCCGCCAATCGTCGCGCCGGCGAGCAGCCCCGTCAGCATCCCGCGCCAGACGCCCGATCCCGCGCTTTCGCTCGTCACGCCGCCCGTGATGCCCCCGAGGAGAATCCCGGCGACGCCGCCCGCCAAGGCCCCGGCGAGTCCGCCGATGACGGAACCCGACTTTTCGCCCACCTCCGTCTCAACGCTCGTCGCGTCCTCAAGGGAACCCATTGCATCCTGCACCATCTTGCTCATCATTGCCATGTCGTTTTTCCTTTTCTGCCGCATGATTGCGACACACTCCAACGAGCAAACACCGTGCCAAGACGCGAAAACACACGGAAATCCCCATGAATCGGCCGTTCCGGCGGCAGCCGCCGCGCGGCGGCTGGTCAGTCTCGGAGCAGTCAACTGCTCAACTCTGGACTCGCCATCCCCATCGCCTCAAGGTGGCGGCGCATCGTATTGCGCGAAATCCCGAGCGCGGCGGCGGCGCGGGAGACGTTGCGGCCATATTTGATGTAAACGCCCTTGACGTGCGCGTGGACGACCGCCTCGAGTTCGTCCGGCCTCCGTGCGCACTCCTCGCCCGCAGATTCGCCGAGAAGCCCCGCATTCATCTCCCGATGCCGCGCCACCAGCCGCACGAAGTCCGTCTCGTCCAAGACCGCCGCCCGTTCGAGGAGGTTCAGGAGTTCGCGCACGTTCCCCGGATAGCCGTAGTCCATGAGGGCGAGCAGCTGCCCCTCCGACAGGTGGCGGCGAAACTTCCCGAACCACCAGTTGTCCGCAATGTCGCGGATGTCCTCCTTATGTTCGCGAAGCGGCGGAACGCGCACCTGAACCACGTTCAGCCGCATGAAAAGGTCCTCGCGGAACTTCCCGGACCGGACGAGCGCGGGCAGGTCGCGGTTTGTCGCCGTCACCAAGCGGACGTCCGTCTTGATTTCCTCATGCCCGCCAATGCGCATGAACCGGCCGCCCTCCAGGACGCGGAGAAGGACGCCCTGCGCCTCAAGCGGCAGTTCGCCGATCTCGTCCAGAAAGAGCGTCCCGCCGTCCGCCAGCTCGAAAAGCCCCTGCGCCTGTCGGTCCGCGCCCGTAAAGGCCCCCTTCTCGTATCCGAAGAAACGGCTCTCAAGCAGGTTCGGCGTGACGCTCGCGCAGTTGAACGCATAGAACGGCTCGTTCCGGCGCGGCGATTTCGTATGGATGAGGAGCGCAACCGTCTCCTTGCCCGTTCCGGATTCGCCGAGGATCAGCACGCGCGCCTCCGGGTGCGCGGCGACCTTGCCGATCACCGTGCGCAACTCCTCCATCTGCGCACTGCGGCCGACGAGCTCACGGCTTCCGTACCGCCGGTAGTGCGCAACCAGCTCCCGCATCTCCGGGCTCCAGGCGGACTCGGCCTCGCCGTTCGCAAGGCAGCGGATGGCCGTCTCGTACGGACGCTCCTCCTGATGGCACCGGTGCGCGTGCATCGCCGCCGCGATCAGTTCGTGATAGGGCGGCACGGACTTCGGCAGGCGGTTCCCCTCCAGCGCATACGGCAGGAACTTCGCGACATCCGCGCCGAACGCCGCCCCGACCGCACGGACCAACGCCCCGTTGAACGCACCGCCCTCGACGACCCTCGCCGTCATCAGCGGCGCAAGGTTGAGCCGTTGCGATTCCGTCATCGGGAGCCCGCTGATCCAAGTCACCTCCGTCGTGCGCCGGAGCGCGCGAAGCGCCGCGCCCAGCCGCTCCTCGTCGCCCGCGAGGCTCACGCCGATCACGTAGATGCGCGTCCATTTCGCGCCCTCGGCGGACAGGAACTCCGGCAGCTGACGCTTGCTGACCCCGCGCACGTCGGCGCGTCCGTCCAACGCCTTCAGCGCCACCGCCGCCGCGACGGCGTATTCCTTCCATCCCCAGCCGGTGAGAATTAGTGTGGCAACCTTATTCATAAATCAACGACGTTGAGGCACTTCAAATAACACTCAAAAGATAACTTTTCCTTCTCCCGACTGCCCAACTGGCTTATTAAATACTGAGCAACAATGTCGATTCTTTTTTCGGTGGCGTTCTTTCCAGAGAAGCGCTGCTCATCCAACACAGTATTCGGAATCTTCCTGTTCAGCGCTTTCATCCCCAAATGACAACACTTGAGTGCAATTTGTGATTCATTCATTCTATTTGCGCATTGAGCCCCTTTTATGAAGTCGTAGAAAGAAGCAGCCACCTTGCCGAAACACAAGACAAGCCTCTTGTCCTTAATCTGTTTGGCAACAAACTTTACATGACCGCAATCGAAAGATGTTGGCAGACTTCTACTACCACCCTCTTCTTCACAAGCATTCACAACCATGACACCCTTTTGTGGTTCTGTTTCGCTATAAGCGAAATCGTTTTGCGGAACACACAAGATTTTTTGATTCACATCCTTTAATTTTGCCAATAAAAAATGAAGATTTTGACCTGTTTTCCCTGCGGCTGGATGGTGCGCCTGCACTTCCTTCTTCCCTGGGTTTTGCAATATGACGACAATGGAGTTCCCTTCGACACCAGGATCAAAAGAAGCAGTTACCTCTTGCTCTTTCTTCTCAAATCTCATAACTTACGTAATTTATTTATCGCTTTAATATCTTAACGAGTCCAACGCCAAAGACTTCCACAGCGAGCCGATAAATCCCTTCTTTTTTAAAGTTTTCCTACATACTTTTCCTTCTCGAAGTGCCTTATTCGAAGTCCTTCGCTCCGCCAGTGCTCGTTCTTCAACGATGCGCTTATCTTCCTCCGCTTTTTTCCACGCCGCCTCACGTTTCCGTGCCGCCTCACGTTTCCGCGCCGCCTCGCGTTTCTGCGCTTCGACCGCCCGTTGTTCGCGCTCGACAAAAGCCTGCCCAACCGATGCTCCCATCCAACCAATGAGTTGTGTGCGGAACGCCTTGTATTCGTCTGCCCTGCCGCCACCCAGTTTCCACAGCTCCTCGAATTCCTTCAGGAAGAGGTCGGCGACTTTGGCATCGTCAATCTGCCGCGCACACTCCTCGATGAGCGCCATCTTCTCGTCGTCAGTGGCGGACGCGACCGTGCGCA
>JBNMKZ010000041.1:0-22591 GCA_050874585.1 Verrucomicrobiota bacterium | reverse complement strand
GGGGTCGACCGGGCGCGGACCGGGAGGAAGAGGAAACGGAGTTTTGCAATGGAGTCAACGGAGGCAGCGATTCGCCAGAGTTGGCGCATAATCGAGTGAGCCACAGAAAACTGCCTCACTCGATTATACGCCAACTCTGGCGAATCGCTGCCTCCGTTGACTCCATTGCAAAACTCCGTTTCCTCTTCCTCCCGGTCCGCGCCCGGTCGACCCCTGCCGCCCCGAGCAACCAGACCGCATCCAATTCCAATCAGAACCGCCAGCACGACGAATGGTAGCAGGCAAATCCCCCAAATTGCCGCGCCCGACCAGAAGAGAATGGCTGAAAGAAGTTTCATTGCACAATCAAAATCATCTTCTGTCGCCTCGCGGCAAACAGGATAACTCCCGCAAGTGCCGCGAAGCCGATGGACAGATACTGTTGTGGAGAGAGAGCGGACAAGCCGAAGAAATCGCCGCGCACATCGTACCGAAAGAATTCCACAACAAATCGAATGAGCGCCACCCCGACAAGATAAGCAACAGCCCTGAATCGAAAAGCGCACTTCACGCACACGAAAAAGAGGAGAACCAGCGCACCCGCCTCATACAACTGAATCGGAAGAAGCGGAATGTCACCAACAATCGAATGAGGCAGGCTACCCACGGGATAGCGAACGCCAAACGAACTGGGGCATCCGTAGCAACAACCCGACAGAAAGCAACCAACCCGTCCAAAGGCCTGCGCCAAGGCAAATGACGGAAGAAAGAAATTCAACATGAACAGGCGTCCAAATGGCGCGTGCGCACCGAACACGCCGAGAAAAATGAGAACGCCCAGCAACCAGCCCGTAAACGTAAACCCTATCTTGCGCCCTGCCATCGGGCCGGACCATGTCCGCCAGTCACCCGTGAACAGCGCATCCAAAGCAAACGCGACAAAAACACCGAAAAGAACCATGAACGGGAAGCGAAACAGAAATGCATTCTGCTCGTCCCCGTTCATCTTGAACACCTTGAACCCGTGCAACATCCAAATGCCCATCGCCAAAAGGCCAAGTCCGACACAGACTCCATAAAACGGAGTCGTCGTGCCGAAGAAATTGACATACTGGCGAAAGGGCATCGGATGCCTCACGCGGGCATTAGGCCTTAATCTTACCGGCGTTGCAGCAGCTCGAAATGCCGGCGCACATGTAGATGATGCCAGCAGCGAGACCCGCAACCGAGAAGTGCGGACAGCTCATACCAGCCGCCGTGATGCCGCCGAGAATGAGCAGAATGCCCGTGACCTTGGAAGCGTTGGACTTGCCGAAGAAGGTCAGGATAAAGCAGACAACCATGATGAGTGCCGCGATTGTCCCGAGCCCCATCGATGCATTGAAAGCCGCCTGTGCCCCTTCCGCATCTTCAGCTGCATCGCCAAGGGCCGCCAGGCCTGCCGAGCAGAGAATTGCACACGCGTAGTGCGCGATGGTGAGAAAAATGCCGATGATTCCAAGAATCCACGGCGCGTTACTTTTAACTTTGGCTTCTGCCATTGTCTATTTCCTTCTTTACCCTTTTACCTTTGATTTAAGCCGCCCGAAGAGAGACAAAGGGTGAGCCAACCCCCGGGCGGACATCACTTGAGCAAGTTGGAGAGTTCATCCAATTCAGCCGCCGCATCCTTGAGATCGTTGACAGCCGATTTCAGTTCCTCCACATCCTTATCCTTAAGGACGGAATTCATGATTTCCTTGCCCACTTCAGCCTTGAGATCCGTCGCCTTGGACGACACGCTCCCGCCCGCGCCGGCATACTGCTCTTCGGTCACGATGCTGCAATCCGAACAGGATGCATCATCCTCAAGATCGCCCCTGCCCGTAATCTTTCCGCGCAGGATGCGCGTTTCACCCTTTCCCCATTCGCCCACCGTGGCCTTCAGAGTCTTCGGGACATTGAACTGAATGTTGATGTTCTCAAACAGATCCAGTTTCCCCACGCAGAGCGAGACATAGGGCTTGCCGCCGAACATGGTCTCACCAATTTCACGGACTTCACCTTTCAGGACGATATACTTGCCCTTCAGGTTGGAATATGCCGCGTCCTTCTGCATTTCAGTCTGATTATTCCTGACCTTAATCCACGCAATCAGGTCCTCGCCATTCTTGATTTCAGCCTTGAAGTCAATGGGCTTCTGCGCTTGCTCGGCCTTCTTGTTGCTCGTCGAATCGGAGTCGAAACCACAGCCCGGCAGAAGGGCCGCGCAGAGCATCACAAGTGCACAACGGGTTATCAGTTTAGTGTTCATCATCAATCCCTTTATCTTTCGTTTAGTTAAAGAGTCCATTGATCATTTCTGCCGCAGACTCAAGATCGTCGCCCGACGACTTGATGTCCTCAATGCCGCGCTTCAGCCAGCCAGCGGCGGACTTCACGGCAGTACCAAATGCCGACGGCTTGGAGGCAACTGGCGGAACCTTCTTCTCGTCGATTTCCTTCAACTGCCACCGGATGTTCTCCATCGTGTCCTGTAGCTCAATGGCCTCGTTGTAGGTCGCTTCGGAGATGATCTCTGTATTGTCGCACTTCGCATCATCACCAAGGTCCCAGTCCCCATTCAGGGTGCCGCGCAGGATGCGGGGCGACCCCTTCGGCCAGGACAAAACCGTTTCGCCGAGACTCTTCGGGACGATAAACTCAATGCTGACATCTCTCATCAGACGGGTCGCGTCACCACTCATCAGACTGTTTGCGGCATTTCTCATCAGACCAGCCTTGCCACCACTCATCAGACCGGCCACGGCACCACCCACCAAACGGGCCTTGCCATCACTTGTCAGACTGTCCTTGGAAACGCGAAGCGAGACATAAGGCTTACCCATGAACATCGTCTTGCCGACATCCTTGACTTCGCCGCTAAAAATGACCTTCCGGCCTTTCATCTTGGAATAGCCAAGATTCCGCTGTGCGGAGGTCAGTTTATCCTTGCCCTTGAGCCATTCGATGAGTTCCATGCCATAGGAGATTTCGGCAATCGTGCCGGCGAGCTTGCCCTGCTTCTCCATGCAGGCCTTCAGCTGACTGGTCAGGTCGGCCTTGATTCCCTCAAGCGCCCTGTTCTTCATCGCCACATCCCCAATGAGGTCAAACGCCTTGCGCCGAAGGAGCGGCGAAGCAATTGAGACGGCGACGAGTTGATCGTCATCAAGGTACGCACCGTACCGCTTCCAGGCCTCAAGAACAAGGTTTTCCTTCTTCTCTGGGGCAACAGTCGATTGAAGAGCCTTGTCAAGGCGAGCGAATGCCATCTGTGCAACACGCTTCTTGTCCTTGAACGCCGGGGCAAGCCACCACCAGTTGGCCTCGCCAGCCTGAATCTCGCTCGCAATCAGGTTGTCGACATCAACCTGTGCAACATTCGCAGCAAAAGTCTTCTGCGCCAGTTCACGAACCCAGCCACTCTCCGACCCCTTGGCGATCCGAATCAGCGTCTTGGCATCACCGATTTTCTGCCGTGCCCGCTTGCCCTGCGCCTCCGTCATCCTGTTCGGATGACTATGCCACTTGCCGTCCCAGTTGCGGGTCAGCAGGTACTGGATGAGGGCCTCCTTCTCCGCCCGGTCAATGACGGTGTTGATATCGCCCTCGCGGTTGTTGACCAGAAGCGACACTTCGTCCGCCGTCGCAATCCTCGTCACACGGCTGAACGCCTTCGTCGCACTGTCAGAGTCAACATTGCCCAATTGCCGCGCCGCAATCTGGATGAGCACGGCCTGGTTCGTCGAAATTTCGGCCAACCGCGCAACGGATGCCGCGTGCGTCACGCCCGAATTCTCTTGCACGGCCCACTTCTGGAGCGCATTCTCGTCCTTCACCGCCCCAATGGCCGTCCTCAACGGGGCCTCCAAAAGGCCGCGCAACATGGGATCGCCGACAAAGTAAGATTGCCGATCATAATCGCCTTTCACGCACACGGATTGAAGGCCCTCAGCCACGGCAAGAGCCGATTCCGCATTCTCATAATTGATGAGGTTCAGAATCTGCGCCAACGTTTTGCCCGCCGAAGTGCCGAGCTCCTTCCCTTTCGCCTTCGCAAGGACTTCCTTGACCAGGTCGACCAAGGCCTTCTGGTCCTTGATTTCGGACATCAAGACCGCCAGCGTCTGGAAGTCGCCAAGCGGCTCATTCGGATTTTGATCTTCTTCGAACTTGAACCCCGGACGCTGAAGAAGTTCGTTGGCCGCACGAATCCGAAGTTCCTGATTCGACAAGATCTGGGCGTAGTTCAACCGATCCTTGGTGTGAAGGCGATGCAAGGTCCAGCCCATGCACGGTACCCAATCCTGAAACAGAAGGCTGCGTCCATCGACGACAATCCCCACGACCCGCTCTTGTGCCGCGTTCACCTCGTCCTTGTCAGTCGACCGAAGCTGCGCGCGCATACCGTCCACGCTCATGCACCCGACAATTGCACTCGCGCCTGCCGCGGTCAGACCCATCCAGTACCCAGCCTTCGCAATCCTTACCATCTGCCACCTCAGAGGGGAGCCAAAAGCCCCACATCACTGCCCAACCTGCCCACGCGGACGGAAATGTGGGCGCAAATCCATCCACTTTCGGGGAGGCCCCGAAGAAAGACCACCAAGTCTTCTACTTATATACTGCCTGCCCAAACAAAAATCTTACGCGGCAAGTCGCCCATTTCATCGGCAACTCGCCCTTCGCCGCCCTGAGGCCCCCGCATACGCCACACGGGGCATCCCCAAGACGCACTTATATTGTCTCAAAACGGCAGCACCAGTGCAATTTCGTAATTTACCGCGTTCTTCACGATTCTGCCGCAACTTCACGATTGTCTTACGCACTTCACGAATTTTCCGCCGCGCCGCACCTCCCGGGCGGACATCCCCAAGTTGCGACGGATGAAATTCGCGAAGTGAGTGGCGGAAATGAAACCCGTTTCCGCCGCAATTTCGGCAATTGGCTTACGCGTGTTCTTCAGCAGGTGCGTCACGAGTCGAACCTGCTCCTGTCGGATGAATTCGGCGGGCGTCAGCCCGATGCCCGCCTGCCGAAAGGCCTGGCTCAGGGCGGTATGCCCGACCTGCAGTTGCTCGTAGAGCGGCGTCAGTCGGACGATTCGGCTCTTCAGGTTCTCGCGAATCTGCCGAATGGCCTCCCCCACCAAGACATTTACCCCAACCTTCAGGTCATGCGCATAGGTGGTCAGCGCATACGAGAACCAGGTCATCAGGCGCGACCGATCCCCCGCATTGTCCGCCTCAAATCGGCTCTTCACCTCGCGAAACAACTCGATTTGTGCCCCCGTAACGCCATGGATGCCATTGAAAAATCCGAAACTGTCGAGATAGGCGGCAACATCCGGTCCTTCGAAGAGAACATAGACGAAAAGGTTGACCTTGTCGAGGGCCTCGATGGTGACGCGCTGGTTCGGATAGACGACCAGAATCTCCCGTCCACGCAAGACAATTGGGTTCCGCCCATCGAGAACGAAACGGAATCGTCCGCGATGCACCCGAAAAACCCCTCCGCCACAGAAATACATGTTGCGAACGATGACACCCGGCTTGGCAAGATGCTCGGTCATCAGCTGAATGCGAACCCTGTCCTCACCCCAGTGTCCATCCAGTCGACCACCCGTCCCCAGATGAGCCGCGGAATTCACTCGACGCGTCGATCCAACAGATTGGTTATGCTTTTCCATTGTCCACCTTTTTGTCACTCCACGCACCCTCGCCTCGGGCGGGCCTCCATCGTGCCCGACAAGAAGAGTGGCGTGCTTCCACTCACGCACGTCTTACGGTAGGTATCGCCAAACACCCAGATGAAACATGCATGATGAAAACACGCCACGTGGATAGACCACGTAGCGCGACTCACCGTATTGCGCTTCATCACTGTTACTTTGGCGAAGTTTACCGTAAAGCGTCATACGCTGAATTGCGTACGTTGCACGGGGTAGCTTGCGCATCCCGCACACCTCCTCACTCCGGATTCACCCGTGGAGAAGCCAGCCGTCCTTGTGGCACGACCGGTCTATTCGTTCATTTACTCAGCGGTTAGAAAACCTCCTCGCTTCTCTTTCCAACACACAAATCCGTTGACTTACCCCGCCATCAGCCACGCCGATGAACCGCAGGGCACTCATATTGTATCAAAAACTGCCCACTCGGGGATTAGCGCGGCAGTTTGGAACTGGACCGCCTACCATGACTCCGCATCCAACATCTGCCGCGTTGCCGCCTCCCTGCGCCGAATGACTTCCTTCACTGTCTCTGGGCCTCGAAATTCCAATGCATTGTACGCCCCGTCAAAATCCTCAATGAATGACCAAGAACCGTCATTCTCGTCCTGATTGATGAAGTTCAGGTACGACCCCTTGCGGAAGATGTAGTGGATTCCGCACTGCTTCAGCGGCTTCTCCGTCCGATTGATAAGGACGCAATTGTCTAAGTACACGCGTGCACCAGGACGCCCGTCAATTGCCGCGTCCAGCGTGCCGGGCCCAACAATCCAGTAGGTACGGTTCGAATCCAGCAGGATGGGCTCCCCGAACTTCTTCGTCTGGCCATTCAGCCGAAGGACGCTCCCCTGCACGGAATTGGTGACATTCCGCCACTTCCATCCCGTCGTCACGACAGAACCGAAGCGATTTGTCTCCTTCTTTTCGTCGAACACCTGACGCTCAACGACATTCGTGGCAACATCCACCACAAGGTCGCGCCAGGCGGGAACACGACCAGCCACAGAGTTGGATGCCGGAATCGGCGCGGCAACCTGTTGCGTCCGACCGTTCTGACGGGGGGCACTCCCCTGCACAGAATTGGTGATAGCCCGCCCTTCCCATCCTGTCGTCCCAACGGAACCAAAGCGGTTTGTTCCCTTCTTTTCGCCAAGCACCTGGTGCTCAACGACATTCGTGTCGACCGTGGTCACAAGGCCATCCAACAAGGGGACATCCCGTGCTGCAGGCGAACCGAAGAAGCGCACACTCACGCCACCCAGGCCAACAAGCACAACCCCCACAATCCCCCACGCCACCCAAGTGCCGCGATTCCGATGCCGAATGGCTGCGGCAAACGCCTCGACATCCGCATACCGACGTTCAGGAATTGAACTCGTCGAGCGGCTGATGATGCGTTCCCATGCACGGGGAGGCCGACCTCCGAAGCATTCGTTAGCCAGCATTCCCAACGCGTGAATGTCGGTTGCAGGCGAGACGATGCCCCCGTTGAACTGCTCAGGTGCCGCGTAGCGCGGCGTTCCGACACCCACAACCCGACCGTCGACGATGCTCACGGAAAGACCCGTGTGATGCGCAAGCGCCGCCGACTCCTTCACAAGCCCAAGGTCAATCAGCACGAGCTGTCCGTCCGACCGGCGCATGATGTTCGCCGGCTTGATGTCCCGATGGATAAACCCATTGCCATGGAGGGTGCGAACAGCCGTGCACAGTTCCAGCAAGAACGACGCGATGCCCGCATCGCCCCGCGGCAGGGTAATCGGCTCAAGCAATTCCATGGCAAAATAGAGGAAGCCTCGCGCCTCACCAAACTCATAGAATCGCGGAAAGAATGGATATGAATTAGCGGCAAGAATGCGTGCCTCACGCTCAAAACGCGCCTGCGCGGCACCTTGCTGCGATGCGCTCTCACTCGAACGGCGGATGTGAACCTTGAGTGCCGCGACTCGGGAGTCGCCGACATTTTCTGCCCGATAGACCTCACCGCTCCCGCCCTTGCCGAGAAAGGCCGTCAGCCGCCAGGACCCCAGCACCTCCTCGTCCCTGAATGTCGCGGACGAGACGATGGGCCCATGCCCCGCGAGAAAGCCCTCAAACTCCCTTGTTCCCGAACCGCACATCGTCAACCTGCTCCAGCGCCTTGACCAACTCGCGCAGGCGCATCATGCTCCGCCTCTTGATTTGGTCCACGGCATTGCGCTCGATGCCAAAGGCTTTCGCAACCGCCTCCGGCTTCTCCCCATTGACTGCAACTCGGGCAAAAATCTGCCGCGTCCGCTCGTTGACAGCCTCATCCGCCATGTATTGCTGGAGCGCAATCTCAAAAACCGAATCGCGCCAGTCTTCACTCCCCGCCCCCTCAGGTTTCTCATGGCTCGTCGGCTCCTTGGCATAAGCCTCGTGCAGCGAGTTGCGCGCCGATTCGCGGGCCACCATCTTGAGTGCCTTGTGCCGCAGGATGCCTGTCAGGTAGTTATGAAAGGAGCCCTTCTCGTCCGGGACATAATGATAGATCGGAAAAACCCGAATAAGGGCAATGAGCGTCTCCTGTATCACGTCCTCCGCATCAACGGACGGGAAGTGCTCGAACATGAACGACTCCATCATCGGCTTGTAGCGGGCGACGAACTCACCCCACCGTGCATGCTGGGTGTCACAGGCCAAGTCCCGCAGAAGAGTGACCGAGGTATCGGGAACCTTAGCCATGCAGGACACCTCCGAAAAGATGTGCAACCTCCGAGCCAAGTTCCCACGGGAACGAGCACCATCCAGGAGGGCAACCGCGCCACGCGCATTCACCCACCCAACCTTCCACCTTACAACAATCCACCACTGGTTGATACATAAGCGGTATTATACCAAAAACCGACTACGCAGAGATGCGCACAAGAGAAGGAACAGTCCGACTACCAGTTGGAACGCGGCAAATATGAACTGCCGCGCTTACGGAACTGTTTTTCCGTTTGTTCTGTGATTCAATACTGCATCCCTCGTGCGCACGGGAAATAGGAAAGAATCACGAGACATCAACACATAACTCAGTCGACAATCTCAATCCAACTCGGATCAAACTTGAGTTGCCGTAGCACACCTTCGCGATCCAAATGCGGAGGTTGCCGGATGCGAAGCTTGAGCCGCCCCTCCGGGACTTTCGTAATCACAGTGAATTGCGAACCATGCGGTTGCCAAGTGAACTTTTTGATATCCGTCCCTTTGACATAGCCCTCAAGATTCCCTTTTTGATTCCACTCCCATTCGTAGTCTTCTGGCAGAAATTTGCAAGCTTCTTCCTCAAAAACAGAAACCGAAGTGAGATCCTCCCCTTTTATCAAGACAACCGTCCGAGTCGTCGCAAACTTCTTGCGAACATCCGTCATTCGCGCATTCCAAATGCCAAGAACCATCGCACCAAGACGGTTTGGCTCTTCCGTGTGGACATTTTCAATGTCAAATGAGTAGTCCGGCGAGTTCCTTCCGCTTATTAGACGAACATGCTTGACACTAAACGGGTTCTTGTTCTTGATTGTTTTCGCACTCCAGGCCATCTGATGCAACTGCACATCATCAAGGCCAACATTGGAAGGCCGCCAGTCCGCACCAATACATCGGGCGAAGATCTGCTCCCAATCTGAACCTTCAAGTGTTGGCGGTTGGCGAGTTGCCAAAAGATAGATGAGTTCTTTACCCAATTCAACCGCAAACCCGGGAGGAAACTGCCCAAGCGGATAGTCTGGCCGATACTTGTCCACATTCCTCAGTCTTGGTTGTACCATATCCGACATTAGCGACACTCCTTTTCACAAATCCTTAAGTTTCTCAACCATCCGTTCCGCCACAGCGCGAATGACGGGAACTGCCACGCTATTTCCCGTCTGGTGCTTGACTTGACCATAGGGCACTACAATCTTAAACTCGTCGGGGAAACCCTGAATCCTCAACATTTCACGCGCCGAAGGTCTTCTCTCGTCGTTAATTAGAATGTAATTCGCTGAAGCGCCCGCCCGCAAGGCACAAGAAAAAGGATGCGGAGTAATCGAACCCGCAACATTTTCATGTGATATGTATGGCCGGGGGAACTTCTTGTCCCTCAACCGCTCCAAGCGACTCTGCCGTATTGCCGGACGCACATAAAGAGACTTGTCATTCTCCGCACCACTATCCAAAATGTCGGCAACTGTCTTTCTCTTGTCTGAGGACACGGGCGGCGGAAACTCAAAGTTAACGCGCTTTCTGAACCCACAAATAATAATGCGCTCCCGCTTTTGTGGCACACCATAATCCAATGCATTCAAAACCTTGTAGTGCACATCATATCCGGCATTTTCCAAATGTGACAGGATAATCTTAAATGTACGCCCCTTATCATGCGCAATCAGGTTTCGCACATTCTCCAACATAAATGCCTTAGGCTTTTTCGCCAGAAGAATTTTCTCAATGTTGAAGAACAGCGTCCCCTGCGTCTCATGATTGAACCCCGCCTTGTCCCCAATGATTGAAAACGGTTGACAGGGAAAACCTGCAAGGAGCACGTCAAAATCGGGAAGTGAACTCGGGTCAATCTTCTGAATGTCCCCGAAAGGCCGTTCGCCGAAATTGTAGTAATAGGTCTTTGCCGCATTCTGATCCCATTCAGAAGAAAAGACGCAACGTCCGCCATTCAACTGAAAGCCAAGCCGAATGCCCCCGATGCCAGCGAACAAGTCGATAAATGTAAACTTTGGATGCCGGGGCGGTGGAAATGGAATGTCAAGCGAATGCGATTCTTCAAGAACGCCCAGAAAATCCATCTGCATACCCGAATCGCAGACGCGAAGGATATCCCGCGGCAGTTCTGTCACGATGCTCGGCAACTGGTTCGCAAGATCCGGGTCGTTACGCTCAGGGGATTCAAGGTAGGCCTTCAACTGCTTGCGAACCTTTGGTGACCGCGCAAAGTCCCGCGTCCGCACGATGACGCGCTCGACCGATGCCGCAAGTGCCGCGCTTGTGTTCGCAAGCGCATAAGACTTCGAAACCTTGAACAAAAGGTATGTGCCATCCCCATGTCCGCGACCCTTCGCCGGGTAGCCGAGTGACTTCAGTTCATCCCGTGTGCGTATGCCAACAAACTCCGCTGCAAAATAACGCGGTTCCTGTGTTCCCTTGAAGAGCCAGATCTCGTTGACCTCTCGGCAAGCCGCCTCGTCCACCTTGTCGCCCTTCGTAATCGGATAGTTGTAATAGCCCGGCCAGTCTTCAAGCTGCGTCCCCGCGTAAGTCCCAACGAGGACTATTTTCTTCGGCAACTCGACCTCCCGCTTTCTCGGGGCGACCGTATGCCGTTTCGCCTTCAGCAGTTTTTCAGTCATTTCCTTGCGTTTCCAGTCAAATCCAAGACATCCAGTTCTTGTCAAGCCCCGACCTCAGTCCCCTCTCGGGGACATCCTCGCAGCCCTTCAGGACAACACACGGATTATAGCATATTTGCCCCCATCGTGCACAACAGCAGAAAAACGACAAAAACCAATTCTCAAGCCCGAAATCCCCCAACCTCGACGCGACTCGTTGTGTGGCAAGAAAGGTGCGCACGACACAACCGACTTGTGCGCATCCCAGACATCTGTCGTGCGCACCACAAACTGCCGCGATGCGCATCAGAACGCCAACTCTCCCTTTCCGTGTCCTCCTGGCCCCTTCCAATCTGCCGCGCCGCAACTGCAACTTTCTTGAGTTCCACTTGCAACTCGCTTGAGTTCTAACTACAACTTTTATCAGTTGCAAGTAGGCGGGCGAACCTCCTTCCGAAGATTCGCCCGCCCTCGTTCTGAACCAACTGCCGCGCCGTCGACAATCGCCCCGTCCTTGCCGATGGTCGGCGTTCCCGTTCCTGTCGCCGTAATCGTCGGTTCGCCCTTGATTGTGAGGGCGCCGGCGCAAATCTGAACACCCGTCTGCGCGGCAATTTCGCCACCTTCAATCGTCAGCGCCCCTGTGCTCGGGAAGTAGATGCCCACGCCGTTGGGCGCATGAACGGTCGCATTCTGAAGGGTAATCGTGCAGTTCTTGTCCGTTCCGCTCGTGGCAAGGCCGTATGTGCCGGCCACTTCCACCTCGACGGAATCGAGCGTTACGCTCGCCCCCGAAGCCTCCAGCTTGACTCCCGCCTAAAGGCCCGTATTCGTGTTCACGAGCCGTCCGTTCTTGACGGTCAGACTCTTCGCACAGTTCAGGCCCACAATGCCATAGCCATTGTACCCCGTGTAGGTGTAGGTCTTGCCGTTCAAGTCCAGCGTAAAGGCCGCGTTCCCCTGTCCGTTCTTCTTGACCATCACCGACTGGTCGCCCGTGTAGTCGTTCAGGAGAATGGCCGTCGTATCGTCCGCACGATCCGACGCGGACGCGAAGTCTTCGTAAATGCGGGCCTCACCATTCACAACTGCCGCGAAGCCGCCGTTCGTGAAATATCCCTCACTGCGCGTCGTCCGCACCCTGTAGACATTGCTGTCGAGCTTGATGCCGTTGCCCACGCCACCTTCCTTAGCAGACAGTTCGATACCATCGCCAATCCTCACCTCCAACGGGTCGCCGTAGTAGGAAGCGACGAGCATCGGAACAAAACCAGAGATGACCGAGGGCGTTTCGGCACCGTTGGCGATGGTGATGACACCCGACGAACCCTGCACCCCGACATTCAGGCCAAGTGCCGCAGGGTCGGCGACGTTCTGCCCAACGAACGCGCCGTCAATGTCATGTCCGTTAAGGTCAATCGTCACGCCATCGACGACATTGTAAAACGTGCCTCCCGGGCCTGCAAGGACGATGTCTGACAGCAACTTGACCGTTCCACCCGCCTCAACAGCCGAAAATGCATCCCCAAGATTTGCATATGTCTTCTCCCCGACCTGCGCCACGGCGTTGTTCACCCGTTCGGAATTGGCAATCAGGTACGCCTGCGTATTCTCCAGCGCACAGTCGTGGCTTGAGTCACCATACGCATTGTAGAAGTCCGACCATGCTGAATAGGCGTAATAGACACCTCCAGCCAGATTCGGACGATATTCGCCGACAACGGGCGTACCTGTCCCGAGGCAGGTCTTCGCGCTACCGTCACACGCCACGATGTCATTGACCTGAACGACCTCCGTGAAATCCGAATCGTTCGGGAGGAAGGTGTGCGTCAGGCCGCTCACCCACGATTCATCGGTCAAAACCGTACCAAGCGAAAGGCCGCAGAACCCAGCGACATTGTACTCACCCGTCAACGCGGCATTTTCGACCGAGCAGTTGGCGAATGTCGTGTAGCTACCCGGATCGGCCGCCAGACCAACGATTCCACCAACTTTTGCGAATCCAGTCACTTTCGCATTCTTGATGTGCACATTGCGGAACGTGCAGTCGCCGTAGGCATATGCCGCAACGCCGCCAATGATGTTGACATTCTCGTCTTCAATCGACAAACCCTCAAATGTCACATTCTTGATCGTCGCCGAAACCAGCGTCTCGAAGAAACCCATCTTGTAACCAAGTCTCTGAGCGGATACACGCACGCCGCGAATCGTGTGCCGCGCACCGTCGAAGGTCCCCGAGAACTTGCCACCGATGGGCGACCAGGCCGCCTCCGAGAGGTCAAGATCCGCCGCAAGCGAGACGGTCTTCTTCGAAAAGGTCGTCCCCTTCTCTACGACCTTCACAAACCAGCGGAGAGCATCGACATCCGAAATCGTCACATTTCCGCTCGCAGTCTCCACATAACTTGATGGCGCGGAGACCATCGTATAGACATAAAGCCCCGTCGTCTCATCCTTCACAGTCTCGTAGGTCGCCCCGCCCTTCGCCGGACAAAACTTCGAGAGGTCGCTCTTGAAGGATCCGCCATAAACTTCCAGCGTCACTCCATTCACATTCGTATCAACCGCGTCAAATGTGCCACCGTTGACCGTCACCTTCAGCAGTTGATTGTTAGAGCCATACCAGTAGTACATCCCATAGCGATCCGTGCTACTGCTGAACGTGCCGCCGTTCACGGTCGTCGTGGAACCACCTTTCAGACAAAGGGCACCATAATAAGCCGTAAAGGAGCCGCCATTCACAACAAGCGTTCCGTCATTCTGAAGGCCCACCGAGTAGGCCTTGTCCGTGCTGACCGAACCGCCCGTTCCCGAATCGTTCACCGTCAGTGCCGCGCCCGCGTCAATCGTGAAAACGGCGTTCACCGAACCAGAAATCGACTTTCCGTTCAGGTCGAGCACAATCGCCTGTCCTGCCGCGACAGCAACTGGTGCGGTAATTTTCGTATCCGCAAGCATTGTCACCGTCTCACCTGCTTGCGCGGCAGAAATCGCCTCCTGAAGCGCGGTGTACTCGACCTCACCGACCTTTGCAACGGCTGTCGTCTCCCCATCCGCCCGACCCGTTGCCGAGAGGAGCGCGGCCAGGCATCCAAACGCCAGGGCCAGTATCGTTCTCTGTTTCATCTTTACCTTTTCTTGCATCGTCCGAATCAACCGTCCTACAGGCACGACACGAAACGCCGCGTCACAAATGTCCGCAGATTCATCCGCCTGACACCGAACCGATAGGCGGAGATTTTACGCTTTTCATTCAACAAAGTGAATAGGGGGGGGTAAACGACATTATTCGACAAAATAACAGACAGAATAATCATATACAGGATTACCCTGTTCAGACTACTGAACAATCAGAAAAGAAGTTGACACGAAATGGGACAAAACGGGATGTCCCAAACGCTTAGACGCAAATAAAAATAATACCCGGATTGGGCGACCGCTTGTAGTAAACGGGAATCTCGCAGACATCCGGAAATGCAAGAAACTGGGGCGAGAACATATCCCCCGCGTATTCGCCGTCCAAAAATCCCCGGATGTGGTGCTGCCGAGCATACCGTCGGCACGCGGCAAGCACGGACGACTTGATCATAGCCGTACCGCCGCTTGAACCGTACCCCGTGATGACGGCAAAAAGACGCGGACCGCCCGCCCGCGCGGCAGAAATGATGCGATCTAACCGCGCCAGGGCCTCGTCAACCCGCGCACCATGCGGATGAAGGTCGTATTCTGCTATCTCCCTCATCCGCGCATTTCCGCCAAAATCGCTCGTGCCGCCGCCACTGGATCCGGCGCTGCAAGAATCGGACGCCCGACGACGAGATGGGTCGACCCATCTCGCACGGCCTCGGCCGGTGTCGCCACCCGTTTCTGATCACCAACCGCCGCACCGGCCGGCCGAACGCCCGGCGTAATGAACAGCGTCCCCTTCGGCAGCATCGACGAGAGTGCGCCGACCTCCTTCGGACTGCAGACGAGGCCATGCGCCCCATTTTCGGTTGCAAACTTCGCCATCGCGCGAACCTGCTCGGCCGGCGTGCGCCCACAGATGCCGACATCCTCCAAATCTGCCGCGTCCAGCGATGTCAGGACTGTCACAGCCAAGATTTTCGGACCCCTTTCGCCAAACTCCGCCGCAGCATCGGCCGCCGCCCGAATCATCGCACGGCCACCCACCGAATGAATCGTCATCAAATCAACGCCCAGTTTGCCGCCCGAACGTACGGCACGTTCCACCGTGCGCGGAATGTCGTGGAACTTGAGGTCAAGGAAGACGCGCTTACCAAGGTCACGCACCGCCTTCACGACATCTGGACCTTCAGCCGTAAAGAGTTCAAGCCCAATTTTGTAGAAGTCGACGGCCTCACCAATCGCCTTCACCCGGGCGACCGCCTCTTCCCGTGTCTGAACATCCAGTGCAACAATCAATTCCGCCATTTCGAATCCCTTTCCTTTAAATTCATCAAACACTCGCGCTCGACCCACTCCATCCGAGCTTACGCGCCATTACCTCATAAGGCTCGTATCCGTCGAGCTCCAGCATGAGCGCCCCGTGCGGAGAACGGACGATTTCGGCCGATTCGCCCGCATCCAGTCCAAAACTGTTTTCGCCATCGGCATAGACGCCAATCCTCTCGACGCGCCCATTCGCCCGAGGACGAGACGTGACAGTAAAGACAGCCGAGTCCCCGACCACCATCGGCCGGATTCCCAGCGCATGCGGATTCATCGGCGTAACGACGAAACTCCCAGAGTCTGGCATCAGGACCGGTCCGCCGGCGGCAAGCGAATAGGCCGTCGAACCCGTCGGCGTTGCAAGGACAAGCCCGTCGGCCATGTAGCGCGCCGCCATGCGCCCGTCCACCGTCAAGTCAAGGACTGCCGCGTGGCCCGACATCTCCCGAACGATGACCACATCGTTCAGGGCCGTTCGCGAGACGGATTCCTCGCCCCGCTTGCGGACGGTCATCATCGTCCGCTCGGAGACATGGTATCTGCCGCGAACCAGCATTTCGAGCGCATGGGGGAAGTCCCGCTCCTCGACGCTCGACAGGTAGCCAAGGCCACCGAGGTTTAGTCCGAGGACGGGCGTCTGCGGGTACTCGTGCACCGCCTTCAGGAAGGTACCGTCCCCCCCAAGCGCCACGACGACATCGCCCGGTTCATCCTCGGCAATCTGAAGCCCCAACCCGACGGCACGGGATGCCAATGCAACCCGCGCCGCCTGCGCCTGCGGCTTGCCCGTATTCGCATAGAAGTGAATCTTCATCGGTTGGAGCCTGCTTCCATTCAAAAAACCGAACGGACCATCCATCCCAAGGCAATCAGCCGCCATTCGACCTCAGCGCCTTCGGGCCTTGGAACTTCAGGGATAGTCCGCCGGTAAAGTCAAGATTTCGCACCCATCGTCCGTAATGGCAACGGTATGCTCAAAGTGCGCCGAGAGGCAACGATCACGCGTGACGACCGTCCAGTCGTTCTCAAGAACTTCCGTCCGCTCGCCCTGCTTGGTCATCGTAATCATCGGCTCAATGGCAATCGTCATACCCGGACGGAGCACAAGCTTCGTCCCCGGCTTCCCGTAGTTCGGCACTTCGGGATCCTCGTGGACGGTACGGCCCACGCCGTGCCCAATCCAGTCACGCACCACGCCAAAGCCCGCCTCTTCCGCCACGCGCTGAATCGCATAGCCGACATCACCAAGATGAACGCCAGGACCCGCCGCCTCAATTCCGGCACGAAGGCACCGCTTCGTCACATCCACAAGGCGCAACACCTCAGGATCCGTTACCCCGAGCGCAACCGTCCGGGACGTGTCGCCATTGAAACCGTGGGTGAAGATACCGACATCCGTCTTCACGAGATCACCCGGCATAATGACGCGGTCGTGACTCGGAATGCCATGGATAATCTCATCGTTTAGCGAGACGCAAATATGCCCGGGGAAGCCCCCGTAGTTGTAGAAACTCGCCCGGACATTGTGCTTCTTGCAGTAGGCGACGACGAGGTCGTCAATCTCGCCCGTCGTCACCCCTGGCGCGACGGCTCCCGCACAGATGTCGCGGATTTCCGCGCTCATCCGGCACGCCTCGCGCATCTGGTCGATTTCGGCCTTTGACTTGATGTCTACCTTCATCGGTCACATCACCGCGAGAAACGCCGCGGAAGTCTTCGAAAGGTCCTGATTACCGTCAATCGTGCGGAGAAGCCCCTTCGCCTTGTAAAAGGCAATCAGCGGCTCGGTCTCACGATGATAGACGACCAGACGGTCGGCCACCGTCTCAGGGTTGTCGTCCTTGCGGATGACGAGCGCGGCACCGCACTTGTCGCAAACGCCCTCAACCTTCGGCGGAAGCGACTTGACGTGATAACCGGCCTTGCACTTCGGGCACGTACGACGACCCGCAATGCGATCCTGGATAATCGAGTCTGGGACATCCACAAGAACGGCACTGCGAACCGCCGCGCCCGTCTTCTCAAGGATCTCAGCCTGGGCCACATTGCGCGGAAAGCCGTCCAACAGCATCGTCACATCACCCGTCGTCTCGGCAATGACATCCTTAATCATCGTGGCAATCAGCTCATCCGGGACGAGCTTACCGGCCTCCATGAAGCCCTTCGCCGCCTTGCCGGCCTCCGTTCCCTTCGCAACGGCCCCACGCAACAGGTCGCCCGACGAGACATGCTTCAGTTCCGAATGCTCGCTGGCAAGCTTGCCCGCGATCGTACCCTTCCCCGAACCCGGGGCACCCAGCAAAATAACAATGTTCATAATGCGCGTATTATAGCATAAAATGAAGGACTCCGCCGACAGAGCCGACGGAGTCCTCATTTCTGCGTCAAGCGCAGATGCGTTTACTTCGCAATGACGCGGGCCATCTCAAGAACCTTGTTCGAGTAGCCCCACTCGTTGTCGTACCACGCGCAGACCTTGACGAAGGTCGGGTCAAGCTGAATACCAGCCTTGACGTCGAAGATCGAGGTCTTCGGGCAGTTGCGGAAGTCGGTCGAGACGACGGCCTCGTCGGTGTAGCCGAGGACGCCCGCGAGACCACCCTCGCACACGCACTTCTCGCTGGCAGCCTTCATCGCCGCGCAGATTTCCTCGTAGGTCGCCGGCTTCTCAAGCTCGGCCGTCAGGTCGACGAACGAGACGTCGGAGGTCGGGACGCGCACGGACATACCCGTGAGCTTGCCGTTGAGGGCCGGGAGAACCTTGCCGACGGCCTTCGCCGCACCCGTCGAGGACGGAATCATGTTCTCAAGGATGCCACGGCCACCGCGCCAGTCCTTCTTGGACGGGCCATCGACGGTCTTCTGGGTCGCCGTCGCCGCGTGAATCGTGGTCATGAGACCGCGCTTGATGCCAAAGGTGTCGTTGAGGACCTTCGAGATCGGGGCGAGGCAGTTCGTCGTGCAGGACGCGTTCGAGATGATGTCCTGACCAGCGTAGGTCGTGTGGTTCACGCCATAGACGAACATCGGGGTCGCATCCTTCGAAGGCGCGCTCATGATGACCTTCTTGGCACCAGCCGTGATGTGCTGACGGGCCTTCTCGTCCGTGAGGAAGAGACCGGTCGACTCAACGACGATCTCGGCACCGACTTCGTTCCACTTGAGCTGGGTCGGATCCTTCTCAGCCGTGAGGCGGATCTTCTTGCCATCGACGATCATGGTCGAACCCTCGACCTTGATGTCGTGGTTGAACGTCCCGTGCACGGAGTCGAACTTGAGCATGTAGGCGAGATAATCCGGATCGAGGAGGTCGTTGATGCCGACCACTTCGATGTCGTTCGCGAAGTTCTCAACCGCCGCGCGGAAGACCATCCGCCCGATACGGCCGAATCCATTGATACCAACTTTGATTGCCATTTTGGTTTACTCCTTAGTTTAGTTGTTAATTACTGTTGAATTGCCTTAGGCCTTCGTGACCTTGCCGTTCTTGATGCAACGCGTGCAGACGCACATGCGCTTCACGTTGCCCTTGCCATCCGTCGCACGGATGGACTGCAGGTTCGGAAGGAAGCGGCGTTTCGTAATCCCCGTCGTGTGGAGACCGATGCCGCCCTTGTACTTAGGCGAACCCTTGCGGACGACGACATTGCCGACCGAAGGACCCTTACCGCAAATATCACAAACTCTGGACATTTTTCAGTTCCTTTCGCTTGATTGTTCTCAATTGCCGGGCTGCCACTCGACGTTCGCGAAGGCATTGTCGAACGCGGCGGAAAGTCCACCGAGGTTCTCGCTGCCAGCGCTCTTCGCCGAAACGGGCGCAACAGGCTCGCCCGCTGCCTCAGCCTCAAGGGCCTTGACTTCGTCCTCAGTCATCGACATCGCGCGAATCGACAGGCCGATGCGACGCTCGCCACGGTCAACCTTGACCACACGGGCCTCAACTTCCTGACCGACCTCAAGCGCATCCTTGACCTTCTCGACGCGCTGGTCGCTGATCTGCGAGATGTGCACAAGGCCGTCCACGCCGTCCTCAAGCTCGATGAACGCACCGAACGAGGCGATCTTGGAAACCTTGCCCTTGACAACCATGCCAACGGGATACTTCGTCGCAATCTCCGCCCACGGATCGGTCTGAGCCTGCTTGAGGCCCAGCGAGATGCGCTGCTCCTTCGCGTTGACGTCGAGAACAACCGCCTCGACCTCCTCGCCCTTCTGCAGGCACTCCGACGGGTGGTTGATCTTGCGCGTCCAGCTCATGTCCGAGACGTGAATCATGCCATCGATGCCCTCTTCGAGCTCGACGAACGCACCGTACGCCGTGAAGTTGCGGACCTTGCCCTTGACCTTCGAGCCGACCGGGAAGCGCTCCTGAACCGTGTCCCACGGGTTGGCCTGGGTCTGACGGATGCCGAGCGCAATCTTCTGGTTCTCAACGTCAACCGAGAGGACGACGACCTGAACGGTGTCACCGACGGAGAGCATGTCGCTCGCACGGGCGACGCGCTTCGTCCAACTGAACTCGGAGATATGAACGAGGCCCTCGATGCCGGGGGCAATCTCGACGAACGCACCGTACGGGGCGAGGTTGACAACCTTGCCCTCGACACGCGAACCGACCGGGAACTGATCCTGGATCGCATCCCACGGATTGGGCATCGTCTGCTTGAGACCAAGCGACACGCGCTCGCGCTCGCGATCCACGTCGAGGACCATGACGTCAAGCTCCTGACCAACCTTGAGCAGTTCGTTCGGGTGCTTGATGCGGCCCCAGCTCATGTCGGTGATGTGGAGAAGACCGTCGAGACCATCCAAGTCGACGAACGCGCCGAAATCGGTGATGTTCTTCACGCGGCCCTTGCGAATCTCGCCCTTCTGGAGCGAGGCGAGCAGCTCGGCCTTCTTCTCGGCAAGCGCACCCTCGATGAGCTCGCGACGCGAGACGATGAGGTTGCGGCGCTCGTTCGAAATCTTAATGACCTTGAAATCGAACGTCTGCCCGACATAGGGCTCAAGCTCCTTGACCGGCGTGACCTCAACCTGGGAACCAGGCAGGAACGCCTCGACATCGTCGATCTGAACGAGCAAACCACCGCGGACGGCGGACTTGATCGTACCGGTAACGACCGAACCCTCGACATAGCGAGCGAGGATCTTTTCCCAGCGAATCTTCTCGTCGGCACGGCGCTTGGAAAGCTCAACCATGCCCGTCTTGTCGTTCTCAAGCTGAACAAGCATCACGGTGACCTTGTCACCCGGCTTCACCTCGGCGTTCTCGCCGAACTCCTCAAGGGGAACCACGCCCTCGGACTTGTAACCAATGTCGATGAAAACTTCGTCGTCCTTGACGGCGCTGACGGTGCCCTCGATGAGGCTCCCGTTCTTGAACTTTGCTTCCTGCCCCGCTGCGGTCAGCATCTCGGCCATGGCGGCCGAACGCTCGGTAGGAGGCGTAGGTTTACGAATTGCCATTCTGCACTAACTTTTCAGTTTGTTTACGATCGCGGTTTTCTGCCGCGTCCACCCCGTCTTTGGGCGTGGAAGCCTATATTTTACCAAATTTGTGCCGAAATGCGCAAGGGGGTGAATTTGATTGCACAAAAACCCCCTGAAGTGACGTGCGGCGGATAAGCCGGATTCTGTGTGTCAACCGGTCATTCATCTGAGCAATCAACCCGGAATCTCATGGCCGAAGCCAACCGGACGGGCCGCCCGTCGATTCCCTATTTGATCTTGCTCCGAGGAGGGCTTGCCTTGACGCGCATCGCTTCGGGTGCGCCGGTGGGCTCTTACCCCGCCTTTTCACTATCACCCGCAAGGGCTACCTGTTTTCTGTGGCGCTTTCCGTCGTGCGGAGTTTCTCCGCACCCTCCGTCCATTGCAGACGGATCCTCCGCCCTGTGGAGTCCGGACTTTCCTCTGCCTTGCGGCAGCGACCAGTTCCTCCGCACGTCACCTCAGGGGAAATTCAATCAGTCACGATAGAGGATTCGGCCGCACATCGTGCAGGCAACGAGATCCGCATTGTGGTCGACGAGCTGCGAGACGCTCGGCGGCTGGACGAGATGGCACCCGTCGCACACGCCCTCGTGCGTGAGGGGCACGACAACCGGCCACCGCTTCGTGCGCAGGCGCTCGTAGTAGAGCATGAACTTCGGGTTCGTGACAAGCTTCGCCTTCTCGGCACGCTCAGCCTGAGCCTCCTTCAACTCGGCCTCAACCGCCGCGATCCGCTCGTCAATCTCGGCACAGAGCACATCCACGCCGCTCTTCTCGGCATCGTACTTCTCCTGCGCCTTCTTGATGCGATCCTCTGCCGACGGCAAATCGTCCATCGCGGCAACCTGGCTGTTCTCGGTCGTCTCAAGGTCGTGCGTCACGAGATCAATCTGCACCGAGTACTGCTGGTACTCCTTGTTCGTCTTAAGCCCCGCCTGCGCGGTCTTCAACTGCTGAATCTTCTCACGAAGGGCCTTCGCATCCTCCTCATAGCCCTTCACACGGTTGTTGGCGGACTCCTGGTTCGCCTTGGCAGCCGTGAGATTCATGCTAACGCCCTCCAAACGCGCCATTTCCTGAGCCTTGCGGCGGGGGAGGTCCTTCAATTCGTGTTCGAGCTCACGAATACGCCCGTCAACTTCCTGCAAATCGATAAGAGATTGAACGACAGTCACGGTCTGCTTCCTTACTTACTTCACTTGGGGCAGGAGACGGGACTCGAACCCGCAACCCTCAGAATCACAATCTGATGATCTAACCAATTGATCTACTCCCGCCATCTGAGTAGCTGGAGCCAGGTAAGGGATTCGAACCCCCGACCTGCTCATTACGAATGAGCCGCACTACCAACTGTGCTAACCTGGCCTGTGTGATTGGTTGGATAGTATACCAAAACGACGCGCCGCTCGTCAATGGGGTCTCGTAAAAATTTTGAATAAATCTTCAGCTTGTGGATTGGCAAAGTAGATGCCCATAGGGTATGGGCATCTACTCTTACAATGGGATGACAGGGGAATATGGTCAATTAGTCGTACAGCATCAAGGGGAAGGACATTCCTCCATCCTCCCCCATGGGGGAGGGCCG
>JBNMKZ010000040.1:0-22683 GCA_050874585.1 Verrucomicrobiota bacterium | reverse complement strand
GAGTACGCGGCGTTCGGCGCGGTGCTCGTGGCGGAGGGCCCGCTCGCGCGGCGCAACCCGTTCCGCTTCTCGTCGGAGTACGCGGACGACGAGACGGGACTCGTCTACTACAACTGGCGGCACTACGACCCGACCCACGGCATCTGGCTCGGCCGCGACCCCATCGGCGTTGACGGCGGCGCGAACCTCTACGCCTTCTGCGGCAACGACCCGATTAACTTTTTCGACAGTAATGGGGCTTTCATATACCCAATTATGCATCCGAGCCCTTTTTTTCAGGAAGATGATTATGATGTTGGTAAAGTACCGGAAGTATTTGACCAATTTGGTTCGAGTGCGAAGCCATTTCATGAGGAGAAGTGGTTTGCAATACGTTATGCTGGATGGCTAAAAGAGGCAAGGAGGAGATTTACAGAAGAAATCAATGATGCTGTTGATTGTAGTAGCCAATCAATTAATGGGAGTCGAATCATGGGCAAAAGTGGGCGAGTGGCTATTACTCCCGGTGCTCCAGGAATGATACCTTGGGAATATCCCGCAGGTGGAAATGAAAGTGAGTTTGGAGATGAACTTCAGAACAATTGGTCTACAGTTGCTGTTCTTGGTCGATTTGCGATAGATTATGTTACGCCAGTTACCATCCAATACGATGGGCCATGTTTTAAGGGTAAGCGGACATTCGGCTGGGAAACGCTAATGTATGTAGAGGATACGCTCGGCGTTGGAAAGGACGATGGGTGGATAGGCAAGTATTTCTCATGGGCGGCAAGTTTAAGGAGAGTGAAGAGGGCAAGTTGGAAGATTACAGGGAAAGGAGAATGCAAATGTTGCAAATAAACAGGTTGGCGATTGGCAAGAACATAAATCTGAAAATAAAGAGAATAGGGTTAAGCGGTTTGACCTTATTCCCAGTTGTTATGGGGTTTTGCGGATTAATGACTGTTATTTTCTCGTTTCCCCTTTCGGCTACAAGTAAGTGTTCGGGGATTTTGCAGTTCGCCCTGCCGAGTCTGCTGTTGGTTTGTGTTGCGCTGGAACTTCTCTTTTCGGTAGTGGCTCTCATCAAGGGAAGATTTGTGATCGCCTTTTTATTCTTGTTTCTTACCATTGTCCTGTTCGGCTTTTTTCTCTTTACCGCCTTGATCGTTGGTCCAAGTTTAACTGATATGAAGCGAGAAATTGAGAGAGTATCCCATATCCCCAGCGCGAGACTTAAATGCATAGGCGGAAGATTATTCCGAGAGGCAGAGGCTGTTTTCTCGTTTGAGGGTGTTGTTCCGTCGTGGGGTTTGGCTGAAGATGCATCAGGAGAATCATCAGTGGTTGAGGCTATCAGAAGAGTCTCGGCACTGGAAAATATCACATTGGGAAACATTCAAGAGATTAGGCACTATTCGCTTGAGGCAAGTACACTGTTAGTAGTTAGGAACGAAAGTGGTTATTTGTTATTCTATCTAAGTAAGGTGACATTATAGTGTATTTGTTTGTAAGAGTTGAAAAGCAATATGGTATGTTGATCTTGCAATGCATTGCCATAAAGAGGACTTTGGGCTTGACTCTAGTAGGATATAATGGTTTCGTTGAAACGGCGGACGGCCGGGCGTACCTCTACGCGCACGATGCGAATGGCAACGTGGCCGCGCTCGTCGACGCGGGGACGGGGGAGGTCGCAGCCCGCTACGCGTACGCGGCGTTCGGCGCGACGCTCGTGTCGGAGGGACCGCTCGCGCGGCGCAACCCGTTCCGCTTCTCGTCGGAGTACGCGGACGACGAGACGGGACTTATTTACTACGACTGGCGGCACTACGACCCGATCCACGGCGCCTGGCTCGGCCGCGACCCCATCGGCGTTGACGGCGGCGCGAACCTCTACGCCTTCTGCGGCAACGACCCAATTGACAACATCGATGAGTTGGGGTGTTCGCTGGGAAATGGGAAAAAGATGAAGGGGGTTTCTTTGACTTATGTAAGTGATAAGGAAGGGTTTGATTGGGCTGAGTTTTGGGCGGGATTGCTAATTGGTGATGATACCACGGCATCAGTTGATGATTTTAATCCCAACTCTCATTTGACAGAATGTGAATGTGTGAAGAATCTGATGGTGATTATGCACGGGTATTCGGAAGGAAACAATGCTGCATTAGTTTATTGGGGAAAAGATACTCTTATAGAGGATGTCCTTTCCAATCAATTGTCGAATATGTTTTCTGAGATTAAGTTTTGTGACAAGTGCACATTGGAATTGCGTTCGTGTTATATCGGAAAAAATCAATTGTTGAAGAAAAGATTAGAACAAAAGACGGGCTGTGAAGTCAAGTTGTACGAAAACCGCGTGACAATATTTGGAAGGGAGGACAAGTGAATAGGAGACGGACAGTATTATCATTCGGAATTATTTCACTTTGTGGACTGTTGATCTACATCGGATTTTATGTACCTCTGTTCACTTCGTATGATGGGGTGTGCAGGAGACTCCAGTCGGACAAGGCGTATGGATGCAACGCCTACTTTGCGGATGGTGAATTGGTGAGGTTTAAAGTCTTTGTGAGTATTGTCCCTTATCCAGATTGTGACAATGGGAAGATTTTCATTTGCTTGCCATCGGGAGCACATGCAGTTATTAAGGGATGGCTTAAGGTCGAGGGGCTTGCGGACAGGTGGTTTTCCGAAAAGATCAAGGGAATAAAAAGCGAGCGTGAATTCATGGAGGGAGGGGAGATAAGGGATATGCGAGGCGCTCTTGTTCCAATTGTAAGGATATCTTCAGGGGGATCTGCCAGTTGACGCGTGCTTGTTGATGGGGACGCGGGGTATGCGCCAAAGATATTACTGCTGAATATGGAGAAGTTCAAATGAAGTTGGTGATAGCTACATTACTTGTGACAGGATTGTGCGGACTTTGCCCGGCGACGGCTGGTAAGGAAGCGCAATTAGGTGTTTGGCGTGTAAAGCAAGGTGAGATTGGTGGCGGGGTCTGCATTGTGGGCGCCGGTGCACTGCCCCAGGGGGAGACTCTTCGCATTCCGGAAGTTATTGGCGGGAAGAGGGTGCGTTCAATCGCTCCCGGGGCTTTTGAGGGGCGCGGTGAATTTACGGACCTTCAGTTCCCCTCAAACCTGATTCGTATTGGTGAGAATGCATTTCGTCGATGTGGGCGGCTCCGCCGTGTAATCGCGATGGGGGGATGTGTAGTGCTTCATGTGGGGAGAAATGCCTTTTCTTACTGTGGGCAGTTGGAATCCATCGAGTTTTTTGGCGGATCTGTCTCTTTGGGAGATGGTAGTTTTAGGGATTGCAAAAGTCTGAGCCGGGTGTCGTTCAATGAGGGGTCGATACTCACTGTGGATAGTGCTGTCTTTGCGAATTGTGCGCGACTTGAGCGTCTGTTGTTGCCTGAGTTTGTTGATGGTGACATCAATCTGGCACTCATTGGATGCCGAGGTTTGCGGGATATTGGCGTAGTGAATAGCAATAGGGAGTATTCGTCAACGGGGGGGGCGCTTTATAACGCCACGGGGGAGTCGTTGGTTCGATACCCGTCGGTTACCGGGAATGATAGCATCCGGCTTCCATCGAAAGTTAGGCTGATTTATGGAGGGGGACTCTTTGGTAATCAGGCCTCGCGGATAGAGTTGGGTCCCCGTGTTGAGGCGATTGGGCCAATGGCCTTTCTCTCGTGCACCAATCTGACGAGCATAACGGTTCCCAAGTCCGTCAAGTTTATTGGGGAACGATGCTTTTGGGATTGTCCGCGGCTCTTGACGGCCAGGTTCATGGGCGATGCCCCGGAAGTGGACGGTTATGACATCCTGCCGAAGGAGTGCAAGGTCTATGTGAGACGGGATGCAAAAGGATGGGATGCGGCCGGGTGGCGAGAGAGGTATGAGATAAGGTTCCTGGACTGACGAAGGATGGTGCATAGCGATGGGCACGGAATTTCCAGTTGGCAGCATTATTTGATGAATATTTTTGGAGAATGCGCTGGTGAATAAGAAAAAGAGATATCGTTTTGGGAAGGTTTCGCTTGATGGCATCGAGCGCAATGCGCGTCCGACGTCCAGTGTGATAAAGATTTTGGTATTTGCGGTTTTTGCTACTCCAATTCTCTGGTCTTTCATATCCGATTACTGGTATCATGAAGATCGGCCTACCGAGTTTGGCGTTGTGAGGTATCTGTGGTGGCATGGTATTTATGATGCCTCTGTCAATGTCTCATACTACTTAGATGGTGAGGTCAGAGACTGTTCTATACATTCGGGGATGCTTCCAATCAGTGAGGAGATTATTGGAAATATAACTCCGCTAACTGGATATACTGGGTATAACATTACATTCGATGTGCGGAAGATTAGCCAGTGTAGAAATTTGGAACACCTTAATGTCTGCTGGTTGCTAAACGCTGAACGGCTTGTTGATTTCCCAAATCTTAAGCAAGTTACGGGATTCATCAACAGGCCATTTGAGAATGAGTCTCTCAGGCATCGTGTCGAATTGCCGGGATGGAATTTATCCATATTTGTGTCAGAGAGAAATATCGACAGTATCTTAAGGTGCGAAAATACAAAAGCG
This sequence comes from Verrucomicrobiota bacterium, assembly GCA_050874585.1. Taxonomy (GTDB): domain Bacteria; phylum Verrucomicrobiota; class Kiritimatiellia; order RFP12; family UBA1067; genus UBA1067. The sequence goes on along the minus strand of JBNMKZ010000040.1, from coordinate 18,114 downwards.
TATGGAATTTTTCTGTCTCGGCGGATGATGAATTTACTGGATGAGACGACATTAGAAAGGCTGAAGGCAAAAGAATTCTTCCATATTAACGAACGTACACCAGATGCATTTTGGGAAAATCCTGGCTTTGAGACCGTTGAGTGGATTGATAGAGCCGATAAAGCAAGGGAGATATACAATGAATAGGGAGCGGGTGCATTCAGGTGACGGAACGTATTTAAGTGATGCCCTTTGGTAGATGAGAAAATCTATATGAAAGAAAAAGGAAAGTTCTTTAAGTATGTTGCATTTGTTGGGCTTGCACTGGTCTTGGTGTGTATGCTCCAGAACGCTCTTTGTTCCAAGGATTTGAAGGTGCGACGGCTGAACGCGGCAAAACGGGGCGTGTCTTGTATGGTCTTAAAACGCATTGGACGGTTGAGTGAAGAGTATTGGAATCGGCACGGAACATTTCCATTTTCGCTGCACGAACTTGTTAGGAATGCGACAAATCTTCCTCCTCATTTGCTTCAGGGTGATTTGTCGGTCTCTTTGGATGGTTGGGCTAATCAGCGCTTGGAGTTTGTGAAGTGTTCTAATTACTGGATAGAGAAGCTTGATGAGAATCGGATTCTTGTGAGTGAGAAGAGGGGCCTGCGGTCAGATAATCGAACATTGTTCTGCATATTTACGCGGACACCAGAAGGCCAGACGAGTTCGTTAGGATGTTGGGAGAAAATGACTCAAAAGGACTCTGATAAGGAAGCAAATTAACTTTGGAGGCGAATCGATGGAAAAGAAAAAGAGATACCGTTTTGGGAAGGTCTCGCCAGGGCTTAGGGTCGGGCGAAATGCTCGGCCTGTCTCAATTTGGATGCGGACATCTGTGCTTGTGGTCTTCCTTGCCCCCATCCTCTGGTTCGCACTCGCCAATTACTGGTATCGGGAGACGCGACCGACCGAGTTGGGGATTAAGAAATACCTTTGGTGCCATGGTGTCTTTGGCGCCGTTGTTCAGGTTGCATACAATCCAAATGGAGGAGTCAGGCGGTGTGCCGTCCACACGGAGGGGCTTGAAAACGGTGCGGACATCATCGGCGGCATCACACCGTTGACGGAATACATTGGGGAGTGCACCGCCTTCGATGTGCAGAAAGTCGTCCAGTGCAAGGGTCTGAGGGTGCTGAGCGTCGGCGGTCGCCTGCTGAACGCGGAGCGGTTGGCTGAGTTCCCAGATCTTCAGTATGTGCGGGGCAAGATTGACAGGCCCTTTGAGGATGAACGGTTGAAGCGACGCGTTTTGTCTCCAGATTGGCACCTAACCATTCACGTGACGCGAGAGAACCTTGGCAGCCTCCTGCAAAGCGACAATACGGAAGGCTATGAGGTTTACCTCACAAAAGTTCTGCTGGATTCATTGGATGAGGCGACGCTTGCGAAGCTCAAGGTAAAGAAATTCAAGAGCATCAACCATTGCACGTGCCGTCCGAGCTGTTTCTGGCGGTGATGCTCTGCATGGAAATCGTTCTTATCGTCAGGAGGTTGAAAATGAAAGGGATGTTCTTTTTGTGGGTCATCGGATGTGCGCTGATGGCATCGGCCCATGTCCGGCCGGATGTCGTTTTCATCTTGGTTGACAGCCTTCGTGCGTCCCATGTCGGCTGCTACGGCTACACGCGGCGAACGACACCGTGGATTGACGCGTTCGCGGCGGAATCTGTTCGCTTTGAGACGGTGATTTCCGCTGGGTCGTGGACTCAACCGTCGGTGATGTCGTTCTTCACCTCCGTGCCGCCCGATGTCCATCGGCGGGTCTTGCCCGAGCAACCCCACGATGCCTCGTTGACAACGCTTGCCGAGGCATTGCGTACGGCGGGCTATCGGACGGTTGGGGTCACGGCGAACTCAATGACGGCGCGGCGGTTTGGGTTCGGCAAAGGATTTGATGTATGGGATGCGTCGCCGGCAACCGCCTGGGTGGACTTGCCCGGCGCCACGGAGGGCTGCTCGGCCGCCGATGGGGCGGTGATGACACGGCTCGGGCTGTCACGGTGGCGAGACGCACCGCCCGAAACGCCGCTCTTCCTTTTCCTCTTCTATATGGATGCCCACTGGGACTTTCGCCCGCCCGCTCCCTACAACCGGCTCTTCTCGGACGATGGGCTTCCGCCGCCGCCGGGGTCGTATGGGTGGCCAGCTGAGCGGGCGACACCGCTCGTCCGCCGTCGTGCCGTGGATGCCTATGACGGGGAGATTGCCTTCTGCGACCACGCGCTTTCAAACCTGGTGACGCGGATTCTCGGGACGGAGCGAGGGCGGCAGGCGATTATTGTCCTTGCGAGTGACCATGGCGAGGGATTCTGGGAGCGTGGCTTTGCGGGGCATGGCAACAACCTGAGTGATGATGAGTTGCGTGTGCCGCTGCTGATTCGCCCTCCGTTGGCACTGTCCGCCGGCTTCACCAATCGGATGGTGAAAGGAGTCGTTGGGACGATTGACGTGGCCCCGACCATCCTTGACCTGGCGGGCCTGCCCATTCCGGCATTGTGGCAGGGGCGGAGTCTCGTGTCCGCCATGCGATCCGGACATTCCAATGCGCCGCCCATTGTCTCCGAGACGCGGATTGCGCCGCGCTACGGATGGCTTCGTTCGGTGCGCACAGACCGCTGGAAGATTGTCGCACAGGCCCCCTTTGAGCACCCGATGCAGGTCTACGATTTGGCATCCGACCCGGGGGAGACGACGAATTGGATGGATGCGGAAGGCCCATTGCCCTCGGAGGTGACGGCCCTGCTGCCGCTTCTTCGGCCCGCGTCTCAGGAACTTTCATTCGTTCAGCCATGAGGATGTCCGTTCGATTGCTTTGTGCGGCCGCCGTCTTTCTGGGCATCTGTGCCTGCCGGCCGAAGGCACACGAGGACAGCCCGCGCCAAGAACGGGACACGGCGGCGGATGTCTTTGTGGGGGGAGTTCAGTACGCGTCATCGGGTGGAGGTGAGATGGACTTGACGGTGGAGGTTCTGCTGAAGAACCGTGGAGGGGCGGTCGTGCGCATGACCGAGGCAGAACTGGACGGCATCGTTCTGCCGCCTCCGCGTCGGAATCGGACGCAGGCGTTGGATGCGTTCGGTGTCGAGGGCGCACGCCACGAACCGCCGCGCATCCCGCCGCCGCTCCTCGCAGATGCCCGCTGGTGGCAGTTCTATCCATCCCCGAGGATTGCCCCGGGCGAGTCCGTGGTCTTCCAGCTCAATGCCGTGGGGCGGGCACGAAACCGACGGCTTCGCCTGAAGACCGATGACGGACGGATGCTCCGTGTGACTGTTCCGCCCTATCACCCGAGGGCGCGGCAGATTCGGCATCTCGGTGTGACGGGCGACGGACGGGAGATCTCGGTTGCCTATTCGCCCGGGCTTCCGCCACTGTCCGTCACCGTGAACGGCGCGGCGGTTCCGTTCCGCAACTTGCGCCCGGCGGATGCGGGACGTGCAGGGGCTGTGGTTGCGGCACTTCCAGCCCCTGTTCATGAGGGGAATTCCCTGTTGGTCGAACTGGCATTCCCCGGCGGGGCGACCTGTTTTGGGTTCGTGCGGGCGTTGCTTGGCGTCTTGACGGTGGCACCGGATGGATGGGACGAGACGCGCCCTCTGCCGAGGAAGGAACGCAATCGCTTTGGTTTTGATGAGACCCTTCGCATTCGACGGCTTCCGATAGACGTCGTGTGCGACGATGCGCGGGCGGGTGTCTGCGGGCATTCGGCGCAGGCGGCCGTTGCCGCGCGGATTTGCGAGGCGCGGCGACATTCCAAGGCGCTCTGTGGAATTGACTTTTGCACGGCACTCTATCCGTCAACGTGTTCCATCTACGCGCCGCTGGCCGATGCCGTCTTCCTCAAGCCCTATCGCCTGCATTGGGGAACCTCACCGAATCGCTACATGGACGAGGAGGTGGATTTCGTCGGTAGGTGGGTTGCGGCTGTTGCACCGCGTCCTGTCGTCTGGATTCCCGAACGGTTTGGCGGCGGTTGTGAAATGGACGGGAGGGAGTTCGAGATGCTCGCGTGGAGCGCACTGGTCGGTGGCGTTCGCGGCATTCGCGTCCATCACTGGATGAACGCGCGGGCGAATCCGTTCGGCGATAACCCAGGGCTGGGCGAGGCCATCGGACGGTTCAATGCCGCGCTGAACCGCCATCGCCGCGTCTTGGAACGGTTGATGCCCGTTGGTTCGCGGACGCTTCGGCGAGGGGGCATTCAAGTCCTGGAAGGATGGTGCGGTGATGCGGGCGCACTGCTGCTCGTCCGCAACCTTGATTACGAGACGGGAATCGACCGGAAGGGTGGGCAACTGAACCGGCGGCATCCGTTTGCCGTGCGGACGAAAGGCGGGGTTGAAATCGACGCGGATGTTCCGCCCTGGATAGAGCCACGGGGTGCTTGTGACCTCCTGACGGGCGCGGCACTAGATATGGAGGACGGGGACGGACGCATTCGCGTTCGGATTCCGGAGCTTGGGGCATTTTGCCTTGTCTGGATTGCCAACGGCAGGTAGGCCCACCCGTTGTGCACCCGTCTCTTTCTCGTTTCGCAGGCAAGAGGAGGGCTCATACGCGGCAAGAATCATGCGGACAGGGACTTGCAAACGAGCGGAAAGCAGGGAGGGCGGTTGCCCGTGGCGGAGTCCGCGCCTGCCTGCCGCCCGTTCGGGAGATGTGGTCGACGCGAAATTGCCGTGCCCATCGGAAGAAAACTTACTGCCCAGTAACTTTAGACTTACTGCCCAGTAAGTTTTGATTTACTGCCCAGTAAGTCTCCGTCCGATGGGCACGGGAGGCGCGGCGGTTGCCCTTGCCGCGGCGGGACCGTGCCCATGAGCATCCGCCGCGAAGCCGTTTGTTTGCCGGAATTGTGCGTTTGGCGCACGAATCGTTCGGTTATGAGCGTTCGGGCGGATGCGCCTGCCAGGCGCATCCGCGGCAAAACGGGGAAGAACTCTGCATGGGAGCGGAGAAAGGAATACCGCGTAGGAGGCGTGAAGGCGCGAGCGCGGCAAGACCATCTGCCGCGTCTCGGCCTGTTGTCGGCCTTGTCTCCTCTCGCGCGCGGCGGTCGCGAGCGGGCGGTTTGTAGCCCTGTCTCGGTGCCCCCACGCCGCCGGCAACCGTGCTGACCCGCGCCGGGGCGGGCCGGAGGACGCGTCCGCCGCCCCGCTTGACGTACACGGGTACGCCGTCGGGGGCGCGTCCTGCGTCCTGCGGACCGCCCGGACGCGGGCGCTCGGCTGACGGCCGACGGCGCGGGGGCGCGTGGACACCCCTGGTCGAGTTCGTCGCGTCGCGCCTTCGCGCTTGTGGGGTGCGTCGAGCCTCGCTCCCGGGGTGTCGCCGTCCCTCGTGCCGGTCCTCCGGCGGCGGCCATCGCGCAGGGACGGCCTTGCGGAATACCGCTTCGTTGTCCTGCGGGCGTCCGCCGCCGGATGCCGCGCCCCTTCGGGACTGCGAACCCCTCAGCTCGCCGTCGCCGCGCCCCACCCGCTCCTCACTTCCGCCCGTTCGTTCTGGGCCTTGCCCACCATTTTGCAGGCGTTCAGTAGGCGCAGAGTGGCAGTTTGGCAAGCGCGGCAAGACCATCTGCCGCGTTCCAGCCTGTGGCCGGCCTGTCCTTCGTCTCGGGCGAGGGGGTGAGCGCGGCGGTCGCACGAGAGGTGCGGTGCGACTCGCAGCCGTAGGAGAGGTCTCCGTCCGAAGCCAGTGATAACCGCCGAGGCAGGGCAGGCTCAGCGAAGCTGCTTGTCTAAGCGCGAAAGGCGTTGCGAGACCGCCGCCGCATCCGGGTCGGGCGAGCCGCCGCGCAAGCCCCCGAGCGGGCGGCTGGTGGGGGTTGACAGCGCGAATTTAAACTGATATATTAAACGCGTGTTTAAGCAAAAGAAGGTTGATGCATGGATACGACAAAAGAAAGCATCCTCAGTGCGGCGACGCGGCTCTTTGCGGAAAAGGGCTTTGAGGGCGTGACGACACGCGAGATCTGCCGCGTGGCGGGCGTGAATGGTGCGCTTGTGAACTATCACTTCCGCACCAAGGAAGGCCTCTACCAGGCCTGCCTTGAGCGCGTATTTCGGCGGGCAGACGGGCATTCGGTCGTCAATCTCGTCAAGACGGTGTCGGATGAGGCGAGTTGGCGGGAGGCACTTCACGAATGGGTGTTGCGCTTTTCCGTCGCCATGAATGCGACGCAGGGCGAGGAGGGTGTCGTTCCCCGGCTTTACGGACGGGAGATGCGCCATCCGTCCTGTATGCACGACTTCATCACGGACGAGTTTCTTGAGCCAATCTACAACAGCCTCTTGGCGTTGGTGCGCCTGGCGGGCAGGAGCGAAAGCGAGTCGCGCAAGTGGACGAGCTCGATTTGGTTCCAGTTGTCTGCGATTGCCTTTATGGACGAGTCGTGGCGCACGTCCTTCCGTCCGAGGGGACTTAAGGCGAGTTCATGGGGACGGAATTTCGCCGATTTCGTCTGCGAGCGGATTTTCTCCGAACTCTCCTATGTCGGGAAGGGGGTCTCAAAGTGAACCTGAAAGCGTGTTGGTTGGTGTTGGCGTTGTCCGTTCTCGCCGGGTGTGCCAATCCCGGACGAGAGGAGCGCGAGGCCGCGAGTGAGGCGTTCCGCGCCCATCTTGTCGGTGAGACGGACACCTGGCTTGCGACGAATGCGCCGCCCTATCGGCTTGAGCAGGTCGTCGGTCTTGCGCGGGAGCGGACGCTGAAACTGACGGAGCAGGATCTCGCGGCGGAACTTGCCCGCATTGACCGTGCGACGGCGTTCTCGGTATTCCTGCCGAACCTTGAGCTGTCGATGGGGCGTGAGGTCTTTCATGGCAAGACCCAGGTTCCGACTCTTGCGCCGACGTCCATTCGTGGGAATCGCCTGTGGGCCAACCAGCAGTCCATGATTCTGACGCAGCCCGTGTTCACGCCGGTCGCCTGGGTAATGTTTGCCGAGACGGCTTATGGGGTCCGCATCCGCGACATTGTCCGTGCGCGGGCGGGGGAAGTCCTGGATGCGCAGGTCGCGGCGCTTTTCTATCGGGCGGTCATCTCCGAGCGGCTTGTGGAGACCTACCGGTTGCAGGTTGAGAGCGGCGAGGCGTTGACGAATCGCGTCGGCAAGTTGGCGGACGAGGGGTATGCGCTTGAGGGCGACCGTGCTCGTGCGGAGGCGCGGCTCGCGGACGACCTGCTGAACTTGCAGGAAGCGAAGGACCAGCGGGAGGATGCGCGGATGAAACTGTGCGAGTTCGTGCGCTTTTGGCCGCTTTCGGGTGCCTTTGGCGAACTGTTTGACGGCGAGAGTCTGCTCGCGGTGCGCTCGGGGGCGTTTGATGGCGAGAGCATAGAGGAGTGCGTCTGGCGCGGGCTTCTCACGCGCAAGGACCTCTACGCGGGCGACCAGACGGTCGAGTTGAGAAAGGCGCAGGTAATTGAGGCGTTGGCGGGCTTTCTGCCGAATGTCGTCCTTGGCGGTGCCGGTGCGCACCAGGGGCTGGCGGGGACGGCCATTCGCGGCTGGGGCGGCGGGTTGATGGCAACCTGGTCGGCTTTTGAGGGCTTCCGCACGGTGCAGGAGTATCGCGCCGCACGGGCGAAGCGCGAGGCGGAGTTCAAGTTGCAGGAAGATCGCATGCTGTCCGTCGTCACGTCGGTTGCCGAGGCCTATCGCAACCTTCATCGGTGCGACATCCAGCGCCGGGCGGCCGCCAAGGCGAAGGCGGCGGCCGAGACGGATTACGCCGAGACGGCGCGGCGGTTTGAGGAGGGTGAGGAAACGCTGTCGAATGTGCTGGACAAGTTGGCCGTCAAGGATGCGGCGGCCGTCCAGTCCATTTCGGCGGACTATTCGTCGGCCCTGGCGGAGATTGCCCTTCGCCAGGCCATGGGCATTGGCATTTTTGAGGAGGTCAAATGATGAGACAGTCGGTTGCTGTTGGTGTGGGCATGGCGCTTCTGCTGTGCGGGTGCAGTCGGGAGGCGGCGGTGACGATTGACAGCCGTCCGCTCGTGAGGGTCGGGACAGTCGTGCGCGACATTCCCTTTGCGGACACGCTGAGCGTCCAGGGAACGGTGCGCACCAAGAACGCGGCGACGATTTCGGCGCGGATGCCCGGCGCAATTGACGAGATTCTCGTTGAGGAGGGGGACAGGGTGCAGAAGGGCACTGTCCTGTTCCGTGTCGATCAGGTCAACTTGTCCAATGCCGTGCGTGCGGCGGAGGACGACCTTCGTCTGGCGCGGGCCAAGCTTGTGCAGGTTGAGGTGCAGGGCGAGAAGGCGCACCTCGATGCCGCCCGCATGAAGCGCCTGTTCGAGTCCCGGGCGGTGACGAAGGACCAGTGGGAGCGGGCGGACGTTGCCGAGAAGACGGCCGTTGCGGCGCAGGATGCCGCGAAGGCGGCCGTCACCAAGGCGGAGACGGGCCTTTCGGTTGCCCGCAAGAACTTCAGCGATTCGGCCGTCTGCGCCCCTTTTGACGGAATCGTCACGCACAAGTACAAGGACATGGGCGATTATGTCGGACCAGGAGTCCCGGTGTTCGGAATGGACGACCCCGAGACCTACGAAGTCGCCATTTCGCTGAATGCCGAGCGGTATGCGCGGGTTGTCGAAGGTGCAACGGAAGTTGTCCTGCCGGGCACGAACGGAACGCCGCTCGTCGCGAAAGTCTCCTACAAGTCGCCGCGGGTCAATCCGGCGACGCGCACCTTTGAAATTCGGGCGGTGATTGCGAAGACGGACGCGATGGCCCCTGGCATGATTGCTGATTGCCAGGTCGTCTTTGCCCGCCGTCAGTCGCAGGCGGTCCCCGTGACGGCGGTTGCCCTGCGCGGCGGAACGGAGGCGCTCTTCAAGGTCGTTGAGGGGAAGGTCGTTCGCGTGCCCGTCGAGGCGGGACTGACGCAGGGTGGACTTCGGGAAGTCCGCTCGCCGGAACTGTCCGACGCGGACGCGATTATCGTCGAGGGGATGCTCCTCGTCAACGAAGGCGATGAAGTGAGGGTGAGCCATGTTTCTGAGTGATACTGCCATTCGGCGACCCGTCCTAACGCTGGTCGTCCTGATTGTCCTTGCGATGTTCGGCTTTCTGGCCGTGCGAACGGTCGGTGTCGACATCGTTCCCAATGTCACCATTCCCTATGTCTCGGTGATGGTCGTCTATCCCGGCGCATCGCCGGAGGAAATCGAGACGTCGGTCGTGAAGCGGATTGAGGATGCGGTCATCCAGGTCGACGGACTCAAGCACATGACGTCAACGTGTGCCAACAACTTCTGTCAGGTCATGCTTGAGTTCAACCTTGACCGCAATCAGGATGTCGCCGCGTCGGATGTCCGCGAGAAGATTGACGCGATTGAGGGCGACCTGCCGTCCGGTGCCGAGAAGCCCCAGGTTCTCAAGTACGACATGAACGCAATTCCCGTCGTGACCGTGGCCCTCACGGGTGACCGTTCGGTGGATGAACTCTACGATTACGCCGACCAGGAACTCTCAGATCGCTTCTCGGCCGTCTCGGGCGTTGCCAGCGTGGAGCTGATTGGCGGCGAGGAGCGCGAGGTCGTCGTCTCGGTGGATCGGGAGAAACTTGCGGCCAGCGGCCTCACATTGGCGGAAGTCGTCAACAAGGTCGGCAAGGGAAACCTCAAGGTTCCGTCCGGGCAGATTTCGGACCAGAGCCAGGAGTTCTCGATGACTTTTGACGCGGAGGCCGACACGCCCGCCGAGCTTGGGGAGATTGAACTCGGTTCGCCGCGTGGCGAGCGAATCTACCTTCGGGATGTCGCGACGTTTTCATTCGGCACTCAGCGCAAGGAGTCGTATGCGCTGAGCAATGGAAAGCGTGCCGTAATCATCAAGATTACCAAGCGCGGCGAAGCGAACGCGGCGAAAACGGTCGATGGCATTCGGGAGGCCTTTCTCGTCGCACAGTCGGTTTTGCCGGGCGGTATGCAACTTGACTGGGTGCGTGACGACGGCGATTACGTCCATTCGACGGTTTCGGGTGGCGTGGACTCGATTTGGCAGGGCGTTCTGCTGACGGGACTTGTCCTTCTGCTCTTCCTATCCGACTGGCGAACAGCCTTGACGGCTTTCGTGTCAATTCCCATTACGATTGTCATTACGCTGATTGCATTCACCCTCTTCGACTACACGGCCAATGTCATTACGATGAACGCCATTGGCATCTCGGTCGGCATTCTCGTGGCGAACTCGATTGTCGTGCTTGAGAACATCGCGGCGAAGCCTGGGGACGTAGCCAAGGCGACGGACGAAATCGCCATTGCCGTTGCCGCGTCCGCACTGACGAATGTCGTCGTCTTTCTGCCGATTGCCACGATGAAGACGATGGCCGGACGCTTCTTCGTTCCGTTTGCCATCGTCGTCACCGCCTCGACATTCGCCTCGCTGCTCGTTTCGTTTACCTTGACGCCGATGATGGCGAATGCACTCGGGAACAGGGGCGAGGGAGTCAATCGCGTCCTGTCGCGGCTGTTCAGACCGTGGAATGCCTTTTACGCGGCACTTGAGCGTGGGTATGAGGCTTCGCTGGCGGTCGTTTTGCGTCATCCGAAGACATGGGTTCTTCTGATTACAGCCGTGACGATTGGCGGGTTTGCGCTTCTTGCGCCGAAGGTCAAGTCGGATTTCGTGCCGACGATGGATAAGGGCGAGCTGACCGTAACGCTGGAATTTCCGGCGGACATGGAACTTGGGAGGACGGTTGAGCGGACGCAGGCGATTGAGGCGAAACTTGAGAAGGTGACCGATTCGACTGGTCGGCCCGTTGTGACGCATAGCCTGGTTATGGCCGGTAAGACCCAGGGTATGCTTGGACGCGTGAGCCGCGGCAGTTATCTTGCCGAGATTAACTTCGTGCTCACCTCCATGACGGAACGCCCGGATACGATTGACGACATCTCGACCAAGATGCGTAAGGTCCTGGAGAATGAGCCAGATGTGATTGCCACGGTGATGGTGCCGTCCGTCATCGGCGGGTCTTCTCAGGCGATGCAGCTTAAGGTGCTTGGCGAGGATATGGAGAAACTGAACGACATCGGTCTCACTGCCGCCCAGAAACTGAAGGACGACCCCTCGGCTTCGGACATTTCGCACAATGTCCGCCCTGGTCGCCCCGAATTGCGCATTCACCCGAATCGTGCCGTGCTGAACGATCTCGGGCTGACACCCGACGTACTGGGACTCAACCTGCGTGCCGCCGTGGCGGGCGTGACACCGGCGACATTCACGCAGGGCGACCGCTCCTACGACATCCGCGTCCGCTACGAACAGAAGGATGGCATTGACCAGGTCGAGGAACTGAATTTCCCGGGGCCTGATGGCCGTCCGTTCGTCCTTGGGTCGGTGGCCTCGGTTGAGCACACGATGCAGCCGGTGCAGATTCTGCGCAGCGAGAAGCGCCGCTCGGTGATTCTTTATGCGAACAATGCGCCCGGGCATGGGCTTGGCGAAACCATCGCCTCCGCCCTGGCTATCGTCAAGTCCAAGTTGCCGCGCGGCTATGCGACGGTCATGGGCGGCATCGCCGAATATATGGAGGAGGCGTTTGACGAGTTCGGCCTCGTGACGGTGGTCGCAATTGCGCTGACTTACCTGTTGCTGGCGGCCATTCTTGAGTCGTGGGTTCTGCCATTCGTCATCCTGTTTACGATTCCGTTCAGCTATCTCGGCATCTTTGCGGCCGTTGCCGCAACGGGGACGACGCTGTCGATTTTCGGGCTTTTGGCTGGCATCATGCTGGTTGGTGTGGTGGTGAACGCGGCGATTCTGCTGATTGACGAGTGGCGTCGTACGGGCGATGTGGCCGGTGCGGCGCGGGCGAAGTTCCGTCCCATCCTGATGAGCTGCGCGGCGGCGCTGTTCGGTATGCTGCCGATGGCGATTGGCGGTGGACTCGGGAGCGAGCTTCGGCAGTCGATGGGCATCGGCTCGGTCGGCGGAATCCTCGTGTCGTCCCTTGTCTCGCTCTACTTCATCCCTGCGCTCTGCCAGTTCCGCAAGCGCACGGGGAATCGAAGCCGGAGCACCTGAAGGGCGATTGCCGCCGCGAGCCAGGCCGGCATCGTGAGCCAGAGGACGGGCATGGTCGGGTGAAAGGCCAGAGTCGCGGCGAGGAGCGGCAGCCAGACTGCCGTCTCGCAGCTGAGTTCGATGGTCATGGCGGCGAGGGTATTCCCGCGTCCCTTGAGCGCGGCACTTAGGATGAGGTAGGTCGACTCAATCAGCCCGCGAAAGTACATGATGCAGAAGATGAGGACGCCCGTTTGCCGGAAGAGCGCGGGATCGAAGTCGGAGTTTGCTGGGAAAAAAGTGTCCATGATTCGCCCGGAGAGGGGAAGAACCACGATGTAAAAGAGCGTGTTGACCAGGAAAAGAATCTTGAGTCCACTCCAAATGGTGGCGCGCTCGGTCGCGAGGTCGTGTGCGCCGGCCGTCCTCCCCGTCAGGATGGTGACGGCGGAGGCGACGGCAACGCCAATCATGTACAGGAAGTTGTTGACGGCAAAGCAGACGTTGCCAACGGCCAGCGTGAGGTTGCCGAGCCGCCCGGCGGCCTGCATGAAGACGAGGAAGAAGAAGGCCCCCGAGGAGCAGCGGAAGGCATCGGGCAGGCCAAATCGGAGAATGCGCCAGAGGTCGCGGCCATTGAAGGCGAGCGCCTCGTGCGGATTCGCCCGGAACAGGGGATCCGTCAGGACCATCGGGAGGAGAATGAGGACGGGGACGACGGCGGCGATGGAAAGAGCGATGCCCGCCCCGTTGATTCCATGAGACGGAATAAGGAATGCATCAAGGGCAATGTTGGCCAGAAATCCGCAGGCCGTTGCCGTTCCCACGCGTTTGGTGCGCCCCTGCCCCGTGAGGAGACCGCCGAGAACGGCGGAGAGCGTACCGAAGAATCCGGCGGGAGTCGACCAGAGGAAGTAGCTCTTTTCTGCCGCGAGGAGGGATGCGGCGTGGCCGCCGAGGCCAAGGAACCAGTAGCCGACGGGAATTGAGAGAATGAAAAGGGGAACGGAGAGGAGCGTCATCCAAAGCCCTTGGGCGAAGGCCCGCCGCGCTCCCGGGAGGTCGCCGCCGCCATGCCGCTGGGCGATGACCGTGCCCGAATAGCCGATGGCAGTCATGATGACGGTCGAGAACATGATGGCGAGCATCCCGCCGGGGAGAACCGCCGCGAGCGCATCGCCGGAGGCCTTGGAGAGGAAGAACCTGTCGCTGATGTGATTGGCGGCCTGGGCGAGAGCGGAAAAGACAAGTGGCGCGGCCGTGTGCACGGTCGTTCGCAGGACGGAAACCTTCTTTTCGCTCAACACATCGCCTATTATACAATAAGGAACGGTGCTCCGCAAGACGCGGACGGGACGGCTCAGGACGGGCCAAAATTTGCTATAATATCCACCTATGGAAACGAATGAATACAGAGAGCAGCGGCTTCAGAGCCTGAAGGCCCTGAAGGATCTGGGGTATGAACCGTATGGTCGGCGCTATGACCATGAGGACCTGAAGAAAGTCCGCGCTGAATTCGAGGAGGGCAAGACCGTCCGCGTCGCGGGGCGGTTGCTGATGATTCGTCGCATGGGCAAGATGAATTTCACGACGATGAACGACGGCACCGACAAGTTCCAGCTCATCTTCAAGCGCGATGAACTCCCGGAGACGGCCTTCGCGGCGTTCAAGCTGCTCAATCTCGGCGACGTCATCGGTGCCGAGGGCGTGCTCTTTACGACGCAGAAGGGCGAGAAGTCCCTCGTCGTGAAGGAATGGACGATGCTGGCGAAGGCCCTTGAGCAGCCGCCGGAGAAGTTCCATGGCCTTGCCGATCAGGAGGAGTGCTACCGCCGCCGCTACGTCGATCTGATGACGAACGACGAGAGCCGCAACCGCTTCTTCACCCGTTCGCGCCTGCTGATGGAGACGCGCAAGTATCTTTGGTCCAAGGGCTTCAACGAAGTCGAGACGCCGATTCTCCAGGCCCAGGCGGGCGGTGCGGCGGCCAAGCCGTTCGAGACCCACTTCAATGCGCTTGACCAGCACATGGTGCTGCGCATCGCGCCCGAGCTTTACCTGAAGCGACTGCTCGTCGGCGGAATGAACAAGGTCTTCGAACTGGGCAAGGACTTCCGCAACGAGGGCATCGACCGCTCGCACAACCCGGAGTTCACCGTCCTTGAGGTGTACGAGGCCTATGGCGACCGCACGTCCATGGAAGCAATTATCGAGGGGCTGATTCCCCACCTCTGCGACACCGTCATCGGGACGCGGGAAATCGAATATGGCGAAAAGAAGGAGATTCTGAACTTCAATCCGCCGTACCGCCGCGTGGCCTACAGCGACCTTGTCAAGGAACTGATGGGGGCCGACTGGTTTGACCTGCCGTTCGAGACCCAGCTTGAGAAGGCGAAGGGCAAGGAGACCGAGACGAACCTCGAACTTGACGATGTGCACGATACCTTGATGCTGACGCACGAGGTCTACGACAAGCTCATTGAGAAGAACCTGCGCCAGCCGACCTTCGTGACGCGGCTTCCGCACGAGTTCGTGCCGTTGGCCAAGGCCTGCAAGGACGACCCGAAACTTGTCGACGTGTTCGAGTTCGTCGTTGGCGGACGCGAGCTCTGCCCGGGCTATACCGAGCAGAACGACCCGCTTGAGCAGCGCAAGGCCCTTGAGCACCAGGCCGGCGAGGATACGGAAAAGATTGACGAGGACTTCATTTCGGCCCTGGAGTGCGGTATGCCGCCGACGGGCGGGCTCGGCATCGGCATCGATCGCCTGGTCATGCTGCTCACGGGGTGCGACGGCATTCGCGATGTCGTCCTCTTCCCACAGATGAAGAAGGCCTGAGTGTGATGGAAGACGCCGTCAGGAGCGAGTACTTCGATTTGCTGAAGTTTGAGAGCGTCGGATCGGATCCGACGCGGCTTCGCGACTGCGTGAATTGCGCGACCTGGCTGAAGAAATGGCTTCAGGGGCTCGGCTTCTCGGGCGAACTCCTGAGCGAGAAGTTCTCCCCGCCCGTGGTTTTCGCCGAGCGTCGGGGTTGCGAGGATGCGCCGACCGTCCTGATTTACGGTCACTATGACGTGCAACCCGCCGACCCTATCTCCGAGTGGAAGACTCCGCCGTTTGAGCCGACGGTTGTCGGGGAGCGCATCTACTGCCGCGGTGCGCAGGACGACAAGGGGCAGACCTTTGCCTTTCTCTGCGGCGTACGCGATTTTCTTGCTCAAAACGCGGCGCGTACGCCGACAATCAAGGTCCTTTTGGAAGGACAGGAGGAAAGCGGAAGCGCGGCACTGACGGCACTTGCGCCTTCCATCCGTCGTAAGATTGCGGCGGAAGTCCTGCTCGTCTGCGACACGTCCGCTGCGGCGGGCCTGCGGCCGGCGATTGTCGCGGGCTTGCGCGGCGTCTCCCATTTCACCGTGCGGCTGAATGCGGCGAATCGCGACCTGCATTCAGGCGAGTACGGTGGCCTTGCGCCAAATGCCGCGCAGGGGCTGGCCGAGCTGGTTGCCTCGTTGCACAATCCGGACGGGTCCATTGCCGTCGCCGGTTTTGGGGACTCGATTGAGCCGCCAACGGCGGATGAGCTGCGGGAGGCCGAGCGTGCCGCACCGAGTGAGAAGGACTATGCGGACGACATCGGGTGCGAACCGTGTGGCGGCCAGCGGGGAAAGTCCATCGTCCAGCGCAATTCGTTTGAACCGACGATTGAGGTGAACGGCATCCATTCTGGTTATGGTGGGCCCGGTGCGAAGACCGTCATTCCCTGCGAGGCGATTGCCAAGCTGTCCATGCGCCTTGTGCCCGGGCAGAGTCCGGCACGGGCCATTGCCGCCGTCCGTGCACACCTTGAGGCGCGTGTCCCACGCGGTATGCGACTTTCCATTGAAGATGTGACGGGTGGCGCGGCGGGTTTTCGTCTGCCGTTGGCCTCGCCGATCTTCCGTTTGGCGGATGACGTGCTGCGCACGATGGATGAGCGCGGTCCGGTCTTCCAGTGGGATGGCGCGTCCATTCCCGTCGTCTCGGTCCTGCGCGAGGCCTCGGGTGCCGCGCCCCTGCTCGTCGGCTGGGGCCAGCCCGACGATCGCATCCACTCGCCGAACGAGAGTTATTCATTCGCGCAGTTTGCGAAAGCCCGCGAGTGGGCCGTCCGCATCCTTTCGGCCCTGTGAGGGAGGGGCCCATGCGAGGTGATTCGGCGATTGCGTGTGCACTGGAGACCTGGTTCGCACGGAACAAGCGTCCGATGCCGTGGCGCACGGCACCCTCGCACTATGCCTGCTGGCTCAGTGAAATCATGATGCAGCAGACAACGTATGCGACGGTTCTGCCCTACTACGAGCGTTTTCTGAGCCGTTTTCCAACGGTAGAAGCATTGGCCGATGCCGAGGAAGGCGAAGTCCTGAAGGCCTGGGAGGGGCTTGGCTACTATGCACGGGCGCGGAATCTCCGCAAGGCTGCGAAGGTGTTCGCCGCGTCGGGGCGGGTCGTTTGGCCCCAGTCCGCCGCGGCGTGGTCTGAGGTCCCGGGCGTTGGTCCCTATACGGCGGCGGCACTTGCAAGCGTCCTCAACGGCGAACGTGTTCCTGTTGTGGACGGGAATGTGGCGCGGGTCTTTTCGCGCTATTGGATGCTTTCGGACGACTTCCGCAAACTTCCGGCGAGGGAGAAACTGGCAACGCGACTGATGCCGGTCATCGGGCGTGCAGTTGTTCCGGGCGATTTCAATCAGGCGATGATGGAACTTGGGGCCTGCGTCTGCACACCGGCGAATCCTCGGTGCGCAGAGTGCCCGCTTCACCGCGAATGTGCCGCACGGAAGGGGGGCGTTCAGGCGGACTATCCTGTGAAAGCGGTGAAGAAGACCCTTCCCGTGCGTCGCCAGAATGTTGTTCTGTGCACGGATTCCGAGGGACGCGTCCTTCTTGTCCAGAATCGGGAGGGGGGGCTTTTGAAGGGCCTTTGGGAGTTGCCTCAGGTGACGCCTGCGGGGGAGCAGGTTCAGGTTTTCTCTCATTTTCGGCTGGAGCAGTCCGTATTGAAGGCATCGCGTGCCGAGGCGGTCTTTCGGCATCCGGGGGAAGTTCCCCTTGCAACGGCGACGCGGAAGATTCTTGAGTCGAACGGCTTGCTGCCCGTTGCCCCGCGTGCCTGATGTCCGTGATGGGCGCGGCGAAGGACGGGGACTGCGCCCCCGAACCCCGCACAAGCAAACCGCCGCGCCCTTCCGTGAATTTCAGTGTCGGCCGCCAGGCGTGCATGGTAAACTCCAGGGGTAAAAATGGGTAAACTCCAAAGGCACCCCCTTGCCAAACGGACGGGGATTTGGTACAATTCCGGGCGTTGACAGGAGTGTGTCTCCACTCGAAATCACGGTGAGGCCGCCTCGTCAGCAGTTGATTTTATGAGTCGCTGCGAGGGTCGTAATGATGTCGACACCCCCGTGCGCCCGCCGTTGGGTGCGTGCCCAAGGGTCGTGCGGGGACAAGGAGAATCCGTAGAGGAGGATCGGAAATGAC
The DNA here is from genome assembly GCA_050874585.1 of Verrucomicrobiota bacterium. GTDB lineage: Bacteria > Verrucomicrobiota > Kiritimatiellia > RFP12 > UBA1067 > UBA1067. The sequence continues at coordinate 537 of JBNMKZ010000040.1, read as the reverse complement.
TTTTAAGTCGGAACATCAGATGGGGTGCGCGGCGGATTTCGGTCCGTCGGCCGCCGGAACACGTCTCGCCAACCACACCGCCGCGGAAGGGGGGTGCCGATGCGTGCACCGTCACCAGCCGAGGACTCCATCGGAGACCCGGGGGAGCGCCTTCCCGTCCGCACGCGGGGAGGCACCACCGCTCACAAGTTCCACTTGCGCTTTCGCCGCGTTTGCCTTCCCGTCCGCGCTCGGGGAGACGCGTGCAGGCGCGGAGCTTGATTTGACGCTCCGCACGCGCCCGTGCGTGGAAGACGGCGCCGTCCACGGCGCGGGCCGCACGGCCGTGCCGGCGGCCGCCTGAGGCGCAGGGCGGCAGGCCCGGCGCGGCGGTTGTGACCGCGCCAAACGGCGGGTGGGGCAATGCCCCGCCCGCTCTTTTTTTGTCCGCATCGCGGCGAAGTCTACACGGAGAACGGTTTTCCTTCTACACGGAGACTTGGTTTTTTCTTCGTGTAGAATCGATTTGTTCTACGTGTAGAAGCGTTCCGTTCTACG
>JBNMKZ010000039.1:0-22866 GCA_050874585.1 Verrucomicrobiota bacterium | reverse complement strand
CCCCTGCAAAGGCGCGTCAAAAGCCCCCGATTCCGCGTCGTCTCCAGCCGCCTCAAGGCAGATGCGTGCAGGCCGTCCCCCGAAAAAGCGGGTCTTCGCCGACCGTCCGCCGCCCCTGTCCACTTACCTTTTCAATCGACATAGCCTGCAAAAGTGGAAAGAAAGGTGATAGAAAAGATGGACTGGAAGAGACCCACGCTATCGGAAAAGAGATGCCCACGGTATCCGGAAACCGGTTACAATGGAAGTGTCCAAGAAACCACACACGAAAGGCGGATGCCAGGGGCACGGGAAAGCATGACCGACACAAGCCTCCCGGGTACGGGCCAACCGACCGGGAAATCTGAATTCTGGCGGCGGCGTGGAACGGGCATATCCGGCGAGGCCTCTGCGCATCTCCCTGCGCCCGTTTGCGCGGATGCACGCGCTCGCATCGGCGTGAATCGGTGCAAAAATACCCAACACAAAGGGAGATTTTGCCGATTACAGAGGGTGGAGATGCCCGTCGCCACGGGCGGAGACGGGCATCGCGACGGGAAAGCACCTTAGTCCTTTGCACAAACCACTAAGGTGCTTTGGGTAAACCACCTTAGTCCTTTGATCAAACCACCTTAGTCCTTTCCCTTCGGGATGCTCACCTCGCCCCTTTGGGATGCGCATCCCAGCACCATTCCCTGCTCCTGCCAGCCCGGTCCCTTCAGGAACGCCGCGCTGGGGCTCCTGCATTCCCCATCGACGCGTGGATGATGAACCGCCCTTGTGGTATAATACGCGTCCTCTGTGAATCGAATCGTGAAAACCGTTCGGGCAGCCTTTCCGCTGACCCTTCCCATCCTGGCCGCCTACTGGCTTATCGGCCTCGGCTACGGCCTTTATGCCACGCGCCTTGGGCTCGCCTGGTGGTTTCCCCTTGTCACGGCCGCCATTGTCTTTTCGGGTTCCGTTGAATTCATTCTTGCAACAATGTTCCTCGGCGCGTTCCATCCTATCGCCACATTCACAATGGCCTTTCTCGTCGGGTCGCGGCACATTTTCTATGGCCTCTCCATGCTCGATCGCTTCAAGGGGGCCGGATGGCGAAAGTTCTTCATAATCTTTCTCCTCTCCGACGAGACGTTCGCCCTCACCTTCCGGTGCCAGCCCCCTCGCGGCATCAATGGGCACGACTTCCAACTGGCCGTCAGCGTCCTGGACTGGCTCTACTGGCTTTTCGGTGTCGCGGTCGGCGTTTTTGCCGCGAATCTTCTTGAGGGCGTGGACTTCCGTGGAATTGAATTCATCATGACCGCCATGTTTGCGGCCATCTTCGCCGAGAACTGGCGGACGGAAGAACTCCATGCCGGTTCGCTCGTCGGTCTTGTCGTGCCGACACTCGCCGTCTTCCTGTTCGGCCCGGACGACTTCATTGTCCCGGCCATGGTCGGCATTCTCGCCGTTCTTCTGGCTTTCAGGAGGAAACTCCAATGACAGGATTCGAAAAGGCCATCGTCATCTCGCTCGCCGTCCTCGGCGTCATGTCGACGCGGTTTCTCCCATTTCTCATCTTCCGGCCCGACCGCCCAACGCCCCCCCTCGTGCGCTACCTTGGCAAATGGCTGGGGCCTGCCGTCTTCGGCCTTCTCGTCGTCTACTGCTTCCGACAGACAATTGCCACCGGTGATCGTCTTATCCCCATGCTCGTCGCGACTCTTGCAACGGTCGTCTGCCAACTTCGCTGGCACAGCATGATCCTGGCGATGTCCGTCGGGACGGCTCTCTATATGATTCTCATCCGCCTCACCTGAACTCAATGATGACTGAACGCGAGAAGATGCAAAATGGCGACTGGTATGACGCCAACTCCGACAAGGAACTCTGTTCCCTTCGCGAGCGCGCCAAGGGGCTTTGCCACACACTCAATCTGACTCCTCCGAGCGACCACGCCGTCCTCATGGAGATCCAGCGGCAACTCTTCCCGAATTTGGGTAAGGATGTGACAATTCTTCCGCCCTGCCAGACGGACTATGGGTGCAACTGCTTCATCGGCGACGCGACATTCATCAACCATGGTGCCTACCTGATGGACGGTGCGCGAATCACCATCGGGGCGCACTGCTTCATCGGGCCGAACCTCGGGTGCTATACGGCCCTGCACCCAATGGATATTGAAAGTCGCAACAGGGGACTTGAGAAAGCCCTCCCGATTACCATCGGCAACAACTGCTGGCTTGGCGGCGACGTCAAGATTCTGCCCGGTGTCACCATCGGCGAGGGCACCGTGATTGGTGCTGGGAGCATCGTCACGCACGACATCCCCGCTCATGTCGTCGCCGTCGGCAATCCCTGCCGCGTCCTTCGTCCCATCCACGACCACCGAGCCTGCGCATCCAATCCGCTTTTATGGTAAAATGTCTAATCCATGGCAGTGATACTCGAAAGTGAACGCAAGACAACCAAGGCGCGGATTTTCCTCGCCCTCGTCTATTCGTTTCTCACACTCGGTGCACTCACCATGGTCTATCCCTTCGCCGTGATGCTGACGGCGAGCTTCTCATCATCGTATGACTATTCGCGGCACGCCCCCGTTCTTCGGGCGACCTTCGATCGGAACGACCGCTTCATGCGCTCCATCGCCATGCGCTTCGTCCGATTCCCCCGCGACATCTACCCTGAGGTCCCTTCGGCGTGGACAAGTTGGGAGGCCGTCGCTCGCGACAAAGCGGGCATCAGGGACTTCGCCCAACGAGAACTCGCCGCCGTGGAGTCCCCACACAATCGGGTCGCGGCAAAGGTCCGCGCCGCACGCTTCGCCCGTGCGCTCGCCGCGACAGATGCACGGCATCTCGTCTGCGACTACGACGCCCGCGATGTCGCCCGATTCGTCCAGAATCGCTACGGTACGATTGACGCGCTGAACGCCGCCTGGCCCGTCCGCTACCGCTCGTTCTTCGATGTTTCCTTCTCCGCCGAATCGAAGATGCCGCCCGAACGAGTCCTGCCTGGAAACGAGAAGTTTGCAACTTGGGATGCCTTCAAGGTCTGGTATACCCACGAGGCGGTTCGGCGCGGCGACTACGTCTCACGCTCGATGCCCTATCCGCTCGCCGACCACGCGGCGGAAATCCGCAGCGCCTTGGCCGTGCAGTTCGTTGAGCACGGCTGGAGGGACTTCCTGGAAGGTGCACTCGCCAACTACCGCCTCGTCGGGGACTATCTCTTCCTGCGCGGACGCGCCTTTGCCAATACAATCATCCTCGTCATTCTCTCCGTCCTCGCCTCTCTGACCGTCAATCCCCTCGCCGCATACGCGCTCTCGCGCTTCCACCTGCCGTCCACCGAACGCATCATCCTGTTCCTTTTGGCAACCATGGCCTTTCCAGCGGCGGTGACGGCGATTCCGGGCTTTCTGCTCATCCGCGACCTCGGGCTGCTCAACACTTTTGCCGCGCTCATCCTGCCGACCGTGGCCAGCGGAATGTCCATCTTCATTCTCAAGGGATTCTTTGACGCGCTTCCACGCGAACTCTACGAAGCGGCGGCCATTGACGGTGCCGGGGAATGGACGGTCTTCCGCCGTATTACCCTACCGATGACAACGCCCATCCTCGCGGTCAATGCACTCAACTCGTTCATCCACGCCTACTCGTCATGGGAATGGGCCTTTCTCGTCTGCCAAAAGGAGTCCCACTGGACGCTCGCCGTCTGGATGTACCAAATGTCACAGACATTCGCCCATCAGCCCTGGTGCGTCATGGCCGGATTCGTCCTCGTTTCCCTGCCGACGGCGATTGTCTTTCTCGTCTGCCAGCGCGTTATCCTGCGCGGCATTGTGCTCCCCTCCATGAAGTAAGGGCGTGGATACAATTCAGGCGGGTTCCTTTTGCCAAAGAACCCGCCTGATTGCACCTAAATGTCGCGCTTAGGCGAGCTTCGCCAGTTTCGCGGCAAGCCCGACATAAGTCGCCGGGGTCATTTTCAGGAGCCGCTTCTTGTCCGCCTCGGGCAACGGAAGCGCCGCGACAAAGTCGCGCATAATCTCCGCCGTCACCCGGCGGCCACGCGTCAGTTCCTTGAGCCGCTCGTACGGATGATCCATCCCGACCTTTCTCATCACGGTCTGAATCGGCTCGGCGAGCACTTCCCAGTTATGGTCGAGGTCGTCGGCCAGCCGCTCCTCGTTCAGTTCAAGCTTGCCGAGGCCCTTCACGGTCGAGCGGATGGCGATGAGCGTATAGCCAAAGCCAACGCCCATATTGCGGAGCGTCGTCGAGTCAGTCAGGTCGCGCTGCATCCGCGAAATCGGAAGCTTACGGGCCATGAAGCCCATCACCGCATTCGCCAGGCCCAAATTGCCCTCGGAGTTCTCAAAGTCAATCGGATTCACCTTGTGGGGCATCGTCGAGGAGCCAATCTCGCCCTTGACCGTCCGCTGCTTAAAGTAGCCCATCGAGACATACATCCAGACATCACGATCAAAGTCCAGCAGGACCGAGTTCCAGCGTTGAATGGCATCGAAGAGTTCCGCAATGCCATCGTGGGATTCAATCTGCGTCGTCAGGCGATTCTGCCGCAGTCCGAGCGACTCAATAACGCCCCGCGAGAGTTTCTCCCAGTTCACATCCGGGTAAGCGGAGAGATGCGCGTTGAAGTTGCCAACTGCGCCATTCATCTTCGCCGGCATCACGAGACGATCGATTTCGCCCGCCTGACGGCGGAGACGCGCCGAGACGACGGCCAGTTCCTTACCGACCGTCGTCGGGCTCGCCGGTTGCCCATGCGTGTGCGCCAGCATGGGAACCTTCGCCGTGGCCTTCGCGAGCGCGGCAATCTTTTCCGTCACCTCGTCCATTGCCGCACGAAGCACGGCCTTGCCATCGCGCAACATGAGCGCATGACTCATGTTGTTGATATCCTCGCTCGTGCAGGCGAAGTGGATGAACTCACTGCGGGACTCAAGCGTCGTCCCCTTCACCTTCTCCTTCAGGAAGTACTCAATCGCCTTGACGTCGTGGTTCGTCGTCTTCTCGATGTCCTTCACGCGCTGGGCATCCGCCAGCGACACATCCGCCGCGATGGCCCGCAACTGCTTGCGCTCGGCGGCCGTCAGGGCCTTGCACTCACGAATTTCCTTCGCGTCACACAACGCCTCAAGCCATGTGCACTCAACGAGAATGCGCCGCTTGATGAGACCATACTCGGAAAAGACCTCGGTCAGTTCGGAACACTTGCTGGCATAACGTCCGTCAATGGGCGAAATCGCCGTCAGGCTATCTGTCTGCATTGAGAAATATCCTTTTGAGGAAAACTTAGGCAATCGTCTTTGCAACCTCGTAGACGTGATCAGGCGTAAACCCGAACTCCTCGGCAAGAACCTTGTAGGGGGCCGAGGCACCGTAATGGTCGATGGTCACGAACTTCGTCGTCTTGTAATCGAGGCGGAAGCGATCCCAGCCAAAACGGACACCCGCCTCAACAATCACGCGCTTCTTCATCACCTCAGGAATGACCTGCTCGCGATAGTCGCACTTCTGGGCGAAGAAGCGATCCCACGAGGGCATCGAGACGACACGCGCCGACTTGCCTTCCGCAACAAGGCGTTTCGCCGCCTCGATGCAGAGCGAAACCTCGCTACCGGACGAGAGGAAGAGAACGGTTGACGAATCCTGAGCACCGCCTTCCCAAATGACATAGGCTCCACGCGCCACACCCTCGTGCCGAACGCCGTCCAGCACAGGAATATTCTGCCGCGTCGTCATCAGGCAGCTCGGGCCGCTCGTCTGAAGAATCATCTCAACAAACGCATACTTCGTCTCATTGGCATCCGCCGGACGGAAGGTCGTCACGCCCGGCATTGTGCGGAGCGCGGCCATCTGCTCAATCGGCTCGTGCGTCGGGCCATCCTCGCCCACATAGAAACTGTCGTGCGAGAAAATGAAGAGCGACGGTGTCTTCATCAGCGCCGCGAGGCGAATCGCCGGACGGCAGTAGTCGCTGAACACGAAGAACGTTGCCCCGTAGCCACGGAACCCACCAAAGGCCGTGATGCCATTCGCCATCGCCGTCATCGCAAGTTCGCGAATGCCATAGTGAATGTTGCGACCTTCAAAGGAACCTGGGGCGATGTCGCCAAGGCCCTTCAACACGGTCTTATTGCTCGGGCCAAGATCCGCACTACCTCCGATGAGTTCAGGCACGACCTTTGCAAGCGCATTCATCACATCACCACAGGCCGAACGCGTGGCAATCGCCTTACCCGACTCGAACTGGGGCAAGGCACCAATCAGTTTCATGTAGTCCGGCTCCGCCCGCGAAGGAACGAGCGCCGCGTTCGCCTTCGTCCAACGACGAGCCAGACGATGCTGGAAAGCCGTGCGGTCCGCAAAGACATCGTAGACTTCCTGCGGCACGACAAAGCTCTTCTCGGGGTCGAACCCAAAGGCGCGCTTGAGACCGGCAACCTCCTCCGCACCCAACGGTGCCCCGTGTGAATCAGCCGAATCGTGTTTCGTCGGCGCACCAAAACCAATGTGCGTCGTCGCTATGATCAGCACAGGCTGTCCCGTCACCTTTTCGGCGCGGCGATATGTGCGTTCGATTTCATCGTAGTTGTGACCATCGCATGTGAACACCTTCCAACCATAACTCTCAAAGCGCTTTTTTGCGTCGTCGTTCATCGCGAGCGCGGTATCGCCCTCAATTGTGATGTTGTTCGAATCGTAGATGAGAATCAAGTCATCGAGCTTCATCGCCCCAGCCCAACTGCAGGCCTCGTGTGAAATGCCCTCCTCCATGTCACCATCACCGCAGAACACCCAGGTGCGATTGCCCGTCTTGGCCTTCTTGGCGGCAACAGCCAACCCGATGCCCATGGCAATGCCCTGTCCGAGAGGGCCAGTCGTCACCTCAATTCCCGGCATGACACCACGCTCAGGATGCCCCGCGCAACGCGACCCAAACTGGCGGAAACTCTTCAGTTCGTCCATCGTCACGCCACCCATGCCCGCAAGGTGGAACAGCGCATAAATCAGCGAACTCGCATGCCCGCCAGAGAAAACGAGACGATCACGGCCATACCACTTCGGGTCCTTCGGGTCGACATTCAAGTGACGCAGCCACAGGGTGCTGGCAAGATCAGCCATACCCATGGCCACACCAGGATGCCCCGACTTGGCCTTTTCAATCATATCCGCGCACAGGCAGCGGACAGTATCCGATACGAGTTTTAACTGTTCGTTGGAAATCTTCATGCGCATATTATAGCATATTACGCCAACAAAGGCCTAAACAACCGCCCGAGACGGACGGAAAGGACGGCCTTTTCTGCCATTTTGGGAATGTCAGACGCGATTGTTAGCGCACAACGGCCCGACGAGCCTCTGCCAAATCGGCGAATTCACCCGCCGCGACCATCTGGACAATGAGATTACCGATAGCCGTACCCTCGGTCGGACCAGCCACGACCTCCAGCCCCGTCTCTTCGGCCGTCAACTGGTTCAGGTAGGTGTCACGACTACCGCCCCCCACGACATTGATCGTCGTATAGGACTTGCCAGTAAGGGCCGAAAGTGCCTTCGCCTCACGGGCATAGCACCTTGCCAAGGAACGGTAGACGCACTGCACGAGTTCGCCGACCGTCGCCGGCGCGGCAAAACCGCCGACCTTGCAGGCCTCGCAAACGGTCGCAATCATCGATTCTGGCGCGAAAAAGCGCTTGTCAGCCGCATCCACAACCCCGGGATAGCCAGCGGATGCACGCGCCGCCCGCTCAAGGTCGGCGAATGAATAGTCCCGCCCTTTCTCCCAGTCCCGAAGGCTCTGGAGTGCCGCGTCCGTCAGCGGGGACGACTTGCCCTCCACGTACTGAACACCGTTCAGCTCACGGCGAATGGACTGAATCATCCAAAGCCCCATGATGTTCTTCAGGAAACGGAAGCGCCGCCAAGCCCCACCTTCGTTTGAGAAATTCGCCGCGCAAGCCCCGTCCGTGACGATGGCTTTCGGATTCTCCACGCCAATCAGCGACCATGTGCCGCTGGAGAGGTAAATCGCCCGGTCGTCCCGCGCCGGCACTGCAAGATAAGCACTCCCCGTGTCGTGACAGGCCGGGAGCACGACCTGCGCATCAAATCCGACGAGACTGCGAACCGCCGAGGTAAAGCCGCCGAGCACCGTCCCCGGCATCGTCAGCGGATGAAAGAGCTGACTTGGCAACCCAAGCCGTGCAATCACCTCGCGGTCCCAGTCGCATGTCGTCGCACTGACGAGCGATGTCGTGGAGGCATCCGTGTACTCGTTCGCCATCCGTCCCGTCAGCACGAAGTTCAGATAGTCCGGAATCATCAGCAGACGGCTCGCCTTCGTGAACTGCTCGGGATGCTCCCGCATAAGTGCCATCAGCTGATAGACGGTATTGAATTCCACGCGCTGAATTCCACAATGCGCATAAAGCTCGCGAAAGGGAATGACCGCATCCACCACCTCCATCATTCCCTGCGTTCGGGCATCACGATAGGCAACCGCATCACCAACCAGAAGCCCAAGTTCATTCACAAGAACGAAGTCGACACCCCAAGTGTCAATGCCGACATAATCGGGCGCCTTCCCCGCATCCGCCGCCGCCTTGAGTCCCCTGAGGACATTCCGCGCCAGGGCCTGGAGATCCCAGCAGACATGACCGTTCTTAACAATCTGCGAATTGTCAAAGCGGAAAACCTCCTCCAGCTTAATCTTACCATCCTCAACCGTGCCGAGAATGTGACGACCTGAACTCGCCCCAATGTCAATTGCCAAATAACGCTTCATTCGAATGCCTCCTTTCCTCAAAAACCCGGCAGGTTCAACTGTCCCGAGACGCACACCTTGCGTCCCTTTGACAAAGCCCGATCGGATGTGTCGTAGACCACGAACTTGATGCCGTCAAATCGCCGCGATAGTTCAGCCTGAATATAGTCCGAGACACTCTTCACATTGCCACGATCGTCATCCGAAAAGCCAATGGAGACGAAACGATTGAGTTTGCCGCGTCGCCGGAGCATGTGGAAAATGTGCTCGACAAAATCGCGAATGGCGAACTCCTTGGCCAGTTCTGGCTTGGCGGCCGTCGTCGCCGTCGCAAGCTTTTCATGGTAGATGGGATCGGCCTGCATCTTCTCCTCGAAACCCGAATAGGTGACGGCCGCATACCGGCAGGAGTTGAGGTAGTTGTCCAACTCCTCAACATCCGTCCCGAATGTCTCCACCTTATCGAAGAACCTCCGGTAGCCGCGAAGGTTCGCCAGCATCTCCTCGCGCTCAGCCTCCGAAAGGGCATAGCGGATAAAAACGCGTACGGCCTTCTGAATGGTCGCCGGCGAATGCCCACGCGCCGTCACAATGGCGAAAAGCCGCCCTTCGCGAAGGGTCTTCTTCAGTGCATTGTAGCTCGGCCCCGGACGCTCCCCATGCTCAATTTTCTCAAGAGCCGTGACCGTATCCTCGATGAAGTGCGTCGTTCCCGGCTCATCGGCGAAATTCCGAAAAGCCGCCTTCCACCCGCCATCCACCGGCGGGCGATAGTGCTCGACATCCGTCCGCACGACGGCGAACGCGGCAGTCGAGAGCTCAACAGGTTCCCATGAGCCGTCTTCCCGACGATGCTCCATGCGAATCTTCGTGGGCATGTGGAGAATGTTGTCGTCCCAGTCGAAGATGTAGTACTTGAGGTCGCGCTTGGCGACCTCCTCATTCACACGGGGAATCGCCCGCGTCGTCACGCAACGACTCCCTTGAAGTCAAACCCGCGAACGCCCGTCAGCCGCACGTCCACAAATTCGCCGACCGCGTCACTTTCAACATGGACAACGCCATCGACATCCGGGGCCTGACTTTCCATCCGCGCCACGCCAGGCGCAATGACAAGTGCCCGGAACGTCTTGCCGACGAGCCGTTTGGAGCGCACTTTCCAAATCGCCTTCGCCTGCTCCATCACCTGCTTCTCTCGCGCCTCGGCCACCGCTCGGGAGGGCCGCCCGGCCATCGTCGCCGCCTTCGTCCCCTTCTCCGGAGAAAAGGCAAACGCACCAAGGTGATCGAACTGCATCCGTTTCAAGTCAGCCAAAAGGCACTGGAACCGCGCCTCCGTCTCACCGGGAAAGCCGGTCATGATGGTCGTGCGAAGCGTCACGCCCGGAATCATCAGACGCAAAGCCTCCGCCGCGACACGGCTCGCCTCAATCGCCGCCTTGCGATTCATCTTCGCAAGAACCTCAGGCACCGTGTGCTGCAGGGGAATGTCGACGTACTTGACCGAATGCTTCGCCTGATTCATCCAGTCTATGTAGGCATCCGTAATCTCATTCGGATAGGTATAGAGGACGCGAACCCAGAAATCGCCCTTAATCTTGTCCAGTTCCCAAAGGAGTTTCGGCAAATCCCAGTCCTTCAGTCCTATGCCATAGAGCATCGGATCCTGCGCAACGATATTCAGCTCACGGCATCCACTCTTAATCAGGGCTTTCGCCTCTTCCAGGATGCTCGCTGGCGGACGCGAACGATATTTGCCGCGAATGCCCGGAATCGCACAGTAGGAACAGCGGTGTGCACAGCCTTCGGCAATCTTCAGATAGGCAAAGGCCTTCCCAGTAAAACGGAGCCCAGGTGTCCCAGACTCGACCCAGTCCTTCGGTACGCCCTGCCAAACATCCACGCCCGGGAACTTCGCCTTGGCCGATGGATAGCGCTGCGGATAGCATCCAGTAACCACGACGCGCCCGTAATTGCCGCGAGCCTTCAGTTCGAGCGCACGGGTAATTTCCGCCTCGGCCTCTTCGCGGGCCGATTCGATGAAGGAACAGGTATTGACGATGACGACATCGGCACGGTCGGGATCGGGCGAGAGCGTGCAACCATCCTTGAGTAGGTTTCCGGCCATCACCTGAAGGTCAACCGCATTCTTGGCGCATCCGAGCGAGACGAGGGCTATTGTTTCTTTGCTCACGGTCAGCTGAAATTTCGATCTGAACAATTGGAGGGAATGGAGCCGTCACGAAATGATGGCATTATCAATAAGACGCGTCTTACCCGCAAAGGCCGCGATAAGAACGCACGTATCCTTCTCCACCCGCTTCACGGGCTGCAGGGTCTCAGCATCCACAAACTCAACATAGTCGACGCGCAACCCGGCCTTCTCAAGAGCCTTACCAATCCGCTTCTGCTCGGACTTGACAGGCGCGCCCGTGGGCTTCACGCTCCTGACGGCGCGCGAAATCGCCAGTGCGGACTCGCGTTCCGCCGCGCTCAAGTAGGTGTTTCGGCTCGACTTCGCAAGCCCCGAAGCCTCACGCACAATCGGCGCAACGACAATGTCGAGGTCAAAATTCAGGTCGCGGACCATCCGTTTGATGACCTGCGCCTGCTGGTAGTCCTTCTGACCAAAGACAGCGAAGTCCGGGTGCGCCAAGTTGAAGAGCTTCGCAACGACCGTACACACGCCGCGGAAGTGTCCCGGGCGACGCGCACCGCAAAGTCCCTTCGACAAATCGTCCTCCGTCACATAGACGGAATGGCGGTCGAGATACATATTCGCCGGAGTGGGAAAGAAAATAGCTGTCGCTCCCGCCGCACGGCACTTTGCCAAGTCCGCCTTCTCATCCCTTGGATACTTCTCATAGTCCTCATTCGGCCCGAACTGAACCGGGTTCACAAAGACGCTCACCACAATTTCATCCGCCTTCCGCTTCTTGGCGGCGGCGATGAGACTCATGTGCCCCTCGTGCAGATACCCCATCGTGGGGACGAGGGCAATCTTCTTGCCGGCCAACTTGCGGGCGCGGCACCACTTCTGCAACTTCTTCGGATCCCGAAAGATTCTCATTTCTGCAACTCCTTCATCAGCGCAATTTCCTCCTTGTAGCCCTGAAGGTCACAGGGGGTTTCCAAATAAAAAGGCAAGTCTCGCAGTTTCGGATGATTCACAATGCGGCGGAACGCCTCAAGTCCGATGCGTCCCTTGCCAATGCGTTCGTGACGGTCCTTGTGCGCACCGCGCACATTCATGGAGTCGTTCGTATGAACGGCCTTCAGCCGCCCAAGACCGATTACCCGATCGAATTCCGCAAGAACGCCGTCCAGGTCATCCACAATGTCATAGCCACCGTCCCAGACATGGCACGTGTCGAGGCAAACGCCCAGCGGCACATCCACGCGATCGATGATGGCACGAATCTCCTCGAATGTCCGCCCGATCTCACTGCCCTTGCCAGCCATCGTCTCAAGGAGAACCGTCGTCTGGTAAGGTAGCTTCGCCGCCCCGAAAATGCGGTTCAGCATGGCCGAGACGAGTTCAATACCCGCCTTAGCCCCTTGCCCGACATGACTGCCCGGATGGAAATTGTACATCGCCCCGGGCGTCATCTCCAGCCGCTGAAGATCGTCCGCCATCACCCATTCGGCAAAGTCCCGTGTCTTCTGATCCGCGCTCGCCGCGTTCAGCGTATAGGGAGCATGGGCCAGAATCGGGCCAATGTCATTCGCCTGGGCGTAGTCGCGAAACGCCGCGACATCAGCCTTGTCAATCGGCTTCGCCGCGCCGCCGCGTGGGTTGCGCGTAAAGAACTGGAAGACGTTTGCGCCAATCGAGACGGCGGTCTGCGCCATTGCAAGATATCCGCCGCTCGACGAAAGATGACAGCCAATCTTCATGATTTACTTCGTGAAGTGCACGGTGAAGCCACCGCCGGGGGCCATGTGGACGGGAATCTTGTCCCCGGCCTTGACTACCTTCGTCTCGTGCACATAGTGCGTCGGATTCTTGTCCGCATCCGCCGCGTCGCGGAAGAACTCCGCCTTCCACTCGCCGGAACCGAGGAACGCCGTGTCCAGCGTGAAATCCTGGGCCGTCGCCGCCGCGATGCCGCTCGCATACCACGAGCCGTCCTTCGCCTGGCGCGCACAGGCCGCCACCGTGTCGGGCGTACCATCCAGCGCAACCGTATCCTTCCAGACAACCGGCGTCGCCGCCATGAACGTGAAGCACTCCATGTTCTTCTCGTAGTTCGTCGGGCTGTCGCAGAGCATCTGGAGCGGGGCCTCGTAGAGGGACATCATCGCCATCTGACGGCACCGCGTACCAACCGCACCCGGATGGATGCCAGCCTCGGACCCACGATAAGAACCGCCCACCGGATAATTCAGCATCGCTCCCGGCGTGTAGTCCATCGGACCCGCCGTCATCCGCAGGTAGAAGGCACGGACATCGCTCGCCATCATGTCATACTGCCCGCCGTACCACTTCATCTGCTCAAGGCCGTGGATGCCCTCGTAGTTGACGATGTTCGGGTACATCCGCTGCAGACCCGTCGGACGATAGGCGCCATGGTAGTCGATGAGCATCTTCTCCTTGGCACACGCCGCCGCGAACTTCTCAAGGAAGTTGGCGCACTCCGCGTCGCCGCGATCCATGAAGTCGACCTTGAAGCCCTTGGCACCCAGCTTCGCAAAATGGCTCGCAACCTTCGCTTCGTCGCCGTAGACCTGCGCCCATGCCATCCAGAGGATGATGCCAACACCCTTCTTATTGGCGTAGTCAATCAAATGCGGAACGTCCACATCCGGGTGGAACTTCCAAATGTTGAGAGCCTCGCTCCATCCCTCATCGAAGATGACGTACTCAACGCCCGTCTTCGCGGCAAAGTCGATGAAACGCTCGTAGGTCTTCGTATTGCACCCGCTATTGCCCTGATTGTCAAAGCAGTTCCACCAGTCCCACGCAACCTTGCCAGGCTTGACCCACGAGAAATCAGCCTTCGCATCGGCCGGTGTCGCCAGAGCGCGGACGATATCAGCCTCGCACAGCTTCGCCGGCGCATCGGCGAGAATGAACGTGCGCCAAGGGAACGTGCGCGTACCGGCGGTCTTGACGAGGTAGTCCTCAGTCTCGTCCACCTTCACCCAACGGCCACCTTTCTCAAGGTTCGTGTTTCCCCAGCCGCCGACATGGTGCACCTTCTTTGGCCAACGGGCGAAGAAGGACTCAAGTTCGACCTTCTCCTCCTTCTCGTCACGCGTCAGGTTCCAAATCGGATAACTCCGCACATCCGACTCCGTCACGGCGACCGTCTTACCCTGCACCGAATAGACGAACGGCAGGTAAATCATCTTGGAACTGCCGAACATCGTCGACTTGCCGTCCTTCGCCGTCTGGAGATCCTTCGCAACAACCTTGCGCGGCACCGTCTCCTCACAACCAACCGCACCGGTGAAGTTCGCCCAGCAGTCCGCTTCGGCGGACGGAATCGTCACCTCGGCCTTTTCGCAGTCAATGCGCACCGTACCGGGCTTCTTGAGTTCGAAGCGATAGGCAACGCCATCGTTACGGGCAATCAACGCAACGCCCCAGTCACCAAAGTCGACAAAGGCCGTCTTTGCCGCGAGGCAAATGGAATCCTTCTTGTAGACGGGAGTCTTCTCGCACCCGGTCACCTTGCCATACGAGATGTGTGGGGCGGACTTTGCGGACTCTTCCGAATAGAGGCTCTCGCCATCCACCTTCATTCCAATCTCGGTCTTCGCGACGAGGACGACCCCATCACGCAGAACCTCGTAGACGAGGGAATCCTCATCTGCCATCAGGCGAATCTCATTGCGCCCGTCAGGTGAGACAACCTTCGCCTGCCGTCCCCCAAAACGGCAGCAACCACCGGTGACCGCAGCCACCGCCAACAATACAAACATGAGTCTTTTCATAGGTCGTTATTATACCATAAATTCGCCTGCTCGGGTGTTTTCGCAATGGCTCGCCCGAGAGGAAGGACAGGCCGACCACAGGCCGGGACGCGGCAGAAGGCCTTGCCGGCCTGCCGGTCGGCAGGCCATTCAAAGTGCCGCGCCTGCGCCCACTCAACGCCTGCGCGGTGTGGCTCTCCCCGCCCCTTCGTCAACCGTCAGCGGACGCGGAGGAAGAAGCCGCCGCCCAGTCCGTCCGTCAGGTACCCATTCTCGTCAAGGGCAAAGACGGGCGTCTTCGTCGTCACGCCGTCGGCGTACCGAATCGCCGCGAGCTGCTCTGCCGTCAGACCGTTCGCGTCCGTGCCGAACTGCAGCGACTTGCGCTCAAGCCGCATTGCAAGCGTCAGCGTCTTACCTTCCGTCCAGGCGACGGACGACGAGTCGCCAAACGCAACCTGCGCACCGTCCGCCAGGTCAAGGGCCGAATCGCCGACGACGAGCAGTCCGCCGAACGCGCCGCCCTTCGTGCGGAAGCAGACCGTTCCCGCCTCCATCTTGAGAACGCCGTTGAATTCGGCCCCGCCCGAAAGTTCGAGCGTCCCCGCGTTCTTTTTCCAGAGCCCCGAATCCGTAACAACTGCCTTCTGGTTCTTCGCCTTGTCAAGGACAGGTGCAGTGACAATTAGATCGGATGCATCATCCCCCGTCACATCGTCAACGACAAACTTCGCAAAGTTCGGTGGGGCAACAGTTTGATAAGACGCCTTACTCGTCATGTCCTCCTCGTGGAAGCACCACAGGCCATCCGTCTCAATGAAACTGGGCGATAACCCCGTGCAGGTAATTGTCGGCCCTTCATTGTAAATGAAAGATGCGCCGGCATCAATCCGCGTCCCCGTCAACCGTGCCCCATTTAGCAACTTCATGTTGATGAACATGTTCCGTCGCCAATCTGGCCCGTCATATACGCTTGTGACTATACCGCCATCAACAACTATCGGCATAGGATTGGCATAAGCGGGCCCGAGAGATTCCCAGTTTTCGACTCGCATTGTTCCACCCTTCATGATTGTGATTTGATGCACGCCATCCCATCCAAAACCTGAATAATCCTTCGTAATCCGACCAATAAGAAGGCCGCCCTCATAAACATTAACGATAGCCGGCATGCCACTATAACCTCCTTGGACAGCCGTCCCATAAATGTCGATGCGTCCACCCATGGCCTCAACCACATCATAAGCTCCTGCCATAAAGCTGACCTCAGACCCTGGCATCACCCGAAACCGTCCTCCAACCTCCGCAACCGGCTTATTTTTCGTTCTATTGCTAGGACAACGGACATTCTTGTCGAATGTCAGAGTTTCTTTTCCCGAATAGGTAAAAGTTCCAGGACGAGACTGCCCTGCATCCGAATATGGATAGGGGTAATCCATCAGGCGAAGTCCCCGTGATCCGCCCAGACCCAACGAACCCGAAAGTTCAATCGCAACGCATTCTCCAATCTCCAACACACCATTCTCGTCTTGTATGTTCAGGTCGCCCATCAGCTTGTAATTTGATTGTCCAACATGGCTTATCTTGAGATCCATAAGGGCCAGTTTCGTCGTTGTATTCGTCTCTGCCCTGTCTTCCATGAATGCACCAATGTTATACCATTCGGCCGGAACTGGCTTCGCAAAATCCATGTCACTGCCCAACGGTTCAGCAAAAAAGCACACCGAATCCACCCAGCCATAGATACCCTCACCAACCTTCTTCAATCCCAACTTGATGCTCGCCCGCTTCCCCTGATTTGCATCCACCGTAAACTGGAACTGCGCCATCAGTCGATCTTCCGCATAGACTAGATTAAAAACACCCGCCCCACTCTCTGCGGACGATACCTTGTGCCAACTCTCATAATAATCAACATACCACTTGTGAATCGTGGCCTCAAAATCAATTGCCGAAAGTGCCGGGAGATCGATGCCGCCCTCAAAAAGGAGCGCGGCATTCGCCTCACCACACGGAATATAACTGCGCTCCTTTCCCTCAGTCAGTTTTGCGGCGACTTGTCCCGTGGCAGAATCGGAAAACACAAGATTTCCCTCTCCGTCAATGTCATTCGCCACGGATACTGTCGCATTATAGGAGTCAATCGTCGAATTCGCCGCGAATGTCAGCTTGCCGCCCGTGAACGTGAATGTCGATTCAGACCCCTCCGTACCCAAAATCAGTCCGCCTGCGCGGATGCCGCCATCCTGAACCGCAATCTCACCGCCCGCCGGAAACGCCGCGACCGCCCCGTCCTTCCATGCGACGGACGCACCGGACGCGTCCCTCCACGTCAGCGAAGAGGAATCCCAGATACCCCCCCCTGGTATGTCAGCGTCTCACCGTAGGCCGCAAGGCCGACGGACAGGACACAAACCGCCGCGCACATCAACTTCTGCATAGGACTTTCACTGCCTTTCCGCCGATTTATTCGGCTGATGGTCGGTATTGTATCAATTATCGCGTCCGCCTGCAAGCCCCCTCCCTTCCGGGCACGGAAGAATTTTGCCCTCCCTGCGGGGCTGACAAAGCCACCAAAACCGATGAAGCCGGACACAAAACCGACGCGCCCTTCCGTGAATTTCAGTGTCGGCCGTCGATGCGCCTCCGAACCGCTCGCGGTTCGGAGGACAAGGTTGCGAAGCAACGGCGTAGCCGCCCGCAAGGGCCCGCGCCGATTCTGTGTGTTCAGGGACTGAAAACAATCGTCCCAAGTAGCGTGGTTGCTCCCCTCGCGGCAGAATTCCGATGCCCATCGGACGGAATTCTGATGCCCGTCGGAAAAATTTCTAATGGGCATTAGAAAGTACTCCAATGCCCATTAGACAGGACGCCCGCCCTCAACGGACCGAACTCCAGCGAAAAGGCCGGTTTTACGCAAAACCGCCCCCTCCCCGGCTCGCTTGGGGGCGTGCGCGGCATCCACCATCCCTCACAGCGAGCGGAGAATCTCCAGCGCGGCGGATGTCACGTCGTTTGTCCCCCGCATCCAGCGTCCGTCCCCCTTCTGCTCGGACACCAACCGAATGGCGATTGCCGTTCGGCTGAGTCCATTCGTACCGAAGATATCGCGTCCAACCGCTCGCCCGACCGAATTTGTCGCCCTCACGCCCCCACCTGCGGACGCGGCATTCGTCACGGACGATGCACGGGCAATCGCATGGTCGACCTCATTCTGGATGCTCGGCTCAAGAAAGTCCTCATTGACGATCGGCTGAACGGTCAGGGCGAAAAGCAGAAGAATCCCCTTCATCGTCCCACTCCACGGCGCTTTGTATCCGACATCAGGTCATACGACTTCCATTTGCCGCGCCGCCAGCGCACGTACGATCCAACGCTGATGATGACGACATAGGCAATCATTGTCGCCCATAGGGCCGGCATCGTGTTGCGAAAGTAGGCAACCACGAAGACCATCGGCAACCAAATCAGAAATGCCGCGATCAGCATCCACCAAAAGACGAAATGGGCATCGCCCGCCCCCTTGAGTGCCCCCGAAAGGACAACATCCACCGCATCGAAGAGCAGCCATGTCGCCATCAGGAAGAACAGCAACCGCCCCATGCGCATGAACTCATCCGCTGCCGTTATGTCCTGCGGAGCAAAAAGCGCGAGAATCGGACGGTGGCAAACCAGCACGAGCGCGGAGACGACCCCGATGAACGAGAGGGCCAGAATGAGCGTCCGCCGCACCGCACGGGACGCCTCTTCAACATCCCCTCGTCCGCAAGCCTGGCCGACCAGCGTCTGCGCCCCGAGGGCGAACCCCTCCATTGGGGCAAAAAGGAGGTAATTCACCGTAAAGCAGGCATTGGATGCCGCGAACGCCACGTCGCCAACCCGCCCCGTGATGAAGACGAAGACCGTAAACGAGAGCGTATTCAGCACCGCATAGCCGCCGGAGAGAATACCCAGCCGCAGAATCTTCCAGGCGATTCCCCAAAGTCCGCCCGGTGCCGAAATGCCGCGCACCGCCCGATGCGCCGCCCACGTGAGAATGGCCCACTGCAGAAACATGGAGGCAACCGTCGCATACGCGGCACCCGCGATACCCAGACGCGGGAAGCCACACAACCCGAAAATCAGCACGGGATCCAGGGCCACATTCAGCACATTGCCCAGGAGATTGACCCAAAAGACAATCCGCGTCCGCCCAAGTCCGGTGAAATAGGAAGCCGCCGCCATCTGCCCCAGAAGGAAGAATCCGCCCGACAGGCAAATGTCGTAGTACGACTTCTCCCGCGCCAGCAATTCGGCCGAGGGCGCAGACAGGCTGAAGATAAAGCCCCCTACCGGCAGGAGTGCAAAAAGGACAAGACCCGACACGACGGACAGGAGCACGGCCGCACGATAGCACCGCACACAGGCGGCGGCATTCTTCGCTCCGTGGTACTGCGCGACAAAAACTCCCGAATAGGCAATCGCCGACTGGAAGAAACTGAGGAAGATCCAAACGAGCATGGAGGCGGGCAGAATCGCCTCCAGCGAAGTCATGGACTCATGCGCAAGAAAGGCCCGGTCGGTGAACTGCATGAGGGCGTTGTTCACCATGCCGAGCGCCAGCGGCCAGACGAGTTTCAGAATCGAAAGGTAAGGAGTCATGCCGGCATGCCTGCCCGGCGGCACAATGGGCGCACGGCCTTCGCGCAAGCCTCGTCCGCATGCGGGCACCGGGGATGGAAGGCACACCCGGTCGGCCAGTTCCAAGGCGGCGGAACGACCCCGGGAATATCCTTCAGCGGCGCATCCTTCGGCGCGGCGAGGGACGGAACCGCCGCGAGGAGTCCCTGCGTATAAGGATGGACGGGGGCGCTCAGCACGTCCTTCACCAGACCGGACTCGACGATTTCGCCCGCATACATGACATTCACAAAGGTGGAATGCCGGCAGACGAGGCCCAGGTTATGGGTGATGAGCAGGACGGCCATCGACCGTTCGTCCGCCACACGATCAATGAGGTCGAGAACCTCCTTCTGCGTGGTCACGTCAAGAGCCGTCGTCGGCTCGTCGGCAATGAGGAGATCCGGCTCGGCGGCGAGGGCCATGGCAATCATCACGCGCTGCTGCTGTCCGCCGCTGAGCTGGCACGGATACTCCCGGGCGGCGGACGCGGGGAGTCCAACCCCCTCCAGCAACTGGGCGATGCGCACGGGATGAACGCCGCCCAGTGCCTCGCCAATCTGCCGATCGATGCGCAGGACGGGGTTCAGGCTCTGCATAGGATTCTGAAAGATGTACGCGATGCGCGGCGAACCGATGATGCGCCCGGTGATCTCGGCGCGGTCCACAAGTCCGCCCAGCGTCAGGGCCGTGAGCGATTTGCCGCTCCCCGACTCGCCGACGAGTGCCACGCGGCCCTTCTCGGGTATTTCGAAACTGACGTCCCGAACGGGCACCGAGAGTCGCCCCTCGACATGAAACGCCACACGCAGATGCTCAACTTTAAGCAACATCAGACCCGCTCCCTCTTTCCCATCACCAGTTTCGAGACAAGCGCATAAAGGACAACCAGCACGACGGCCCCACCGATGACATACGGCAGGTTCTGCGCCGCGAGCGACTTGCCCCGGACGCACAACTCCAAGTAGGAGAGATCGCCGGCCTGCCGTCCCAGGACATAGCCAACCGCCGCGAGAATCGCCGTCCAAATGCCAGCACCCAGCCCCGTGAACAGCGCAAAGGATCCGAGCGACATGCGCGAAATGCCGGCCGGGATGGAAATCAGCTGGCGAATCACGGGCACCAGTCGGCAGACGAATGTGGTCGCCGCGCCATAGCGGTTGAAGACCTCACACGCACGGGCCAGCGGTTCCGGCTTGATGAAGAAGTACTTGCCGTATTTCTCAAGAAACGGCTTGCCCACCCAAAGGGCCAAGTAGTAGTTCACAAACGCCCCGGCAAGCGAGCCAAGAATGCCCACGCCCACCGCCACCCCGAGGCAGACGAGGGGGCTTCCGCCCTGCAATTCGCCGCGTGCCGCAAGAAAGCCCGCTGGAATCATCACCACTTCGCTCGGAAACGGAATGAAACTCGATTCAACGGCCATGAAGACGAAGATGAGAAGATAGCCCCAGGTCGGAGCAAGCGCCGCGAGAGCGTCAAGGTGACCCGCAATCGTCTCTAACATATCTGGTACTCCTTAAACTTCGTGCGCTCGTAGGGGCGGGGAACGGACACGATGCCATCACCTTCGGACGGGGCACCGTCTCCCCAAATGTGCAGAGTAATGTCACCGACCAACTGGTCGTAGCGGCAGTAGGAGCAGACGAGTTCCTTCGCGAGGACCAAGTCCGCCGCAGACTTGAGACGTGGAATCAAGGCCGTCGGCCCCGGAACATTGACCGGCGCAAGCACCGTCCCCAGTTCAGCCGCCGCCTGCAAAACCGCATTGTCCGACCGATCCCGACCCAAAATGACGCTACTGCCGTCCGGAAGCCGAAAGCGCCGCGCAATCAGAAGCAGTTCAACCAGGCGACGATCCCTGAGACCCTCATGTTCCATCAGGTCCTTCAGCCGATGCCCGAATCCAATTTCCGTCAGCTTGCACCCGCCCGCCGGACTCGGATAGTCGACGATGCCGAACTCCGCCGCGAGCGCCATCTGCCGCTCGCGCCCCCGTCCCGAAATGTCCAGCAACTTCTCGCGGTCAATCTTCCCCTCAAGTTCGGGGATTGTCGGCTCAAGAAGCTTGGCGCACATGGGACGAATCAGACGGCCCTTCAGCCCCGAGTCCTTCTCGACCACACCGAGGGACTGCTTGTTCTGGCTCATGGGACGCTGCCCCATAACTTCACCCGTGGCAACAAACTCATAGCCGAGTTGCGTCATCAACTCGCCAGCGCGGCGAATCATCGTCGCATGGCAGTCGATGCACGGGTTCATCGCACCACCGAAACCGTGGGGCGGATTCTCAATCAGCGCGATTTCATCGTCCGTAAAGTCCACGACATGCAACCGAACGCCCAAACGCCCCGCCGCCTTTTTCGCCGCGTCCGCCGAAAAGAACGGTGTCGTGAAGGTAACCGCCTCAACCTTCGCACCCGCATTCTGCAACACCCGAACGGCCAGCTGACTATCCAAGCCGCCGCTCATCAGGCACAGACCCTTACAACTCATGTTCGACCTTTCTACTTCCGTATTTGGCGGATATACTACCACATACGGTGCCGCCACGCAAGTGCAAGAAAAGGGAAGAAACACTCACCGAATCACCGACAGGCGTAATTCCCACGAAAATCCGCACATGATTCCCTTGACAATCCATAATCCAGACGGTGCGAATGTTTCTTGCGGTCTCCAGCAATACTTTCGGCACCCCGAAGCGCTTGTCCAAGACTGTAGCCTACACGCACCCCCTACCCACTCATTGCCTCATCATGAACTTGCCTTGGGTGAACACACATCTCCAAGGCAAGTTTATGACCGGTCTCTCAACTGATGCGAAGGCAAACCTTATTTCACGATTGGAGCAGCGATGCCCGGAATCTGCGCTCCAGACTGACTGCCATCATACACCCTGCCATTGTACAGAATCGGCGTATTCTTATCCGCCGGAATCACCTCTACTTCAGTCAGGTTTACTGGATAGCCAGAAAGTTCCGCCGTCGCATGCTGGTAGATGAAAAAATAGTTTTTGGAGTTAACCTTGTATTTAGCCCCCACAATCGCGTCGCAACCAGCCTTATCGCAAGCGATCGCATAGGCCCCATTCTTGGCATGCCCGACGAGCGTAGCGCGATTACAATCAGCCAAATCAGCGATATGCGTCGCCTCAGACCCCCATCGTATAAAGAAAAAGAGACTACTGACCGAATCAGATGCCGTCACCTTTTCCTTCCCAACCGTATACTTCTCGTGGATCTTGTCCTTCGTAATGAATGGGTGTGCCAGCGATTCGCCGCCATCGTTCTGCCGTACGGCAAGACACCCCGTAAGGACGGCCGTCGTACCAGCAACCAACATCAGTTTCATCATGTTCACGTTCTTGCTCCTCTCTTTGGTTTTGTTTTAACTGGGTGGCTGATTGACGGGCCTTGCAGATTGTGATACCATTTCAGGCATGAAAGCGACTACCGAACATCCATATCCGAAGAACTTTGAGGAGTTCCTTGATTGGTTCTCAACCGATCAAGACTGTGCAGATTACCT
>JBNMKZ010000038.1:0-24176 GCA_050874585.1 Verrucomicrobiota bacterium | reverse complement strand
CCTTAGTCCTTTGCACAAACCACTAAGGTGCTTTGATCAAACCACCTTAGTCCTTTGATGAAAGCACCTTAGTCCTTTCCCTTTAGGTTGCGCAACCTCGACCCTTCGGGTTGCGCATCCCAGACCCGTTAGGTTGCGCAACCTAAAGGCCCTGGGTTGCGCATCCCCCCTTCTCCCCTTTTAAGAGTCATCGCGCACCCCTGCAAAGGTCCCCATTCACGATTCAGCCTTCCGCCGAGTCGGATTTCGCGAGTTTTCGTGTTCCACGGCGTACAGTCGGCGCGGCACAACCGAAAAAGTGTAAAATGCCTATTTTGGCATTACACGCGCCGTACAAAATGACGCGAACGGCCCTTCATCCACGGTTTTGGCATGGTTCGTGCTTTTGAATTCCCCTGAAGAAGGAAAACGACTCATGGAAAGCGAACAGCACCAGCGGGGGCTCTACGACCCCACATTCGAACACGACGCGTGCGGCGTCGGTCTTGTCGCCAATCTCGAAAACACGCCCTCGCGGGCGGTTGTTGAGGGTGGGTTGACCGTTCTCAAGCGACTTATGCACCGCGGCGCAACGGGCAACGACCCCGAAACGGGCGATGGCGCCGGTCTTCTTCTTCAGATTCCCGATGCGTTCTTCCACAAGGTTCTCCCCTCGCTTCCGTCCAAGGGCGAATACGGCATCGCCATGCTTTTCGGCGGCATCGGCGAAGAGTCCGCCCTTGAAGGCGTTGCAAAGGCAAACGGCGTGAGCGTCCTCGCCTGGCGCGACGTTCCAGTCGAGGCCTCCGCCATCGGCAAGACGGCCCGCGAGACGATGCCGCGCATCCGCCAGTTCTTCCTCGGCTGCGGTGACGAGCGCAAGCTTTACGTCATCCGCCGCGAAATGGAAAAGGTCCTGAAGAACGGCTATCTCTGCTCCCTCTCCTCGCGCACGGTCGTCTATAAGGGGCTCCTCCTCGCCCCACAGGTCGAGCGGTTCTACCCCGATCTGGCCGACCAGGACTTTACATCCGCCCTGGCGCTCGTCCACCAGCGCTACTCGACGAACACCTTCCCGACATGGGAACTCGCACACCCCTTCCGCATGCTCGCCCACAACGGTGAAATCAACACCCTCAAGGGCAACCTGAACGCCCTGAAAGCGCGTGAACAGTCCTTCGCCTCACCGGCGTTCGGGGACGACATGGCAAAACTGCTACCAGTCGTTCGCGAGGGGCAGTCTGACTCCGCCTCGCTCGACAATATGTTCGAGTTGCTGGTCGCGGCAGGCCGCGACCCCGCCCATGCCATGCTGATGCTGATGCCGCAGGCCTGGGGCGCAAAGTACCACATGGGGCACGATGTGCGCGGATTCTACGAATACCACTCCGCCCTCATGGAGCCGTGGGACGGACCTGCCGCCGTCGCCTTTACGGACGGCATCACCGCCGGCGCGGCACTTGACCGCAACGGACTCAGGCCGGCCCGCTGGACACTCACCAAGGACAACCTTTTCGTCCTTGCCTCCGAGACGGGGGTCGTGGACATTCCGCCGGACGAAATTCTGCGTTGCGGCCGACTGAAACCCGGCTCGATGGTCTACCTTGACCTCCCGAACCACCGGCTTTTGGAGGATGCCGAAATCAAGACGCGCTATGCACGGCGCAAACCCTACCGTCGCTGGGTGGAGGAAAACCGCATTTCCATCCAGGGTCTCTTCACCGAAATCGTCCCCTCGGGCATCCCGAGCGACCTCACGGCGCGGCAGCGTCAGTTCGGCTACACCGACGAGGACATCGAGCTGATTCTCACCCCCATGGCCAAGACTGGCAAGGAACCCGTCGGCTCCATGGGGAACGATGCCGCGCTCGCCTGCCTCTCCAAGCGACAGCGTACGCTCTTCGACTACTTCCACCAGCTCTTCGCCCAGGTCACGAACCCGCCGATTGACCCGATTCGCGAGGAACTCGTCATGTCGTTGATGACTTACATCGGCAACCTCGGCAATGTTCTTGAGGAGACCCCCGAGCACGCTCGTCTCATCAAGCTTCGCCGTCCCATCCTGACGGAGGATGAACTTGTCCGCATCGAGAAGGCGGACGAGAACCGCTTCCCCGTCAAGACGCTGCCAACCTTCTTCGAGGGCAGTCTCGAGGTTGCGTTGGGGCGGCTCGCCGCCGATGCCGTCTCGGCCGTTGGGAGCGGTGCACGAATCATCGTACTTTCCGACAAGCCCGAGCTGAACCCCGGCAACCTGCCCGCACTTCCCTCGCTCATGGCCGTCGCCGCCGTGAACCGCGCGCTGGTCGCCGCCGGGTTGCGTCCGTCGGTCGGACTCATTGCCCAGACGGGCGAGGCCCGCGAAGTCCATCACTTCGCCGTCCTTCTTGGATACGGTGCGACGGCGGTCAACCCCTATCTCGCGCTTGAGACCGTCTCCGCCCTCTGCCCGAACGACACGGTGGCCGCCGCCTCGAACTACATCAAGGCCATTGGCAAGGGTCTCCTCAAGATCATGTCCAAGATGGGCATCTCGACCCTGCGCAGTTACCGCAGTGCTCAGATGTTCGAAGCCGTCGGCCTTTCGAAGGACGTGATCGACACCTGCTTCCCCGGGACACCGTCCCGCGTCGGCGGGCGCGGCTTCCGCGAAATCGAAGCCGCCCTTCGCCGCGATGCGAAGGCGGCGGCCGATCCGTCCGATCTCCTGGAGGCTGGCGGACAGTACCGCTACCGCAAGGGTGCGGAGGAACACCTCTGGACACCCCAGACCGTCGCGGCCTTTCGTCTCGCCGTGCGCGGCAACGATGCCGCCAAATTCGCGGAGTACACGGCGGCCATTGACGACCAGACGCGCCGCAGCTGCACCTTGCGCGGACTTCTGACCTTCAAACCGACGGCGGGCATTCCAATCGATGAGGTGGAAAGCACGGAGTCCATCATGCGCCACTTCGTCGGCGGTGCCATGAGCCTTGGCTCTCTTTCGCCGGAGGCCCACGAGGCCATTGCACGCGCCTTCAACTCCATCGGCTCCATGTCCAACTCGGGCGAGGGTGGCGAGAATGCAGAACGCTTCGGCACGGATGCGAACTGCGGCATCAAGCAGGTCGCCTCGGGACGCTTCGGCGTAACGATTGAATACCTGCGCAATGCGAAGGACATCCAAATCAAACTCGCCCAAGGCGCAAAGCCCGGCGAGGGCGGTCAGTTGCCTGCCCACAAGGTGAATGAGTTCGTAGCCAAACTCCGCCATGCGCGCCCCGGGACAACGCTCATCTCGCCGCCGCCGCACCACGACATCTACTCGATTGAGGATCTCGCACAACTCATCTACGACTTGCGTTGCGCGAACCCGAAGGCTCGCGTCTCGGTCAAGCTCGTCTCGGAGGCAGGAGTCGGAACCATTGCCGCCGGCGTTGCGAAGGCGCATGCGGATGTCGTCCTCATCTCCGGCTTTGATGGTGGCACGGGCGCCGCGCCGCTCACATCAATGAAGCACGCCGGTCTCCCGTGGGAGCTTGGTCTTGCCGAGGCCCAGCAGACGCTGGTCAAGAACGATCTCCGTGGCCGCGTCAAGTTGCAGGTCGATGGACAAATCAAGACCGGCCGAGATGTCGTCATCGGTGCGATTCTCGGCGCGGAGGAATTCGGCTTCGGCACGACGCTCCTCGTTTCACTTGGCTGTGTACAGGATCGCCGTTGCCACTGCGACACCTGCCCCGTTGGTATCGCCACACAAAACGAGTGCCTGCGCCGCCATTTCACCGGAAAGAGCGAATACATCGTCAACTTCCTACGCCTGCTGGCTGAAGATGTGCGTGAACACCTCTCGCGTCTCGGGCTGCACTCGCTCGAAGAGGCCGTCGGCCGCACCGATCTCCTTGATCTCAACGCCGTGCTCGACCAAGCGGCCGGATTCGACTTCTCACGCATTCTCGCCCAGGAGAAAGGTGCAACACTCCACTATGTACCGGGTGCCAACCCCTACATCTTCGATGACTATGACCGCCGCGAACTCCTGCCGAACATTGATTTTGACGCGCTGGAGAAGGAATCCATCTCGCTCGACCGCGCAATCCGCAATGTCAACCGGACCGTTGGTACGGAACTTTCGGGCGAAATCGTCTCGCGCTTCGGTGCGGAGGGACTTGCCGACGAATCCGTCCGCATAAACTTCCGCGGCACGGCGGGGCAGTCTTTCGGCGCTTTCCTCACCAAGGGTGTCACCTTCACCTTGGACGGCGAGGCGAACGACTTCGTCGGCAAGGGCCTCTCGGGCGGCATCATTGCCATACGCCCGGCCATTCATCCCTCCATGTACGAGGCAACGGGCTTCCGCCCCGAGGATAATGTCATCGCCGGAAACGTCATCGCCTACGGCGGCACATCAGGCAAGATCTTCCTGAACGGACAGGCCGGCGAACGCTTCGGCATCCGCAATTCGGGCGTGACGCTTGTGGCCGAAGGCATCGGCGACCATGGCTGCGAATACATGACGGGCGGCAAGGTCGTCGTCCTCGGTTCGACGGGCGTGAACTTCGGCGCGGGCATGACGGGCGGTGTTGCCTATGTCATGGACGAGAACGGGGACTTTGACCTGCGCTGCAATCTTGACTCGATTGACCTCGCAACCATCGAACCCGAATCGGATGACGAGCGCGAACTTCGGGAACTTGTGCTTGAACACTACAAACGGACGGAATCGCCGCTTGCAAAACGCATTCTCGGCAACTGGTCCTCGTACCGCCCCCGCTTCGTCAAAGTTGTCCCCGTGAAGGAGAATTGAAGATGAACCGCATCCATGATTACTATCGTCCCGTCAGCGAACGCACCAAAGATTTCAAGGAAGTCGAGCGGACGCTCTCCTACGATGAACTGAAGTCCCAGGTCGAGCGTTGCCAGAACTGCGGAGTCCCCTTCTGCCATGGTTCGGGATGCCCGCTCGGCAACCTCGTCCCAGATCAGAACCGCGCCGTTTTCGCCGGCGACTTCAAGCGGGCGTACGAACTTCTGTCAAGGAACAGCGACTTTCCCGAATTCACTTCGCGAATCTGCCCGGCTCTCTGCGAATCGTGCTGCGTCCGCCAATTGGACGAGGAGTCGGTCATGGTGCGGCAGAGCGAAAAACTCATCATCGACACCGCCTTTGAAAAGGGTTGGGTCGTGCCGCGCCCTCCTGCGCATGAGAATGGGAAGCGCGTCGCCATCGTCGGTTCAGGTCCGGCAGGCCTTTCCGCCGCCGTCACCCTTCGCCGCCGCGGCTGGAATGTCACCGTCTACGAGAAGGAGAAGAACATCGGCGGACTTCTCCGCTATGGCATCCCCTACTTCAAGCTCGACAAGGCCCTGATTGACCGCAGGCGCGGCATTCTGGAAGCGGAAGGTATCCGTTTTGTCACTAACACAGAAATCGGCAAGGATGTCTCGGCGGACTACCTTTCCCGCGCCTTCGAGGCGGTCGTCCTCGCCATCGGCACGCCAGCCGCCCGCGACCTGCGCATTCCCGGACGCGAACTACGGGGCATCTATCTCGCCTTGGACTACCTGGGCGGACAGAATCGTGCGCTCGGCGGCGAAATCCCCAATATCCCGATTGATGCCAAAGGCAAGCGCGTCCTCGTCATCGGCGGCGGCGACACGGGATCCGACTGCGTGGGAACCGCCACGCGTCAGGGAGCCAAGTCGGTGACCCAAATTGAAATCATGCCGCGCCCACCGGATGAGCGCAGCCCCTCGACACCTTGGCCGCTGTGGCCCTATCAGCTGCGAACGAGTTCGAGTCACCTTGAGGGTTGCACACGGCGGTGGAGTCTCAACTCCCTCAAGTTCCGTGGCCGTGGCTCCGTCACAGGTGTCGAAGTCGAGACCGTCGACTGGACGTTCTCCCCTCTCGGGAAGCCGCTCTCGTTCACCGCACGCCCCGACTCAAAGGAAGTGATTGAAGCGGATCTCGTCCTACTCGCCATGGGCTTTACCGGCGTTCCAAGCGACCATCCGATTGTTCGGCAGTTGATGCTCGCCCAGACACCCCGCACGGCACTCATCCCAGCCCCTGAGCGGAATATCTTCTGCGTCGGCGACTGCGCCAGTAGCGCCTCGCTCGTCGTCCGTGCCATCGCCAGCGGCAAGGCTCTGACGCTCTGAAGCGTCAGAGCATCCGCCGACGATTTCGGTACGCGGCAATCATCCCGGCAAGCAGGATGATGCCGCCGTACCAGGCGACACAGGCTCCAACCGTCCATTCCCCAATCTCCAGGTTCGCCCACGGCAACCTAGAGACCATCCATGAAATGCCAACCATCGCCCGCGTGAACAGCGCGGCGGCATTGTTCACATGCGCGGCAAGCGTAGGCGAGAGGAAACTCACCAAGATGCCAACGGCACTGGACATGACATTCGCCGCCGCCGTCGGCACAAGAATCAAGTTGGCAAGAATTCCTCCAGGCGTGACACGGCCAAAGACGACGGCCGAAATGGGAACTCCAACCCACCAGGCGCAGAGCGTCACAAGAAGCGTCTCCCCTCGCCGTAGGCGAACCAACTTCATCCACCAAAGGCACAACAAAATCCCGAGCATCACGACAAATGAAAGCAATGAGCCGACATCCAGCAGTTTTAACGGACTCACGAGATGGACGGCAAGGAATGTCAGCGACCAGGCAATGAGGGCGTTCGGTCGCCGCCAAAAGACAGGGGCCACCAAGTAGATGCTGGCCATTGCCGCCGCACGAACGGCGCTCGTCCCCATGCCAATGAGGTAGACATAGGCCCAGAGAATGGGAATAAGACAGATGGACGCCCCCCGCAAGGGGAGCATTAGAAGTGTCAGCAGGATAAAGACGACACGCGCAACAACCATCACATGAAGCCCCGAAATGGCAAAGACGTGCATTGTCCCCGCATCAATGAACACGCGACGCACTCGCATTGGCAGACGGCTCCGTCGTCCAAGAAGAATGGCTCGGTTGAGTTCAGCCATCTCTGGCGCGTGAGAAAGTCCGATGCCAAGGCGACGGCTGAGATCATCACGAACCGTCTCCCAAGCTGAAGGCGCGGCGGAACGCTCCAGATAGACAAAAGTGCCGCGCCCCCGCACCCAAAGCGAGCGCGGACGCATATCGAGGACGGGCAGTCGATTGTCAAGCCATCCCGCACACCGCCAGACCTCCCCCCGGCGTGGTCGCGGACTCGACTCGCGGAGACGGCAATTGACGCGTAGCCGAATGCCATCAGAAACAGTCGGAAACGAAACATTTACAAAGCCGCGCTCCCGCGCTGGTGTGGTCTCCACATCCCCTTCCACCCGAAGACTGCGGACAAACGGATTCCGCCCCGCCGTCTCTTCCGTCAAGACACGCGTCCGCTCCCCACCAGCAAAGAGCGCAAGCGTAATCCCCACCAATGCAAGAAACGGAACCCACCACAACCGAACCCGCACCCCATAGCCACACAGAAGGTTGAGTACAGCCAAAAAGAGAAATAATGGCCAAAGGGGCGCAAAGCGCGTCCCTACAAAGCCTACCGCCTCGCCCACGGCCAGGGCAGCACACGCGGCCAACCAAGGGCCACCGATATTGTTCTTTTCGTCTTTCACGCAACGCATTCACAGGTTGAATGCGTCTATTATGCCATAATGGCGGTCTCCATTTCTTGCGCGAATCTTACGTGATTCTTACGATTCCGTAAGAAAAGGTCCAGCAACCGAAACGCCACGACTGTAGGCAACAGAGGCAACGAGGGCCGTGGAGGGTGCCACGAGCACGAGGCCAAAACTCCCCACAAGCGTTTTCACGAGTTCAGCCGACACCAGCGTCGAGTTCAGAAAGTCCAATGGATTCGTCCCCTGCGCGGCAAAAACCATAAGAAGCGTCAAGTAGCCCCCCGAATAGGCGAGAAGCAACGTCGTCGTCATCGTCCCCACCACGGAGCGACCAACGCGCAAACCCGAAAGCAACAACTCTCGCCGCGTAATGCCTGGATGATGGCGCACAACCTCCTCAGCCGAGGCCGCGACATCCATCGCTAAATCCATAACCGCTCCCGAAGAGGCCAAGATAATTGCTCCGATAAAAATGTCCGAAAGGCTCAAGTCCGAATAACCCGAATAAAGAAGCGTCTGAACAAAGGGCATGGTCGCCCCATTCACGTGCAAAACACCGGCAAAGAACTCGGACATCACAAGCGAGGCAACGACACCCAACATGGCCCCGCCAAACGCGACAAGCCCCTTGCGCGTCCATCCCGCCACCAGATACATGATGACGGCCGTTAGCACAAACACACAACCGAAACTCGTCCAGCCAGCGGACCATCCACGCAGGCAGAGGGGAATCAGCAATTTCCAGACAACCAAGCAGCTGAAGACAAAACTGAAGAGTGCCTTAAGGCCTGTCCACCCGCCAAACGCCACGAGGAACAGGCAAAAGGCTCCGAACAGGACAAACAGCCATCCCAATCGCCAATGGTCCCGTGCAACCAGCGGCTCTTCGCCCAAAACGACGAGCGCACAGTCACCAACCGAGAACTTCTTGTCCAGTTCCAACTGCGCCCGGAGTTCATTCGTCGCCGCCCGCCGTTCGCCATTCGGCAATTCAACCGTCAGGTTTTGCGTACCGAATTCGATGAGTCCATGTTGTTCAAGGCCCGAATTGTCCACGGCGACGACTGTCGCCCGACTCGTCGCACCCGATTCATAAGCCAGTTGACGCGGGCCCGGAAGAAAAAGCATCCCCACACACCCAAGTGTTAGGACAAGGATGGGGAGCAATTTCCGCACCAGGCGTTTCATTTCACAAGATCTTTGAGAATCTTCGCAATATCCGTGTTATCAAGAAATCCGAAGAAGCGATCGGCACCGGGTCCCTCCGCCGTCGTCAAGACGGGAAGTGCGGTATGAGCCCCCGACGTCCAACCAATCCCGCACTTGTGAGAGAGAACATTCTTGACAGCCGTCGGCAACCGTGTGATTCTCGCCGCATCATAGGCCTCATTATCCTTCGTCCCTTCCTTCGCCAACTTCAAGTCGTGCCCGAAAGCACGCTGGAGTTCGTCCTTCTCAACAGATGTCAACACCATTGGATCCGACGAACCGTCTCCATCGAACTTGAAGCCGAAGTTTTCCGTAAGAAACGGCTTGAGCTCATCGAACGCTGTGGGCTTCCGCGTACGAATGTAGTAGGAAAGCGAGTCGGCAGAGCATTTCTGGTTGGCCAAGCGTTCCATATAGAAGGCATAACCCGTCCCGCCAAAGCCCATCGTCATGCCACCCGTCTCGTGGTCGCCCGTCACGACAATCAGCGTGTCGGGGTTCTTCGCCTTAAAGTCCAGGGCCACACGAACGGCCTCATCCAAGGCCAAGACATCCCTCAGGTTCGTCGCCGCATCATTGGCGTGGCCCGCCCAGTCAATCTTACCACCTTCAACCATCATGAAGAATCCGTGCGGATTATCAAGGAGTTCGATGCCCTTCGCCGTCAGCTCCGCCAATGTCGGCGTATCCTTCCAATCCTTCGCGTCGATGGCATAGGGCAGACAACTCTCCGCCGCGACATACCAGACCTTACCGATTCCAGGTTTCAGCGCGTCAAACGCCGCACGGTCGCATTTTGCAAATGTATAACCCGCCTCTTTCGCCAGCGCATAGATATCGCCGCGATATTCGCGATGCCGTCTGTCATCGTGCCCGAAAAGCCCACCACCGGCAAAATAGTCAAAACCCGAAGCCAACAGGTCAAGCCCCAGACCATAGCCCTCGCCACGGCTCTTGCGATGCCCGAAGAATCCGGCCGGGGTCGCATGGTTGATGGTGACGGATGTGACGATACCAACCTTCTTTCCGTATTCCTTGGCAACCACCGCGACAGACGTGAGCCGATTGGTCGTCGTATCCATGCCAATCGTGCCGTTATTGGTCTTTTCTCCGCAAGCAATCGCCGTCGCCGCAGCGGCGGAATCCGTCACCAACGAATTCGCCGAGCAGGTGCGGGTCGTCGCCTCGTGGGAAAGCCGATTGATCGCCAGCGGCGGCAATCCCGCCTTGCGGGCAAATTCATCCGCCGTCATTCGCTGAGGCGTAGACATTCCATCCCCAATGAACAGAATGACATTCTTCGGATTGGCCAGAACAACCGACGAAACCAGGGCTATCACGCCCATCAACAGAGAAACTCGAATCTTCATGGGGGCTATTATACCATAAGTTGCCCCAAATGACGCATCCCCCTCAGGGAGCGGAAATAATTCCCTTCTGAATGGCAATGGCAAGGGCACTGACGCGATCCTTTGCCCCCAACTTCACGTAAATATGCCGAAGATGCAGTTTCACGCCATCTTCCGAGATCTCCATCTTCTCCGCGATCTCCCGATTTGCGCTTCCTTGCGCCATGAACTTCAGAACATCCATCTCTCGCGATGTCAGTTTCGGCATCATCAGCCCGGCCTGATAAATCTCCCGAATCTCATCCGGAATAAAGTGAGAACCTGCCGCGACAGTCCGAATGGCCAAGACAATATCCTTCGGGTCGCGATCTTTCAGCACATACCCATGGGCACCGTGTTGAAGCGAACGATAGACATCCTCCTCCGTTCCGCTTGTCGTCAGCATGACGACCTTGACCTGTGGGTAGACGCTTTGGATATCCTCAAGTGCCGAAATACCGTCCTTACCCGGCATTCGAATGTCAAGCAGGACGACATCCGGGCGCGTTTTGTGAATAAACGGCACCACGCCAATGCCATCCGAATGTTCACCAACGAGTTCAAGGTCTTCCATGAGGGCCAAGGCATACTTCAGCCCCATCCGCACAACAGCATGGTCGTCAACAATTGCCACGCGAATCTTCTTCACCTCTTGGCCTCCTTTCAATTCGAACCTCCACATAGCCGTCTCTTTGGCCAAACGAGAGAATGAACTTCGAGCGATTTGCCCGTTCCTGCATTCCTGAAAGGCCAAAGTGCCCTGATTCCGGCCCAAGGGCATGACGCGCGTCAAACGGCGCCCCGTCATTGAGAACTGAGAGGACAAAACCACCATCCGGCAAAGGATCGGAAACGAGAATCACATTTCTCGCCCGGCCATGCTTGACGGCATTCGTCATCGCCTCCTGCACAATTGACACAAGATCCGTCTTTTCGGTCGCCGCCATCTCGGCGGGCAACCCGCGCAACTGAACCCGGACACGTAAATTGCGCATACGGCCAACCCCTTGGGCGATTGACCGCAGAAGTTCTCGCGGCGCAGATTCGATAAAACTCTCGCTCTGCAGGTTCAAGACTGCATCCCGAACTTCACGCCGGGCGGCTTCAAGCACATTCCCTGCCATCTCAAGCGCCTGATGGGCTCGCTCGCTCAGTCCAGCCGACGATTCCTTGATGGAAAAGAGCAGCAACCGAACCCCTGAGAGGTGCTGCGAAATCGTATCATGCAACTCCCCGGCCATCCGCCGACGCTCTTTTGAAATTGCAGCGGAAACAGATCTCTGGCGATAATTTCGAATCATGAGAAAGAGAACAGCCAAGACGAGGGGAATCCAAAGCCAAAGTGCCAAGCTTTTTAGAATACGTCCGATGCGATTCGACCGATAGACGGCATCCGGCATTACCTCTATGTCCGAGACGCGGCGAAGACGAAGAACCATATCCCCAACCACAAGTCCCCGCTTCGTATTGGGAGCCCGAACCAGATTGACCTCCATGATTCCCGTCAGACGAACAATCGGGCTATCCACAAACTGCCGCGTCAGTTCAGAAGGCAATTCACCGTCTATCAAAGCCGGTAACCGATGACCACGCGCACCAACGAGCAATGAAATCGTCGTTCGCCCATGCGCCGAACGTTCAACAGAAACGACACGCCCTTTCAGTCGAAGAAATCTAAGGTTATAGTCGACATTCCCCGGGTCGCCCTGGTCAAGCAGATAGTCTATCTCGTCAAGCGGCGCATCCATAGGCGCAAGCGAACGACTGGGCCGACCCAAAAGACGGAATTCAGCCGAGGCCATGGCACCGCAGTCATCCACGAGCGTCGGGAAGCCCGTCACCTCCACATGATCGCCGACATCCGGATAGATATCGTCATCTTTAAAGATTCGCACAGGGTATCCACCCTGAAGGACAAAGAAGTGCTCGGACTGACTCACATAGGTCACCACACCATCCATTCGTCGCAGATGCCCATCAAAACCATCTGGCGACCACATCAAGACGCCGCCTTCGTCTCCCACTTCAGGAATAGGGCGGACGGTGTCGCCAATGATATGTACGGAATCCGGGCCTAACACCTCGATTTCCGGGCGCAGAAATTCCGCTCGCTGGTTGTAGTTCGGCATGACAATTCCATCGACCAGGACATCGGCATCCCTCAGACTTGAGAACTCTACATGAAGTCCCCTTAGACGCGCCATGACGCATCCATCCAACGTTCCAATCGTCATCAGCGTCACAGGCAGGTCACCATTCCCCTCAATGTAGACCTGACGGACAACACCACGAACGCGAACCCGCCGATTGTTGAAACGGCCAGACTGCAAATCCGCCAGCCGCAGAACGGGAGGATCGGGGAAGGCTGTCCATCCGATTCGCCGAATTTCCGTTGCCGCAATTCCCGGTTCAAGCATCAACTGGCTGATATGCCCCGAAATCTCGACAACATCCCCAATGGCAAGCGTTCCCTCGCCAATGAGGCGTGCACGCGGCACATTCGGC
This sequence comes from Verrucomicrobiota bacterium, assembly GCA_050874585.1. Lineage (GTDB taxonomy): Bacteria > Verrucomicrobiota > Kiritimatiellia > RFP12 > UBA1067 > UBA1067. The sequence continues at coordinate 11,495 of JBNMKZ010000038.1, read as the reverse complement.
AAATTGCCGCCAACATAAATCGCCACTCCGTTCGGATCTGCCGCATCAGCCAAGATGCACGAGTTATCCAACCAGCTGAACGCCCCCGTCACCGCGCCGGTAACAACGCACTCCATCCGTTGCGCCGCTTCCTCACGACTCATGCGACCGATTTCGGGAACTGTCAACCCACACGCAGTGAAAACACCTGCGAAAGACAAAAATGCCGCGACTATCCGAAACCAACCGCCCATCGGCTAATCTCCCAAAACATACATCATTACAGCTTCCTCCCGTGGCGAAATCTCAAGCGTAAACGAATAAGCTCCAGCCTCATAGCGGACGGGAATCTCTCGAATGGGCGTACCATCGTAACGCAAGGCTCTCAACTTCAGCCCCGGCACATCACTCTTAAACTGGAGATTGGCCTTTCCACACCGTGCCAAATAGGGCAGCATCCCATTCGAGAGAATCGCATGAAGGTGCGCCGCATCAAACTCCATGCCCGAATTATAGACATTCGTCAGATGAAAGACGAGCACTTGTCGGGACTGACGAAGTTCTGCCCCATCAAGGGATGACGCGGCAACCGTCGTGTAGGATGAGACTTTTCCAAGGAAGAGACCGCCGGCTCGGTAACCGTCGCCCTCTACCCCCTCCGGATACGCAACAATGGCTTCCGTTCGAGGGGCCGCAATCACCAACCGTCCCTTGCGATTGAGCGTAATCTCTCCCGTATCCGAAATCAGGTCGTCTGTCGTCCGATAAAGTTCCGGCAATTGGCTGACACTCATCCACTGATTGCCATTGAGAAGTTTCTTCGGAATGTCACATTTCTTCGCCGATGTCACAACGCGGGAATAACTGCCGCGCACAGGCTTACCCTCCTCAACGACCTGAGAACCAATCCGATGCAGAAAACCCTGCGTGACAAAACGATTGGGGAAGATGCCCTTACCCCACATATCGCCCATACCCGACTTTCGGACGTCATCCTTCGTCACCGCATACAAATAGGCCTCCCGTGCGGGCGAGACATCACCGCGACGAAACAACAGGACCGTTAACCGTTCCGATATCTGGTTTAGGGGATCGGTCGCCATGTCAAAGCTCGTCCGATTGCTCATCGGCTGTTGTCCAAGAATGTTTTTCGCGTCATGACTCCAAGCGAAGCGATAGAGCGCATCCCAATCCTGAAGTCCCGCATAAGCCCCCATCGTAGGTCCCGACTCCGCCCGATACTGGTTCGGCATACAGAACTGCCACTCCGTGATGGACATGGGCTTCCCGAAGATTCGTGTCGGTGCTTTCAGGATGGGCTCCTGATAGGCGGCATGAGGGCACTTGACATTCGAGACCTGATTCCACCAAAAGCCGCCTTCGCTGCCGTTGGGATGATCGACATATCCGTGATTGTCCACAAGCCCAAGCTCTTCACGCTCATAAGCCGAGAACTTCAGGTCCCACCAGTTTACGCCCGACACCGGACCACGATAGCCAATCTTGCGAAGCGCCGCGCCATATCGCCGCTGGATTGAAACGCCCGTCTCAATGAGAAAATCCATGCCAAGTTCCTCATCATCCATATCTTCCAGGACATCAAGACCAAGAATGCCATCCTTGTACTTCGCAAAGGCCTCCATAAAATGCGGATTGCCCAGCTTGGCCTTTTTGCCGCGCTCCGCCGGTCGTCCCCCGCAAATGGACATCAGCGTATCCTCATTGACGGCCACGAGGAATGCCAGTGCCGGGTCGTCCTTCCAGGCTATCCCCGTATACGGGTTGACATGGTTCAAAAGCAATTTGGCGAACTTTTCCCAGCAGGCAAAGGCATCCTCGCTCACGGGCAAGACACCCTTCAGTTGCCCAAAGTTCAGCCCGGACTTCAGCCCCGGAATTTCCCCCTTCGCCACGCGGCGCATTTGGTAAAGGTCGGTCGTCACATACAGGCCAGCCTGCTTCATCGCATGGAACATATAGTCCAACCGATCCAGCATTCTCGGGTCGATGTCATCGGACTTCCAAGCATTCCATCCGCCCTTCTGTAGGATAACATCAATGTGGTGGAATCGAACCGAGTTGTATCCCATGCGCCGAAAATGGGTGGCCAGGCGGTTGCAGGCCGCATGCTCAAGTGCTTTCGCCTTTTCTGGGTCGGATTCCCCACGCGAGGCCTCTTCCAATGTATTCGCGCTAAAATTCAGATTCGCACCCACAAGGCGGACTCGGCGATGGCTCCGTTCGCCGACAAGATGCCCATTTTTATCGACGACCAGCCGCTCCAGTTCAGACGCACCGGCTTCCACAGGTTTAACCAAATTCGAGAAGTCGAGAATGCCCCCAGCCTTAATCTCATTCCGATACGGGAAGACCGTCCATTCACTCCCATTGGTGATGGCATACTCACCCTTGACCATTCCCGTGCTCAACGCAAGGGAACAGATAACGCAAGCCCACAGCAACCAACTGCACTTCATCTGAACAGACTCCTCCTGTCAAAAATCCTCATGCGCCCATTATACCATATAATGGACGCATGAGTATTACGCATTCACGCGCTCACCTTACTTCGCAAGTTCATACATCATCGTTGGTCGATTCGTTCCCTCGCCAGCCGCGACCTTGGCCGTAAAGACATAAGCCCCGTCCGTATAGGTCGCTGGAATCTTGCGAAGGCGCGAACCATCCGAGGCGAGTGCCCAAACGGTTAGACCACGGTTCGCATTGCGAAGCGAGACCTTCGCCTCGCCCACACGGGCGAGATACGGCAACTTACCCCATTTCTTCAAATCGCGCATGTTCTTGTCGGCGAACTGCGCCTCCGTATTCTGAACATCGGTCAAATGCAGAATCAGGATGCGGCTGGACTTCTCAAGGCCCTTTCCATCCATTGCCGAAGCTGAAACGGAGCAGAAAGTCGTCATATCCGAGACAGCAAGCGGACCCGCCGACAAATCGCCCTCGTCTAATGCACAGACGGCCGCCGTACGCGATGTCGCAATGGCAAGTCGCCCGACGCGGGAGTCGATTGAAATCTCCCCCGTGTCCGAAACGCCCTTTCCTGGATACTTCGGGATTGACTTCTGCGTCGCACGCTCATAGACTGCATCGCACGGCAACGCACACTTTCCTCCCTTGTCCGCGACGAAGGACCCAACTCTCGATGTGTAGGCCAACTGCGTAAACGGATGAGGGAAAAGCCCCTTCGCCCACATATCGCCAAGACCGCGCTCGGTCGATTCCACCATTGTCACGCCATAGGCATAAGCCTTCTCTGCCCGCTTCACATCCCCGCGTCCGAAGAGGAGAACAATCTGCCGCTCGGTCATCTGCGAAAGAGGATCCGTGACCACATCAAATCCATTGGCTGCACCCTGCGTAAACATATTCGGCCGCCAATGGCTCCAGGCAAATCGATAGAGCCCATCCCAATCCTGAAGGGCCGCGTATGCACCCATCATCAAGCCACCCTCGGCGCGAAACTTGTTCGGCATACAGTAGTTGTATTCCGTCACCGTGAAGGGCTTGCCGAAAACACGCGTCGGAGCCATCATAATCGGGGTCGCGTATGTTGGATGCCCAACCTTGATGTTCCCCGTCTGGTTGATGTGAAACGGAAGTTTCTGATAACTCGGTTGCGGATGATCACCATACTGGTGGTTATCCACGACATCCAACGCCTCGCGCTCAAAGGTCTGCGCCATCGTATCCCACCAGTTGCCGCCCGAAATCAGCGTCTTCACACCGGCTTCACGAAGACGGCGGCCCATTCGACGATTCGCCTCGGCCTTGACTTCATGGAGGAACTGTGCGAACTCCTTCCGATTGCCAATGTCCTTCTTTCCGTACGTCGGGAAGCCCTTCGCCTTCGCCCATTCATTGTATTTCGCAACATACATATCCGCCGCGCCCCACCAGACGGAAGCAATCGAGTCCTCATTCATCAGTGTCGCAAAGACGATTTGCGGCTCATCTTTCCACGCAATCCCCGTATAGGGATTCACGTGGTTAAAAAGTTCCATGGCCCGATTGAACCAGGCATCCTCCGCTGGACGATGAATCGGCACGACGGCCTTAATCGTATTGGAGTTGAGCGGCTTGTCAAAGCCCTCGCAACTGCCGAGACTGCCCATCGCATATAAGTCGAATGTCAGATAAATCCCCGCCTTCTTGCACTCAGCCATCAGATAATCGAGCTGATCAAGTTTCTTGGCCGAGATTTTAGGCAGCGTCTTGCGCCCCCAAAGGTTATTCCACTCATCCTCCGTAATCGTCACGTCTATGTGATGGAGGCGCATCGTATTCCAGCCGCGCATCTTGAAGTCACGAACCACCTTGGCGACCTCTTCCTTGGACAGGAAGTTCGCGTCAAAGCACAGGTTCGCCCCGACAAGCCGAAGCCGACGGTCGGGAGCGCGCTCGAATGTAAAGTGCCCATCTGGGGCTACGCGAACAAACCCGTACTTACCTGCCGGAGAATCCGACGAGAGGATATCCGTGAAGTCAAGAATCGTCCCAGGCTTGATTTCGTTCGTGTAAGGAAACGGCACCCAGTCCTCATTGGCCACCAACTTGAACGGCGGCGGCGGAATCGACAGGTTGACCAATCCCTTGCCCCGCTTCAGCGAATCCGCAAACGCACCCGAAACGACGAATTCAATCGTCGAGGACTTCGCCGTTTTGCACTCGGGGAACTCCAGGCGAAGTTCGAATCGCTGCGTCTTGTCCTTACGCGCATCCATAAAGACGGCGTTACCCTTCAGGACATTCAAGCGGAGTTTCTTCGTTCCATCCTTGGAGACGACCTCAATAGAACGCTTGTCACTTCCAATGCCGATAAACTCCTGTCCATAGGCCTCGGGGAGAACCGTCGTCCCGGACTTGCCGCCAACGAAATCGTTCGCCGCGAGTGGGAACATCGCATAGGCCCGCTGAAGACCCATCGCCCTGCCCTCAACGGACGAAATCGTCCAACGCACATGGACTTTTGCCGCGCTGCCCTCGCTCACATCGAAGAATTCCTCGTGAATGGCGAGTCCGCTTGGACCCGCCCAGATCTTGCCCGTAAACAGCAGACCCTTACCCAGTTCAGAATCTTCAATCGCCTCCTTGCGGTGATCCTTCGCCGCGTAGTCCTGTGCCGTGAACTGCCACGAGGGACCAAACGCAATGAAGTTAACGAACCCCCAGCTGGACTTCGTATCCATCCGGCAAATGCCATCCACATTCAGAAGACCGCGCCAATCCACATTCAGATTCGCCGCCGTCTCGGCCTGCACCAGCAACGACAAAAGCGCCGCCACGCAGAACCCTATCAGTGCCTTTCCTAACCTCATCTCAATACCTCTTTTGATGACAAATCCACGATGCTGAACAGACAGAATCCAGCGACACTCGTGGATTGATGGCAGGATTATAACAAAGCCCAAACTGCCGCGCCCTACCCAAAAGGGTAGTATTCTGAAAATTCTCCTACTTTTCTATGCGAGCTTCAGCCCGACCCAAACCGCCAGAAGCCCCGCCAGGACGGAAACGACTACATAACAGCAGCACAGCCCGAACTGACCCCGCTGCAAAAAGGTCATCGCCTCATTCGAAAAAGTCGAGAATGTCGTAAAGCCACCGCAGAAACCAACAACGGCAAAAAGCCGAACGGCGGCAGACGCACTCCCCGACCACTTCGCAAGAAATCCCCCCAAAAGACCAATCAGCAACGAACCCGCGACATTGACACCCAACGTCCCCCACGGGAACAAACCCTGTCCATTCAGTGCCCGCGAAACCACAAAGCGGCAAACGCCGCCCAGGGCACTGCCAAGCGCAACATAGAGAACCGCCATCTTCCGCCAATGCTCGCTCAGGGAAGCGACAGAACCTGGCCATCCGCCAGGAGCCGCGCCCGAAGGGTCGGATAGTCCACGTCCTGGACGGCTACATTCCCCTTCGCCGCGAGGACGGCCGCCGTCCCTGCGACCTGTCCCAGCGAGAAGAAGACCGGCTCCATGCGAATCGACCCAAAGGCCATGTGAGACGAGGAGACGCACACGGGAACCAGCAGGTTGGCGCATTCGCCCTTCTTCGGCGTAAGGCACCCGTAATCAAGCGGATAAGGCTTGCCACCCGTCCTCCAGTCCTCGATATTTCCCTCGTTCCGCACAAAGCCATTGCTGTCGACATAGCGGCGGACATTGTGCGAATCCATCCCATAGGCCGCCATGGCAACGGGTCGTTTCGTCGTACGCGCCCGCGTCACGTCGCGTTCCGTCTCCACATAGTCGCCAATCATCCGCCGCGCCTCGCGCACATAAAGCTGACTCTGCCACCCGTCACCCAGTCCGTCCGTGAACTCGTCACGGCAGGTTCCCCATTGCGCCACACGGTTGCGAATCGGGTCCGGCACACGCGGATTGTTCGCCAGCGTCCACATCAGGCCCTTCTGGTAATCGAGGTGTGCCCTCAGAATAACCTCACGCTCCTCATAACTCGCCTCGGGCCACGCCCAGTTCTGCCCGATGAAGTCCGTCGAAAAGCCTGTCCGATTGTTGGTGTCGGTCTTGCGGTTGGGCATCATGGAATTGATCCAGGGCATATAGTTCCAGAACGACTGTTCGTTCTTGACGAATGTCTTGGCGGGAATCGCCTCAAGATTGCGAAGCAGAAGTTCATAGTTCCGCTCGTCGTAATTCGCGGGTTTCTCAAACGGAATGCGGTTCTCGGGCACATCCGTCAGGCACATGCGGAAGCAATAGGCCTGCACACGCCGATCCCCTGTTCCGTCCGGCTCGTCCGTATCCTTCTCAACAAACGGCAGAAGCCCACTCGTCGGGTCGCCCGGCTTGACATAGGCAGAAATGCCGCGATTGAACTGATGCCCGACGGCGAGCTTGCGCTGGATGCCGCTAATCGTCTCGCCATAGACCGAGTTGTCCTCACGACCGACGAAATAACTGACACCCGCCGCCGCCATCAGGTCACCCTCGTAAGTTGCATCGATGAAGACATCGCCCTCGAAAACCCTGCCAGACAGCGTCCGAATCGAACGAATGCGCCCATTCTCGACCGTCACGCCGCCCGTGCCGCGATCCAAACGCTCGCCGCGCACAATTTCAAGTGCATCACGCTTCTCCCAGCCCTCAAGAATCTTCAGCGCGGCGGATGGCTCGAATGTCCACATCGAGTCACTCCCCTTCGTTCCAAAGCACTGCCCATCGGGCGAATAGTCCGAGACCTTCTGATACTTCCAGTTCGCCTCATTATGGTAGTACTTCGCGACATCCTTGTAGAACTCAAGGGCAATGCCACCAAATGCCGCCTTGTTGCCGATGTCGGTCTGTCCAAGCCCACCCGTCGTCAAGCCACCAATGCGCGTTTCGGGCGACACAATCAGGCACGACGTGCCCATACGCCGGGCTTGAACGGCTGCGGAAATGGCCGCTGGCGAACTCCCGTAGATGATGACGGTACGCCGTTCAACCTGTGCTCGCACCGACGGAGACTCGGAACGACCGTCCGCAAACCCAGCCAGCACGAAGAGAAGCGCGGTGGACAGGAGAATAAGTTTCTTCATCACTCGTATTCCTTTCAGTTGGGTGGCAAATGCCGTCTTAGGCAATGGCAAGCATTGCATCAATCGCCCGCTTCGCCCGAAGGGCAATCTCCTCCGGCACGGTCACGCGAGTCTTCATTTCCTTCAGGGCCTCAAGGAGGTTCTCAACGGTCGTCTTCTTCATGTTCGGGCAGACCAGCGAGTCCGACACGGGGTAGAAACTCTTGCCGGGATTCTCCTTGCGAAGACGGTGCAGAATACCGACCTCCGTACCAACGAGAATCGTCGAGGCCGAGGACTCACGCGCATAGCGGCACATTCCACCCGTGGAAAGACGCTCATCCGCCGCGTCACGGACTTCTTTCGGACATTCAGGGTGAACCAAAACGGGAGCACCCGGATGCGCCGCTCGGGCCTTGGCAATCGCCGCCGCCGTCAGCCGTGCGTGCGTCGGACAATACCCCGGCCACAGGATGTAACTACGCCCCTCAAGTCCCGAGATGTGGCTCCCCAAGTGACGGTCGGGGACGAAGATGATTTCACGATCCTTTGGCACCGTCGCCATGACGCGCTCGGCATTTCCACTCGTCACGCAGAGGTCGCACTCGGCCTTCACCTCCGCCGTCGAGTTCACGTAGCAAACGGCAACGGCCCCGGGGTGCTGCGCCTTGAGCTTGCGCAACTGCTCACCGGTAATCATGTCGGCCATCGGACACCCGGCGGAAGGTTCGGGAATGAGCACCGTCTTGCCCGGATTCAGAATCGCCGCCGTCTCGGCCATGAAGTAGACACCACAGAAAACGATGACATCCGCCTCTACCTGCGTGGCTCGCCGCGCCAGTTCCAGCGAATCTCCCGTAAAGTCCGCCAAATCCTGCACTTCACCGCGACAATAGTTGTGCGACAGGATAACCGCGTTGCGGGCGTTCTTCAGGCGAAGAATCTCTTCCTTTATGTCCATCCCTAACCTCACTGCCCTTCCGTCGGGGTCTGTCCATCATCCGATGCCTCGCCAGCCGACGCGTCCGCCGTCGGGTTCGTTTCGTCCTGAGGTGCAACGGCATCCGCCGGGGCATCGGTCGTCTCTTCCTGCTGACCCTCGCAAACGCTGATTGAGACAAGCTTCGCCCCCTCGTTCAGGCGCACCAAGCGCACGCCCTGCGCCGCACGGCTCTGCACACGGAACTGCGAGACGGAGTTGCGCACCATCAGCTGATCGCTCGTGATGGAGATTACGCTCTCGTCGTCCGACACCGCATGCGCCGCAACGACCGCACCGTTTCGGTCCGCACCCTTGATGCCAATCATACCCATGCCGCCACGCGCATGGCGCGTAAAGTCCGCAAACTCGCACCGCTTGCCATACCCGTTCGCCGTGGCGATGAAGAGCGTCTTCTCATCATCCACCGCATCCAACGAGACGACCTCGTCGTCCTCCCGCAGACGAATGCCACGCACACCTGTCGCCGTGCGACCCATCCGGCGCACGTCCGTCGCCGCAAAGCGCATGGCACGGCCTTCCCGCGTCAGCATGATGACATCGTCGTTCGGCTTCACGAGCCGCACGTCCACCAGGGCGTCGCCCTCCTCGATGTTCAAGGCTCGAATGCCCGCCCTATTCACGTTCTTGAAGTCCCCGAGCAATGTCTTCTTGACCGTTCCCTTGCGCGTCGCAAAGAACACGTCCACATCACCCTCGAAAGAGCGGATGGGCAGGAGATTGAGGACCTGCTCCCCTTCCTGAAGATTCAGCAAGTTGATGAGCGGACGGCCGAAACTCGTGCGCGGCGCCTCGGGAATCTGGTACGCATCCTTCAGGAAGAGCCGCCCCGTGTTCGTAAAGAACATCAGCGAGTCATGCGTCTGCGCCACGAAGACGAGGCGAATGAAATCCTCTTCCTTGACCTGGGCACCCTTGATCCCCTTCGTCCCACGGCCCGACTCACGGTACTCCGTCAGTGGGACGCGCTTGATGTAGCCGCGATTCGAAAGCGTAATCACACAGGGCGCATCCGGCACGAGATCCTTCAGCGAGACCTCATTCTCATCCGGGACAATCTCCGTCCGCCGCTTTGCATCCTCCTTGGAGGCGAACTTGAGCTTCAGCATCGCAAGGTCGTCCTTGATGATGGCGTAAATGCGGTTCGGATCGGCGAGAATCGCCGTCAGGTTCTCAATCGTCTTCAGCAGCTCGGCCATCTCGGCCTCAAGCTTGTCGCGCTCAAGCCCCGTCAGCTGATAGAGCCGCATTTCGAGGATGGCATTGACCTGCAGGTCGGAGAAACCGTACTTTTCTTGCAACCGCCCCTTCGCCTCATCGCGGTTTGCCGAACTGCGGATGATGGCGACCACATCATCCAAATGGGCAATCGCCAGCAGCAGGCCATCCAGGATGTGCTTGCGGGCCTGGGCCTTGCGGAGCTCGAAACGCGTCCGCCGCGTAATGACCTCAAAGCGGTGATTCGTGTAGCAGCGGAAGAAGTCCTTCAGGTTCAGAATCTTCGGCCGTCCACCGTCAATCGCCAGCATAATCGCGCCGAAGGTCGTCTGCAGTTCGGTGTGCTTGTAGAGGTGGTTCAGCACGATTTCCCCGATGGCATCGCGCTTCAGCTCGACGATGATACGAATGTCGTCCTTGGACTCGTCTCGGATGTCGCTGATGCCTTCCAGCACCTTTTCCTTCACGAGGTTCGCCATGTGAATCAGCATCTCGCGCTTGTTCACCGTATAGGGAATCTCGGTAATGACGATGCGCTCGCGGCCGTTCTTCGGCGTCTCAATCGTGGCCTTCCCGCGCACACGCAACTGTCCGCGGCCGTTCTTGTACATCGCCGCAATGCCATTGTAGCCGCAAATCTGCGCCCCTGTGGGGAAGTCCGGCCCCTTGACGAACTGCATCAGGTCATCGACCGTGCAGTCCTCGCGGTGATCTACGTAGTAGGCGATTCCATCGCAGAGTTCACCCAGGTTGTGCGGGGGAATGTTCGTCGCCATGCCGACGGCGATGCCGCTCGACCCATTCAGCAACAGGTTCGGAAGCTTGGCGGGAAGAACGGACGGTTCCTCAAGCGTCTCGTCGAAGTTCGGGACCATGTCGACCGTATCCTTCTCCAGGTCCGACAGCATCTCCTCCGTCACTTTCTGCATACGGACTTCGGTATAACGCATCGCCGCCGCGCTGTCGCCGTCAATCGACCCGAAGTTACCATGGCCATCCACCAGCGGGACACGAAGGGAAAACGGCTGGGCCATGCGGACAATCGTCTCGTACACCGCACTGTCCCCGTGAGGATGGTACTTGCCGATGACATCACCGACAACACGCGCCGACTTCACGTGCTTCGCACCAAAGGGAATCCCCAGCTTGTGCATGGAATAAAGACACCGGCGATGCACGGGCTTGAGGCCATCGCGCACATCGGGCAAGGCTCGCCCGACAATCACGCTCATGGAGTAGTCGATGTAGTCCCTCGACATCTCCTCTTCAATGTTCACGTCCTCCAAAGTCCCTGCGGCAGGACCGGGAACCAAGCTCTGTTCTTCTTCCTCGCTCATACTCCTTATATTATACCAAAAAACCGCCTGCTCGGGGGCTTGCGCGGCGGCTCGCCCGAGAGGAGGACAAGGCCGACGACAGGCATCCCGCGGCAAATGGTCTTGCCGCGCCTACGCCTACTGAACGCCTGCGCGGTGGGGCTTTTCTCCGCCATTCTGCGCTCTGCCGCTCCCAAGCGGGGTTCCCCGTTTTGCCGCGCTTGCCGTTCGGCTGGCCCCGTTCAAACCGCCGCGCCTGCGCTTGCGCGGCGGTTTGCGGGGGTTCGGGGCGCAGTCCCCGTCCTTTTGCCGCCATGCCGCCAATCGCCCCTCATTCCCCAGCTTGCGCAACCCGACACCCTTAGGTTGCGCAACCCGACACCCTTAGGTTGCGCAACCCGACACCCTTAGGTTGCGCAACCCGACACCCTTAGGT
>JBNMKZ010000037.1:0-24333 GCA_050874585.1 Verrucomicrobiota bacterium | reverse complement strand
GGGGTAACTTAGCAAACGGAGTCGCAGGCGCACCGTTTCGTGCGCTTATACGCCACCTCGGGCGAATCTCAGCCATCGCCGACTCCATCACAAACTCCACTAATTCTCGCTTTCGGCGGATAGTATATCATAAAACCGCCTGCTCGGGGGCTTGAAAATTGCACTCAATTTCGCGTCTCGCCCAGCAGAACTCCCCCTCCAAAACGCGGCGGATTCGGCCGCGGAAACCACGCACGAAACGCGAATCGGCGCGGCGTTTTGGCCCCCCACAGCGGGCGAAAAACGGAAAGTCCGCCTGTCTCGGAAGTTGAAACCGCCTGTAACAGGTTTTGAGTCCGCCTGTGTTTCACCCGAAACCCGCCTGTAACGGATTTTGAGACAGGCGGACTTTTTCCCCTCCGCACGGCAAAAAAATTCCGGGCGGAGGCCGAAACCTCCGCCCGGAACTCGGGGAAAACGGGCCGTTCGCCCGCATCCGCCGCCGCCTACTTCGACAGGAGCGTCGCCCTGCGCGAGGCGGTCGCCACCGTGCCGTCCGCGTCGCCGCGGTGCGTGGCGAGGGTGAACGTCAGCTCCGTCCCGTCCGCGACCTCCGCGAGGGCCTGCGGGAAGGCGAGCTTCAGTGCGCCGCCCTCGACTTCCGTCGGCGTGACTTCCGCCACCTGGGCCTCGCCGTCCGCCCTGTACGAGAGCGTGAGCGTGTCGCCCTGCTCCGCGCCGTAGAACAGGTTGCGCCCGTAGATGCGTACGGCCTGGCCCTTCACGACGGTGTCCTTGCGCGCACCGGGCGTGCAGGTCGTCACGTTCGTGAACGCCGGCAGCGCGGCGTCCGCGTCCGCCTTGACGAGCGTGAAGGCGTCCGAGACCCTGAACTGCGCACCCTTGAGGGGCGTGGCCCGGACGCGGTAGACCGTGTCCCCCGTCGGACGTCCCGTCTCGGGGTCCAGCCCGTCGAATCCGCCGCGCAGGCGGAGGAGGTCGCCGAGAATGACCGTCTTCCCCTCGCGGATGACCTTCCTGATTGCCGCGCAGAAGGACCTGAGCTCGCCGGCGATGTAGTCCTGCCTGCCGCGCAGGTACCCGCCGTCCTCCGCCATCATCGCGGCGATGGACTCGAGGTCCATCACGCCGTTCGGCATGGGGTCGCCGCGCATGTACGGCTTCTTCGTGTCGATGTTCCAGTAGCTGCGCATCAGGTACCTGAGCGTCACCTTGCTGGTCGCGTCACTCATGCGGCACCTCCCTTCCCCGTCTCGTCCGCATGGTGCGCCGAACCGTCCGTCCGCACTGCGCCGTTCGTCCCCGTCATCCCCGCGGTCGGGACGAGTCCCGCCGTGCCGTTGTTTGTGCCGCCTTGCGCCGCGGCATAGTTCGTCCTAATCAGCATTCCGCTGCCTTTCTCCAGGCCGAGCCTGGGTTGTTTCTTCTTTGTTTAACCATCGTCCCGGACTATCTAATCTTCCGGCGTTCGGCGCATTTATCTATATTCTTCATTCAGGAGGGCCGGTCAAATAATCGAATAACCCGGCGATCCGCGGCGCACCGAACGTCGTCCTCCATCGGCTTCAGGAGACTTCGTCCGAAACATTGGCGGAGATTATACCACAAACCGGGCTCGCTTTGCAACCGCCCCTCGGAATGAACCACGGAGCACGCGGAGGTCACGGAAATGGGGAGGGTGGTTCTGGCCGCAAAGGGCGCAAAAGTCGAAAAGGGTGTGTTTCTCCCGCCGAGGACGCAGAGTTCGCAGAGAGAAGGTGAGAGTTAGTGGTTGGTGGACACGAAGTTCCTCCCACACACACTTCCTGCTACCGACTCACCACTCTCAGGTGTCTTTGCTCCCTTTGCGATCTTTGCGGCTAAAAACAAACCGCACCCCGACCGCTTCCTTCCGTGATTTCCGCGTGTTCCGTGGTTGTCTCAAACCGCCGCGCCCGAGATTTTGGTATAATTCGTGCAATGGACTCCGCTCTCTCTAACAGGCGTACCCCCCCATCCCGCGTCCGGACGCTTTTCCGGCTGGTCGGCGCGGACGGGATTGGCCGCTTTGCCAAGACCATTCGCGACCTTCATCGCGTGTGGCGGTTTCCCCTTGTCCATACGACGCTGTTCTTCCTCAGGCGGTTCGGCTTCTATGCCCTGGATGCCGTCTCCCGTGGCATCCGCGACCTCCATGACCGCATCGGCCGGACGGATGACTTCACCCGACAGGCGGCCGATGTGCTCACCCGACTCTTTGGACCAGAAGCCCCGACGAACGGCTATGTCATCTGGTGCGAGACGTATTCGCGCCGCTCGGCCGGCAACTACTGTCTTCATCGACTCTGCCACGACCTCAACCAGCGCGGCATTTGCGCCGTGATGGCCGGTGACCCCTATCCGCCCGCAGAGGGACTCGTCGCACCCGTCGTCATCCGTCGACAGGCAAAGCGACTCGTTCGCCGCGGATTCGTTGCCGTCTATCCCGAAATCGTCCGCGGCAATCCGCTCAAAGCGCCGCGTGTCGTCCGCTGGTGTCTCAACAAGCCGGGCGTGCTCGGCGGCGACAAGACTTATGCCGCGACCGAGAAGGTTTTCACCTATGCGGACGCCTTCCGCTCCGCCATTCAGTCCCCCGTTATCGGCAAACTCTACCTGCCGACAATCGATGAAACGCTCTTCTTTGACAATGGCGTACCGTCCGAACGCCGCGCCCTGACCTGCTACTACACGGGCAAATCGGGCTATCGCCCCGGCTTCATCAATCCAGACGAAGCACTTGAGATTACCCGAACTTACCCAAAGCGCGAGGAACTCGGCAAGATTTTCCGCCAGACACGCACGCTCTACTCCTTCGACTGCACGACCATCCTCGTGCAGGAGGCCCTGCTCTGCGGTTGTCGCGTCGTCCTCATTCCGGACGGATCGCAGTCGCGAAACGACATCCAGAACTCAGAATTCGGTGCGGTGGGCATCCGCTGGTTCGGTGATGCAGAAAGCCCCGAAGCCGACATCGCGGCGCGGACGCGGCAACGGCTGAATGACATTCGGGCGAACTACGAACGAGACCTTACCCGTTTCATTGAACGCACCCTGCCGGATGCCGCCTGGGCGGAAGCGAAAGATGCCGTGCACCATGCTTGACAGGCTACACCGAAAGATTGGCGACCTCTGGTGGTATTCGGCGATGATTTTCATCGCGTGCCGCTCGGGGGATGTCATCCAGGCGTTCATCGGCCTGTGGCTCGTGCCGAAGTATGTCGGCGCGGAAGAACTCGGGGCGGTCATGCCGCTCCAGAATCTCTCAGCCCTCTTTGCCGCGCCAATTGCCATTCTGGCGGCCGTCTTTGCCAAGTTCGTCAACACCTACGCGACACGCGGCGAAACCGGCAAGGTCAGGTCCTTCATCCACGACATCATTCTCTCCTCGTGCGTCGTCTTCATCGCCTGCATCCTTCTTGCGCACCTGCTGATGCCGCTCTTCTATGAACGCCTGCGCATTGCGAGTGGGCTTCTCACGGTCCTCATTCTCGCCGCCGGGTTCATCGCCAACATCTCCCAACTGTTCACAAATGCCCTGCAGGGACTCAAGCGGTTCGGAACGCTCGCGCTCATCAATCTCATCGGTGCGCCCATCCGTCTGGTGACGCTCCTCGTCTTCATGCCGATTCGCGCACTCTCGGGCTACATCATGGGGCAGGCAACGCCACCGGCGAGCGCCTCCCTCGTCGCCCTGTTCAGCCTTCGCAAGGCCTTTCGGAACGTCCGCCCCGACACCTCCTGGCGACAGGATGTGCCCGCCATGCTCCGCTATGCCGGGCCTATCGCCGTCTGGACGGTTGGCGGATTCTTCACTTCCACCATCCTGACGACGCTTTTCCGCCAGCGGCTCCCCGAAATGGAATCTGCCGCCTACTACATGCTCTCCAAACTGGCCGAAGTCGGCGGCTACCTTGGAATGTCCGTCATTGTCGTCCTCTTTCCCCTCGCGGCCGAAGCCCACGAACAGGGGCGAGAGAATCGTTCGGTGCTCGTCCATGCCGTCTGTGGCTCGCTCCTCTTCTCCGGTCTCCTCGCCATCGGCTTCGCCCTCTTTGGACGGCTCCTTTTCTCGCTCATTCCCGCCTGGGTGCCCTATCTCCCCTATGTCCACCTCCTGCCGCCAACGACCCTGACGATGGGTCTTTCCTACGCCATCGGTGCCTTTGTGACCTACGAAATGGCGTGCAAACGCTTCCGGCCCATCTGGATTGTCATCGGGTTGAACGCCCTCTGGGTGACGTTGCTCGTCTGCTTCACGGGATGCGAGTTCTTCCGCGGCATCCTGTCGGATGCCACCGTCAACTGGATGACCTCGCTTTCCATCGCCCGCCTTGACACGCTTACCTGGCTTGGGTTCGGCTACACGCTCCTCCAGTTCGTCATTCTTGCCCTTCTCCATTTCACGACCCGACGGTCCACCCAATCATGACGAAGCGAAAGACGCTCATCCACGCCCACATCTTCTATCCGGACATCTGGCAGGAGATTCTGCCGTGCATCGAGAATTGCCTTGCCGAGTCCGTCCCCCGATCCGTCTCACTCGTCCTCACCTATCCCGAGACGCATCCCGAACTAAAGGATATTCTCATTCCAGCGGTGAACCGTCTTGAACCGTCACTGAAAGATACCGAGGTCGTGCCCGTGCCGAACTGCGGCTACGACATTGCGCCCTTCCTCATCGAGGTTCTCAACCGCCGCGCCCTTGACGATTACGACTACGTCATCAAACTGCACACCAAGCGGAACGTGGACACCTGGCTGAATTTCCGCGCCTATCGAGGGGCCGCGTGGCGCAGGCGGCTACTCGCATTCGCCGCGACCCGAAAGGCGATGCACCATTCGTTGACCGCCTTTGAACGCTATCCGAAACTGGGCCTCATCTCCGATTCCAGCCTCATCAGCTACGGCGGGACAAATTACTGCACTGCGGCCATCCGCCGCGAATGCGACTTCATCCGTACGCTTGGCCTCCACCCGAAGGCGGCCGTCTTTGTGCCGGGTTCCATTTTCATGGTTCGCGCCGGACTCCTCAAGCCGTTCGCCCAACGCTATGGATGGAAAGACTTCGCTCCTATCTCGAACGCGACTGCCCATGTGGATGGAATCCCCCATCAGCTGGAACGTGCCTTCGGTGCCGTCGTCTTCGCCCAGGGGTACGCCGTCTCGGCAGGAACCTTTCCGCCTGCGCTTGCCGTGTTCGGCTACCGCCTGCGCACGGCCGCCTTCCGACTTCTGCGCATCCTGTCCTCAAATGTGCGCAGGCTCATCGGAAATACGCGCTTCACGCGTCTTGTCGGCGGATAGGTCTCAGCGAAAGGCCCGCACGACCTCACGGTCGTCAAAGGGATACTTCACGCCTGCAATTTCCTGCGTGGTCTCGTGACCCTTTCCGCACACGAGGACGACATCATCCTCCTCCGCCAGCGCAAGTGCCGCGTCAATGGCCTTGTGACGGTCTGGCTCGATGCGCACAACCGAACGCCTGTCCGCTGGGATTCCATCAAGAATTGCCGCGATAATCTTCTCGGGGTCTTCACTGCGCGGGTTGTCGCTTGTGACGACGAGACGGTCGGCCAGCCGTGCACAAGCCGCCCCCATCAGCGGACGCTTCATGGGGTCGCGGTCGCCACCTGCGCCGAAGACAACCCAGAGCTTCCCCGTGGTGAAGCCGCGTGCGGCCGCCAATACTTTTTCAAGTCCATCCGGCGTGTGCGCGAAATCGACATAGACCTTCGCCCGTGATGCGCATGGGACATATTCAAGCCTCCCCCAGCGCGGCATCAGAGTCGGAATGATCCGTTGAATCTCCTCGTGCGAAACACCCGCCGCCTCCGCAAGGGCCGCCGCAACCAGCACATTCGACTTGTTGTAGTCCCCCACGAGCTGAAGGCCCGAGAGGTCGAAGGCTGGTTCGCGCAGCGTCACGGGAATGACATTCAGCCCCTCAATCGCACGACACGCCGCGAGCATCTCCTGTCCATAGCCTCCATCTAAACAGACAACATAAGGCGCACCCTTTGGCATCCGCCGCGCCAAGTCGAGCTTGACATCGAAATAGGCCGCCATCGTCTTATGGTAGTCGAGATGGTCTTCCGAAAGGTTGGTGAACGCGCCACCCGAAAAGACGGTGTCGCCCGTGCGGTGCTGGTGAATGGCATGGGACGAAACCTCCATGACGCAGTCCCGCGCGCCATTCGCCTCCATCTCGGCAAAGATCTGCTTCAGTTGCGCAAGCGGCGGCGTGGTGTAGCCCGTATAAAACCGCCGCGCCAGCGTATTGACCTCGACGGTCGTCACATACGCCGCCTTCAGGAACTCGGCGAGAATCCATGTCGTCGTGGTCTTGCCGTTCGTGCCGGTCACACCCCAGATGCGCATCAGTCCCGAACTCCCTTCCACTCCTCGAAGCGCTTCTTGGCGAGTGCCGAATACTTCGCACCCGTTCCACCATTGACGAACGGGTCAATGGAAATTCCGCCGCGAGCGGCAAACTTGCCGTAAACTTCCAGATATTTCGGGCGGAGGAGCTTCTTCAGGTCGTCGTAGATGATGTTGATGACATCCTCGTGAAAATCGCCGCGATTGCGGAAGCCGAAGAGATAGAGCTTGAGCGACTTCGACTCGACCATCCGTTTTGCGGGAATGTAGCGAATCGTCAGCGTCGCGAAATCGGGCTGTCCCGTCTTGGGGCAGAGCGTGGTGAATTCGGGTGCCGTAAAGGTCACCCAGTAGTCTCGCTCGGCGTGCTTGTTGTCGAATGCGTCAAGAATCGCGGGATTGTACTCCATCGGCACACGAACGGTCTTTCCCAGCGTCTTCAGTCCTTCAAGGTCGTCTCTCATTTTAGGATTCCTTTTTAATGGCGAGCCTGCGCCAGATGCAGATTCGCGTCTTTCCATAAGTTCTGTCGCGAAGGAGTTCCCACCCAGGTGTCTCCTCCGCCCGTTGGACGGCCGTCATCTCGGCAATGAAGAGCCCGTCCTCACGCACGACATTCCGCGCGGCAAGGGTCGCCAGCACCTGCGCATAGCCGCGCTCCTCGCCCAGGGCATACGGAGGATCGGCGAAGGCCACCGTAAACCCGGGGCCGACATAAGACGAAATCCACCGATAGGCATTCGCCACGACAACCTCGGCGCGATTCGCGGCCCGAAGGACCTGGAGGTTCCGAGCGAGGACATCCGCATGGCGGCGACTGCCCTCGACGAATGTCGTGTGCGCCGCCCCACGCGACAGCGCCTCAAGGCCAACCGAACCCGACCCCGCGAAAAGGTCCAGAAAGACCGACCCGCCGATTTCAGGCTGGAGGATTGAGAAAAGCGATTCGCGCACCCGATCCTGCGTTGGTCGAATCGCATCCGTCTTGGGGACGAGCAGGGTGCGCCCGCCGAATTCTCCGCCCGTGATTCTCATTTGCCGCGCTTCGCTTTCATGAACTCGTCATACCCACGATTGCGCAGGCGACAGGCAGGACACGTTCCGCATCCCCGACCGGGGATGCCGTTGTAGCAGGTCAGCGTGTGATTCTCGATGACATCCAGAATACCGAGTCTGTCGGCCATCGCCCACTCCTGGGCCTTCGTCTTGTGGATGAAAGGTGTCACGATATGAATGGGATAGTCGAGCGCAAGTCGAATCGCCCGCTGTTGGGCACGAATGAAGACGGCGCGGCAGTCAGGATAACCCGAGAAGTCCGCCTCCGAAACCCCCGTGTAGACCTCCGTCACTCCTATGCTCTTCGCCCAAACCGAGGCGGCCAGCAAAAAGAAGGCGTTGCGCCCCTCGACGACCGTCGACGGACACTTCGCACCCGGCTTGCGCTCAATCTTCACGTCTTTCGACAGGAGTGCATTCGTCGTCAACTGCCGATAGAAGTCGAGCTTGACGAGCTTGTGCCGAGCAATGCCGAAGCGCCGCACAAGGCCCTTGGCGAACTTTGTCTCCAGCGCGTGCCGCTGCCCGTAGGCAAAGGTTATCGCCGCCACCTCATCCGCACCAAACTTCCGTACGGCCAAGGCCAAGGCCGTTGCCGAATCCTGTCCGCCCGAAAGCACAACTATTGCCTTCATCTCAAACCTTTCTTCTCGCTTCCAACTTCTGACCTTCTCGCGAATCCTCGTTCGCGTTGGGGATATTATATCACACCCAATGCGAATCTAACGCGCCCGCACAGGTCGTCCACGCTACTCACCCGTGTACGAAAGGTGCGTCCCACCAAAATAAAGGCGGCGATAGGCCCGCGCCTTTGTATCGTACCACGAAATTGATTCCCGGGGTGTCTGTGCGGCCCCGTCCGCGACAAAGAAGCGCCGCCACTCAGCCGTCGACTTCTCCCGCTCCCACTCGAATGCCGCGCCCGGCAAATCCCAGTCCTCGGGCAGGTAGCCATCCAACCGCAGGCGATAGGTGATGCAAACGACATCATTTGTCCCGATCTGACGAAGGTCTGGGATTTCGTCCACGGCCAGCGAAGAGGCAACGATTCCACTGAAATCAGCCGGACGACCTTCCGTCGGCAGGGGTTTCACCTCCACTGGAATCAGGGGTGTCGCTATCCGCTCGCTGCGCAGGGAGAAGACGAACGGCTCAAAAAAACCGCCGCGCCGCTCATTGGCAAGCTGATAGGGAACAACCAACCGAAAACCAAGACTCCCCTTGTAGGGCTCGTCATAGCGAACGCGCAGGGCAAAGCGCTTAACGACATTCGATGGATTCGCCGCCACCGAATCCGCCAGGTTCTGGGCGGACCCGATGAAGTTGTACCCGTTCATCACGGTTGGCTCAATGCTCACCTGTCCGAGATTTAGCACCTTCGGCACTTCAAGGGAGAGAATGTAGTCGAACTCGTCGCCCACCTGAACATCTTTCCGCCCCATCTGAACCGTCGCCCGCATTTCCGGACGCGGGCGACGAACGGATGACTGAACCGAGAGGCCCGGTCCACCGAAGGTTGACATCATCTCGCTCATTTCCTGATGCATCTGCCGAATCTCATCGAAGACATCCTGCGCCGAGGCGGGCGTTGCCGCAAGAAACGCCACGAGCCCGACACAGGCCAGTTTTCGCACAAACTTCCCGAGCAGGACAAACAGCAGGACGAGGGCAAACCCGCCACCGAAGACGAGAGCGACGCGACCCTTCCATCCATATTGAAGGATGGGACGACAGACCTGCCGCCAGACGGGCAGTTCGGCAAGTGGATTTGCATCGCGCACGGCAATGGCGGCAACAAGCCCACGCTCAAGGGCAGGCGACTGCCCAACGCGCCACTCCAACCGTGCATAAACCGCAAGCGCCCGTCTCCAGTCGCCCTCCAGAATGGCACACCGCGCCTCGTTGAATTTCGCCGCCGGAAAGTCAAACGCCGCAAACGCATCCGCCGTCGGATGCGCACAAGCCTTCCTCCAGGCAAAGTCACCATCCGCATCCAGCGCGGCAGATTCGTCACAATCCGTCATCAGAGCATCCGGTTGCGGCATCTTGACTTCGTGCTCAGGCAGGTCGTCCACAACAACATCAACCCCGGGCCGAACATGAGCAGGAATGGCGTTCGACCGTATGCGCCGTTCGGCCCCCTGCACATCGGTATAGGCGAACTCCAGCTCAGGAAACCACAGAACACCCGGATGCAAGGGGCGCACCCGATAGATCAAACGCCGTGCATCGCGATAGGTCTCGGTCTTGGCACTCGCATCATCCAGTTTCCAGTCCTTTCGGTCGACCACCTTGGAAAGTGCCGGGGGATGCAACGAGGCAAAATCCGCCGCGCCGATGAAATCAAGCGTCAGGATGAGCGGATCGCCAACCTTGACATTGTTCGCATCAAAGAATGCCCGCGTGCGCAGGGTCTCCCCGACGACACCCGTCAACGGGATCGCCGCCATCATCAACTTGGCCATCAGCAGTCCCAACATGCCATTCTCCTACTGTGGGGTCACCTTGAAACGAACTGTCACAGGATTATTCTGCGAAATGAACTCGGGCGTGAGGCCAGTAATAACCTTGACACGAGATGCCGCTTGCAGGACAGTGGCATCCGCCCGCGCATCACCCGACCCCTTAACAAGCCGATACCCCAAGATGCGCCCCCCAGGGCCCAACTGGACAGAAAGGCACATCTCGCGGAGCGTATCCGTCCAGGGCGGACGATCCCACTGCGAATAAAAGGCCTTCTGAATCAACGAAACGCATCGCTGATACTCGCCCTTCGCAATCGAATCCGTGCGGCCGGGACGATAGCCCTCGTTGAGCAGCTTCTCAATATCGGCTCTCGTCTGTTTTCCCGTCCGCCCATTCGGCTGACGCTCCTTCGGCGGCTTCTGTGTCGAGGCCTTGACGACCTTGCCGCGATTTCGAATTTCCTCAAGACGCTTCCGTTCGCGCTCCTCCTTTTCCTTTCGGAGTTGCTCGGCGGTCTTCTTCGGCTTCTCGGTCGGCTTTGGCTTGACTTCCTTTGGCGGAGGCTTCGGCTTAGTCTTTTCAGGGGTCTTAACCACCGCATCGACCTTCGCATCCACTTTCGGCGGGGTCTCCACCCTCTCCACGGGCTTGGCTTTCGGCTGTGTGGGTGGCGGAGGAGGAGTCGGTTCCGGCGGTTTCAGGGGCGGCGGCTCGTCTTCGTTACCGTCAAGATTCTCCTGCACGACGACCGTCAGGTCGATTGGAATGGTTGTCTCCTTGGGCTTGACGGTGACCTTGGCGAAGAGATAGGCCAGGAGAAAAAGCGAGACATGAAGGGCAACCGCAATCGTCAGATTGCGTGCGCCCAGCACCTCCGGCTTCTTCGGCTCTTCATCCGCAAACAACGCCCGTCTCCACTTACTTGTCAACCGTCACAAGGGCCATTCGGTGGACCTTGCACTTGTAGACGACCTTGACGACATTCATCACGCTCCCGTAGTCAAGGCGCTCGTCGCCTCGCACAAGGACGGGGACCTCGGGATCCTCGGCCACCATCGCCTTCAAGGTTGACTCAAGGTCGGCAAGCGTCGTCGGCTTCCCATTCAGGAAAAGCCGATTCATCGAGTCCACCGTAATCGTGTTTGCCTTGTTGTTCTTGGAGGGGAGCGTATCTGTCTTCGCCTGCGGAAGCATAATCGACACGCCCTGCTCCAGCGCGGGGAGCGTGACAATGAAAGTGACAAGCAGGAGGAAGGTAAGGTCGATGAGCGACGTCATGTCGACCGCCGCCTTCGGCTTTTCGCCGCGCATTCGCCGCCGTCTCAGCATCTCAATCCATCCTTCCCTGGAACTCGCAGGCGATTCGTCCAATCAACTCATCGGCGAATCCCTCCATATCGGAGGTGATGTTGCGAATGTTCGCATTCATCAGGTTGAAGCAGACGACGCCTGGAATGGCAATCAAGAGCCCGACGACCGTCGTTACGAGCGCGGCGGAAATGGATGGCGCAATCGTGGCCAGATTGGCCGAACCTTCGGTTCCCATTGTCGCGAACGCATCCAAGACGCCCCAAACGGTTCCAAGCAGGCCCAGCATCGGAGAAAGCGCGACGACTGTGGCAACCACACCCATGCCACGCTCGACGCGCAACTCCTCCTCGTCGAGGGCGTGCTCGCACGTGCCCTTTACGAGTTCGACTTCACGCGCCGTCAAGGCCGCCGCACCCGCATCGCCCGTCCCGCGTCCCGCAAGAAGCGTGCGAACATCCGGAGACAGCAACTTGAGCAGGCGCTCGCACGACTTTGCGTAGATGCCAACGAGTCCAGCCGACTCCTTGCTGGGGCGACGATTCAAGTAGTAGTCCAGGACATCCCGAGATGTTGAGAAGTCACGAACGAAACGGCGCACGGCCAGATTGATGAAGTTCAGTTCCTTCCATTTTCCGATAATCACGGCGACCATGACAACCGACCCCAACAACTGCGCCAGAACGATACCCTGGCCCGTCAGATTCGAGGCCCAGAAACCGTCGACCAATGAATTTGCCAACAACATACCAAACAGTCCTTCCCGTTCTTTCTACTTTCTAAGGTTCCAGTCCCTGTGGTGTGACGAGCGGAGCCGTCAGGCGTTCAACCGTCTCCCAGGGGATCACAAAAACAGCATCCAGCGAACCCGGCGTCGCATAATAGCCATTCGCCGTACGGTCGCCAATCAGGACATTGCGGCGAACCGAGTCGTCGCGGCGGAAATCGACAGACACCACGAACTGGGGCGTCTCAAGTCCGTATGCGGCGAGTTCGGATGGCAAGACTTTCAGCTTGACCACAGAACTCGCCCGCAGCGGGTTCAGGAGCGCAAGCAGATCGGCAATCGCCTTCTCATCGGCGATGCCTGGCCGAACCGACGACTCCACATTCCACACACGGCGGTCGGCATCCCAAACGACGGACGTCGGCTTCATGCCCCGAATGGACGAAACGACCCGAACGACTTCGCTACCGTCGATGCGCACGACATCCCGCGACCTCAGGTCTGCCAACCGATGGTTCGCAAATATCCGCTCCCGTGAGACGGAGATTGGCTCGGCATTCGTCGACAGGCAGACCTTAACACCATTCGTCTCAACATCCCGCGCATCCAAGTCAAGGAGCCGCGCCAGCAACTCGTCGGCAATCTCCTGATTAACGGGCGCCGAGATGGGGGAATCCATCCGCCACAGGCCATTGGGTGCACGGGCAAGCGAGCATCCAGTAGCCCCCTCCGAGATTGAAATCATCGAAATTGCCTTCGCCTCATAGGGGAAAAGCCGCGAATCAAGGAATGTCCGCGACTCGGCGAGAGCGAGATCCTTGAGGTGGGCATCAACCGTCACAATAGCCTCGCCATTCTGAACAAGTGCGTAGACGCGATTTTCGCCCGCGTCCTTTCCAAGCGAAATCGACCGATCCACACCATCAAGTCCCCGCAAGGTGAGCGTAATGGCACTTTCCGAGTCAAGGCCATACCCCGCCAAAAGCGCAACCGTCGCACGCGTCGGCTCGTTCGTCATCCCCAGCGGCCAGATAAACTCCTGCGCCTCTATGGAAAAGAGTTCGGCGAGGAACGCCTCAACCCGCCGCGCAGAGGCCGTTGCACGGTGGGGCTCCTCCATCTGCCATTTTCCATTAGACTTGGCCAACCGCAGAAATGGCCCGAATCCACGCCGTACATCCAGCGTGCCGACCTCCGCATCCGACAGAAACAAACGGCGGAAGCGAAAGCCGCTGGCAGGCAGATCGGCGAGAGTCAACACATTCGTGGGCACGACAGATACCAAATCCATTCCCTCGACGGAGACATAGACACCGTCTTTCGAAGGTGTCATCTCCCCGAAGGAAATGACATCCTGCACAGCCCCTCCATTCACGACAGCAACCGACAGGGCCGGAGCCTCAAGGCCATAGTCCGCCCGCGTGCGCCCCAACCGCAGCAGATCGGAATCGGACTGCGAATCCTCCACCGGACAAAATGCCAGCGCATCCGCCAGTTGCATAATCTTCTGCGAATCGGCCGAACCCGAAAACGGCTCCACGATTCGCCAGCCAGCATCCGATCGAACGAGCCGCACCTCCCGTGCGTCACTGTGAATCAGCCGAAATTCGGTCGCTCGATCGGCAGAACGGGCGAGGAACGAGTGCTTGACAAGCCGTGCATCCGCACGACCGCCCCGCGCATTCAGAAAGAGGTGAAGAGCCACCAAGACAAGAAGCACGAGAATCATCCACCCGATTGCACGCCTGTTATTCATGTCCGATGCCTCCTGCGGATGCGCGCCCACACGACAAGGAACAAGAAGACGATGCCCGTCGGCACAAGCGCAAAGGTAAGAACAAAGCGTCGCCATTCCGCCCGATCAAGACCAACGGACAAGATACCAACATCCGGCCCGCCCGAAACAATCGCATCCGTTCCCGACAGGTAAGAAACACAATTCAGCAGAAAATCACGATTGGCATTTGCCCTCACGGTCAGTTGTCCATTGACGGCAAACGTCGCATCGCCGATTGCCACGATGCGTGTCGGGCGGAGGGCAAGATCCGTTCCCGTTCCGCCGCCCTTCTCCACAATCGCCGCGACAACATTCTCCCCAACTTTTGCCAACGGCGCGAGCTCAATGCGGTCAACGCCATCGACACCCCCGACCGCCGATGTTCGACCGATCACCAGCGGCGACTCCAGCACCAGCTGAAGCCCCTTCAGAGGAAGCGTGATGTCATGATCCGACAAGTCCGAAACGACCACATCGCGCCCAGAATAAGTTCGCACATTCTCAAGAGGCCGCCGCTCGGCCCGCATTCCCCAGGCGGGTAAGAAGGCCGCAATACCACCTGAATCGGCAGACCCCAGAAGAGTCAGCAGACGCCCACCCTGGCGAAGATAGGACTCAAGCAGACCAAGCTCCGTCCGAGAGAAATCGCTCTTCGCACCAGCTACGACGACCAAGGCGCAATCGGATGGAATCTGCTCCGACGACAGCAGGTCAATGGGCCGGTTATCATAGCCATCCCGCGCGAGTTCCCGCGCAATGTCGCTCATACCATCCGCCCCATAGGAATCCAACGCAATCTCCCCATGACCCTGCGTCCAGTAGATGACCCGGCGCTGCGGCGGAATGAGCAGACGAAGAATCGCGGAAGCACAATTCCGCTCGCCAACGCCATCCCGAATCGGCAGACTGACGATATGCTGCCCACGCACAAAGACAAGGCCTTCCGACCCGGCCCCCATCCGCATCAATCGCGTCGCCGCACCAATATCCCAGCGTGGATCCACAAAGCGCAATGCCAGGCGAACGCCACCGAGCTGCTCAGCCTCGCGCTTTAGCGCCCGAAGGAACTGGACGACCGAACGGAACTTGGCATCGTTTCGCGGCAGAAGACAGACAACCGATACATTTCCTCGCGCCTCCGAAAGAATCTCCCGCGTACGCGCCGAGAACCGCCGCTCCCCTGCAAGCGGAAAGTCTGCCGTCACATTGAGGCGCATGGCAAGGGCAGACATGAGAGCCGCCAAAACCAAGGCAAACACGCAAACGACAGTTGATGACAGGCGAAGTCGTGCAGAACCCTTCCCAATAAACCGAAAGGACTTCACCAAATGAGCAGCAATCAGCAGGCAGGCAAGCGTCAGGACAATGTAGGACGCTGCCGTCCCAGTTGAAATCATACCGGAGGCGAAATCCAGAACCTGCGCATCAAGAGGCATTTCACCAAATGCCGCCCGCCCCTGCGGCGACCAAATTAGAAGCGCCTCCCACAGGCCTCGCGGCAAGGCAACCAACAAAAACCCCGAAACCGCCGCAACGACCGCCACATGGCGGAAGAATGCACTCAGGGCGACCACAAGAGAGACCCACAGCCCCCCCTGAAGAAGCAATATCAGAATGGCCGGCACAAAACTCATATACGAAACGCCCGACAGAACCCCAGGTGCAAAGATGCTGAGGAAGGCAACCGTAGACACAAAGAATGTCAGAATGGAAACGCCAAGCCAAAAGCACACGCCGATAAACTTCCCCAACACGAGTTCCCACTCGCTCACTGGGGACGTCAGCAGAAAGTCAAGCCGCCCCGACCGACGCTCGTCACTCCATACATCCATCCCAAGAAGGATGGCCAGAAACGGCAGGCACGGCGAAACGGAGACCGCCCAAACGGCCTGAACTGCAAGTGAACCACCGTCCGCCCGATTCAACAGGTAGACGAACAAAGCAGCCGACAAGAGAAGGAAACCGCCAACGGCAAATGCCGTCAGGTAGAGGTTCCGCAACCGCCCGACCGTCCGCCAGCACGTTGTGCGCACGGCACTCATCGCCCCACCTCCCCGAGCGACTCATCAAGCCGCTCCTGCAATGTTGAGGACTCGATCCCCGCCGTATCAATTGTCGCCGAAATAACGCCCTCTCGCAGGACCAGGAAACGCGTCACCCACGGGGACAGGTCCTCAGGCTCATGTCCAGTAACGATAACGGACGAAAATGCCGCAACATCCGACAGGATCTCGCCCGCCGCCTTGCGCATCCCATAGTCCAGCCCAGCCAAGAAATCGTCCAGCAAAAGAACTCGTGGACGCAACAGGAGTGCATCCGCCAAGGCGACGCGCTTGCGATAACCCGCCGAAAGATCCCGAATCATCGTCCGCAACAGCCCCGTCAATCGACAGGCATCCGCGGCTTCCCCGACCCTGCGACGGATGCGCTTCGGCGGTTCGCCCTTCAGATTCGCCCGATAGGTCAGGTACTCCTTAACGGTCATGTCGTCGTAAAGCCCGACCGATTCCGGCAGATAGCCGAGCCGACGACGGTATTCCAGTGGATTGGCAAACGCGTTTTTCCCGTCCACCAAAACCATTCCTGACTCCGGCAGGGCCAGCGTCGCCAAAATCCGCAGAAGCGTCGTCTTGCCAACCCCATTCGCCCCCAGTATGCACACCGTCTCGCCGGGCGAAACGACAAACGAGACATCTTTCAGCACCGGCTTGTGGCGATAGGTAAATGCAATATTCCTGACCTCAAACATTTCAAGGTATTATACCATATCTCCACGCCGAAAACGGCCTGAAAAGCGAATAAACCTAATCCCGAACGGCCGGGTTCAGGTAGATTGGCAACGGTTCGGGTTTGAGAATGGACGGATTGGCCTCGACAAATCGAAGCAACCCCTCCGCCGTGGGCAGGCGGCCACCCTCATAGCGGGAACCAAACGCCTGCGCAAGTTCCGCGCCAATGCGATCGGCATCGGTCGTCTGGACGCGGGAATCGATAGGAACCGCCGCCTGGAGCGCCTCAAGCCCATCTACCTGAAAAACATCCCGCACCAACCTAAACCCATCAAAGAGGGCAACCCAGAACTTGCCGCGCCGCGCATCCCCCACAACAGCAAGATTCACCCCTGCTTCCGCAAGCGCACAGGCACTCGGCAACCCCAGCACCTCACAGCCGGACCCAATGGCATAGCCCTGCGCAAACGAAAGAGCCGAACGGATGCCGGCAAACGAACCAGGCCCCGTACCGACGACAATGCGGCTTGGCCGCTCGGACAAATCCAGTCCCTGAACCCAGTCACCCGTGCGACAATTCCCAGTCGAACGCTCAATGTAGAGAGTTTTCATTTGTCAATCACCTTGAAATGGCACTCCTGCCCATATGGGAAGCAACTCGGAATGTAGTTTCCGACGCGTGGACGGACAAGCGAATTCGCCAAGTTGAAGTGTGTGAAAACCCAGGGGCAGTCCTCCCGAAGAATCTCCTGGCATTTCCACCAGTGCCGATTCCGATCCTCAGCCGTCGCCGATCCCATGGCAAGGTCATATTCGCGGTCATAGTCCGGGTTCACGTAATTTGCGTGATTCGGCCCTGGACTGACATTTTTCGAGTGAAACAGTTGAAGGAAGTTCTCGGCATCTGGATAATCGCCGACCCATCCCATGTTGAACAGCTGCACACGCCCTTCGTCAACCGCCTTCAAAAACGCATTCCATGTGTGGAATGAAAGCTCAAGACGAATGCCGATGCGGTCGTAGAAGGCCGCGACAAGTTCACCCGCCTCTCGCGTATCCTGAGAGGCTCGGCCAATGGCAAGCGTCAGGGTCAGTCGGCGCCCCGTCTTCGGGTCAATTCCGTTCGGATACCCGGCCTCGACCATCAGTTGCCGCGCTTTCTCAAGATTGAAAGAATAGGCGAACGGTGTCTCAAGGCGGCCATCGACCCCCGGCGGAACAGGGCCCGTCGAAGGGACAATTCGCCCCGAATAGAACTTCTCCCATCTCGGATAGTCAAACGCTGCGTTGAGGGCCTGCCTCAACTTGCGGTTCGGGCCAAGGATGGGATCGCGCATGTTGATGCCGATGTAAATGGATTCCAATGTCGAATTGGAATACATCCGAATGCCCTGCGCGACCAGTTTAGGATCTAAGTTCCCCTTCTCATCCACAATGGCATCCCAATTGTCCCGAGAAACCTCGGCGAGAAAATCGAGTTCTCCCTTGAGGAACATCAGCCATTTCGTGCTCGCATCGTCCACAACGAGGTAGCGAATCGTGTCAAATCCACCGTCCGCATCCGCCTTCCGCCGCGTAAAGACCATCTCGTGGTTTTTCCACCAGGACGAAAGTTCATACATCCCCGTCCCCGAGCCATCGGCCTTTCGAACGCCCGTCTGGCTCATCGCCATCAGCCAAGGGAAGAAGTGGCACTTCTGCGTCAGGCGAATCTCAACCGTCCTGTCATCAAGGGCCTTGATCGTGTCCACGCTCTTGAGCATCCAGCCGTTGGGGGAGACCAGGTCGGGATCGCGCAAGCGTTCCAGCGACCGAACGATTTCACCCGCCGTCAGTTCCGTCGAACGAACTCTAAAGACATACCGCAGGCCATCTTCCGAGACTTCGGGGAGTTCACACGCACCCGGAACCAACCGATAGGGCCGGGCGACGTAGTCAATCGCAAGAACCGTCTCATAGGCGAGCTGAACGGCACGGGACTCGTAGACGGACTGAGCCAGCGCAGGATCCATCGTCGTCACCCGCTCAAGCGGCCGCGTAAAAGTCGCCGCCAACAGAATTGCCGCGCATGTCATCATCTGGAATGTATCTCCAATCGCAGGTCGACCCGTTTCGGTGCCCCGGGAAGCGACAGAAGAGACTGCCGAATCTTCGGGAGACGCGAACGGACGGAAAAGAGGGCCGGCGCATTGCGGACATAGAGGAAGAACTTCCCATCCTCATATCGCCCCGGCCTCGCGGCAATTGAGGGGAAAAGTTTCGCCCAGTCATTGGCTACCGCGTCAAAAAAGGAATTGCGTTCGACCGACAGGGCCGAAAACGCCGCCGAAACAGCCGCCGCGAAAGTGGAATGTCGACCACGTTCCTGCGGCGCAAGGGGCTTCCAGTAGACTCCATTCTCGAACGGCATCCCAAACTTACTTCTTGCCGGTTCCGGCGGCCTTCATCTGCAACCAGGCCTCAATGAATGGCTGGATGTGACCATCCATCACACCATTCACATCACTTGTCTCGTAATTCGTGCGCAAATCCTTGACCATCGTGTAGGGGCAGAAGACATAGCTCCGAATCTGGCTGCCCCACCCATTCTCCGACTTCGCACCGTAGAAGCGGTCCATCTCGGCCTTTTTCTGGTCCTCGTAGTATTCGTAGAGCTGGGCACGCAACATGTTCATGGCCTTTTCCTTGTTCATGTGCTGCGAACGCTCCTTCTGGCAGGCCACGACAATCCCCGTCGGCAGGTGGGTCAAGCGAACGGCCGAATCCGTCTTGTTGACGTGCTGACCGCCCGCACCACCCGAACGGTAGGTGTCGATGCGCAAGTCCTCGTCCTTGATTTCAACGTCAATGTCGTCGTTGATTTCCGCAACCGTCTCCATCGACGCAAAGCTCGTCTGGCGCCGCTTGTTCGCATCAAACGGCGAAATGCGCACCAAGCGGTGAATGCCGCGTTCGGCCTTCAGAAGCCCAAACGCATAGCTCCCCTCCACCCTGAAATAAACATCCTTCAGGCCCGCCTCCTCACCCGGCTGGCAGTCGTATTCCTCAACCTTCCAGCCCTGCGATTCGGCATAACGCTGATACATGCGGTAGAGCATCTGAACCCAGTCGCACGCCTCCGTGCCACCCTGCCCCGCGTGCAGTTTGACGAAGACGTTGCAGGCATCGAACTTGCCGCCCAGCAGCGACTGCATCCGAAGTTTCGAGAAGAATTCGTCGGCCTTCGCACATTCGGCAAGCGTATCCTTGAGCGCCGTCTGTTGGGCGGGACCTTCCTCCATCTCGGCAAGTTCCAGCATCACGGACGCATCCTCAACGGCCTTCAGCAGCGAATCGTAGGGGACGACATAGGCGCGCTCCGCATTCGTCGCGGCAATGACCTCCCGCGCCTTTGACTGATTGTTCCAGAAATCGGCCCCCGCCTGCTGTTCCTCAAGCCCAGCCAAACGCGTCCGTCGTTCCTCAATCTTGATGTAGTCGGCCATCTCGCCAACACGCTTGCGCAAGTCGGCAATGCGCTGACGAACCTCTTCCGTCTCCAGCAACTTTTCCTTGACTTCTTCTGCCATTTTCAACCTATCTCGTCTTCAGGTCAACCCTTGACCACTCATCCTCAAAAGCAGAAGGAATCGTCCCGGTCGGGGCGATTCCTCCTGCCTTACCCGCGTCGTCAGTTCTTGTCGGTCTCAAACTCGGGACGCTTGCCCCGATACCACCAGACCATAATCGGCGTCGCGATGAAAATCGAGGAATAGGTGCCCGCCAGGATGCCAATCAGCATGACAAGGGCAAAGTCGAAGATCGACCCGTCGCCAAACGCAAAGAGCGCAAGAACGGCGAAGAGCGTCGTCACAGACGTGATCACCGTACGCCCAAGGCACGAGTTGATCGCCTCGTTGCAAAGGTCGCGAAAAGGCGTACGCTTGTCGGTGCGCAGGCGTTCACGAATGCGGTCGAAGACGACCACCGTATCGTTCACCGAATAGCCGATGATTGTCAGCAAGGCCGTGACAACAATCAGCGAAACCTGACGACCGCACAGCGAGTAGATGCCGAGGGCAATCAGCGCATCATGCGCCAACGCTACAAGCGCACCAAGTCCGAAGCCGAACTGGAAGCGGAAGCCGATGTAAATCATGATGGCGATAAGTGAGAAAATCGTCGCATAAGTCCCCGACTTCTTCAAGTCAGCACCGACCATCGAACCCACTTCGTCAACCGACGCGGTCGAGAACTCCGCCGCCGGGAACGCCGCCTTGAGCAGTTTCGTCACGTGCGCACCGACATCCTTGTTCTCAAGTGCCGCGCCCTTCTTCGTCTCGGCCGTCTCACCCGTCTTCACGAGCAGGGTCGTTGAGCCAACGCCCTCCTGGTACTGGATGACCGTCGCATTGTCAAACGGATTGAGCACCTCGCGAATTTCAGCAACGGACGGCTTGGCTTCCGCCTTCAGGTTGTAGACGATCGACGTGCCGCCCGTCAGGTCAACCGCCAGCACGGACGCCTTGTTCGTGAAGCCGCGCACGAAGAAAATGGCCAACGTCACCGCAATGATAATGAACGACCCAGTGACGGTGCACTTCGACGCCTTCAAAAAGTCAAAGTGGGGTTTCTTGAAGAACTGACGCATCTTGAACGGCTTCGTGCGGTCGGCCTTCACGAACTGGTCAAGGATGACACGCGTCACAACCACCGCCGTGAACATTGAAATCACGACACCCGCCGTCAATGTGATGGCGAAGCCGCGCACGGGGCCCGTGCCAACGACGAAGAGGATGATACCCGTGATAATCGTCGTCAGGTTCGAGTCGAAAATCGCCGTAAATGCACGGCCATAACCATTCTTGATGGCCTCGCCCGCATTCCGTCCGGCGATGAATTCTTCACGAATACGCTCGAAAATCAGCACATTCGCGTCAACAGCCATACCAAGCGAGAGGACAAGACCGGCGATACCGGGCATCGTCAGCACGGGCAACTGCATGGAGCCGCCACCACCCATGGACGGGTCGTGGGCGAAGACACCCAGCAGATTTGCCACGAAAACGAGCGCCGTCGGCAGAAGCGCAACATCGAGAAAGAGCGCGACATCCGCGACAAGACCCGTCGACCAGTAGTAGTAGAACATGAAGAGAGCGACGAGCGCAAACCCGAGTGCTGCGGCAATCAGTCCGTCCTGCTTCGCATCAACGCCCACCGTCGGCGAAACGCTCGTCTCGGCCAAAATCTTCATCGGGGCCGGCAGCGCACCGGCATTGAGTTCCGCCGCGAGCTTCTGGGCGCTTTTCGCGTCAAAATGCCCCGTAATCTGACCCATCTGGCCGATTTCGGACTGAATTGTCGGCGCGGAAATCAGGACATCGTCGAGGATAATCGCAAGCTGGCGCCCCGTACCCGAACGGTTCTTCGGGCCGCCCGCCTTGTAGTTACGCGTCAAGGTCGAGAAGATGCGACCGCCTTCCGCATTCAGGCGGAAGCCAATCGAAAGCTCACCCGAAGTCGTGTCGCGCTGGACGGCGGCGGAAACGAGCGACTCACCGGTCAGCTCAACCGTGCGGGAGACAAAATTCGGACGATACGTGCCGTCCCCATTGTCCTCAAGCATGAAGCGGTAGCGCGCATCGGGCGTTTCCCACGCAGCCAAACGAGCCGCATAGCCAGGGGTCTTCGAAACCTCGGCCCAGTTCTCGGCGCGGGCATACCCGTTCCCGCTCTTCACGTACCCCTCGGGGGCGATGTCCTTCGCCAACAACTTCGCCACCAGCTGGTCGTTCTTCGCATGCGTCAGACGGAACTCAAGGAACGCGGCGGACTGGAGCGACGCCTTCGCCGCCTTGCGGACATCCTCGTCGACACCAGGCAACTGGACGAGGATGCGGTGATCCTTCATTCCCTGGATGACCGGCTCGTTCGTGCCCATCGCATCCACGCGGCGACGAATGACCTGGATAATCCGCTCGTCACAACCGGCCAGCGTCTCCTGAATCTTCTTCTCAACGGCACCGGCCGTATTCGTGATGCCGGGATTTGCCGCGATAATCGACTCGGTGAGCTTCTCCATGTCGACACCGAGCGTAAAGGACGTGCCGCCCTTCAGGTCGAGACCGAAGCGGAACTTCTCCGCCGGGGGATTGCAGATATAGAACGAAATAACCGCTATGAACGCCAAAGCGAGCCATTTCCACATATTATTGCGGCCTACCGAATCCTTAGACATATCGTTTTATCCTCTTTCTTTCTCCTTTGAGAGAGATTGGCCTTGAATTATATCAAAAATGGACAGGCAAGTCCAGCGGGTGCCGTCCACCGCAGTTCGCGCGCGATTCGTCATAATAGTGTGCACCATGCCGAGATAGGGCACATGTCGCGGCGCGGCCCATTCGTCAAATACTATGCACCGTTGTAAAATAGGAGAATGTCCATCATGTCAAGAAAGTCAAGATCCGAGTACATCGGCGAGAAGAGGCGCGCCTACGCCTACGCCTACGCCTCCCCCGGGAAACGCCGCAGAATCCTCGACGAGGTCTGCGAAACGCTCGGCTACACCCGCAAGTACGTCAACAGGCTGCTGACGGGCAGCGTCAGGTACCGCGAACGCAAGGGGCGGGGCAGGACCTACGGGGACGACGTCCTATGCGCCGCGCGCACCCTCCGGGAGGCAGGCGGATGCCCGTGCACGACGTACTTCGTCCTCGAGCTGCCCCGCATCGTCCGCGAGTACGAGGAATGCGTCGCACTCATCAGGCCGAAGGACGTCAAGCCCGCCCTGCTGCGGCTGAGCGCGTCAACGCTCGACAGGGCCTTCAGGGGGCTTGCCCGCACCAAGCCCTTCTCCACGAGGGACAACAGGAGGTCCGGACGGAACGCCCCCCTGATGGACGCCATCGAATGCAGGTCGGGGGAGGAGGCGATGGCCTGCCGCGTGGCACCCGGGGACACGCAGATCGACACGGTCGCGCACTGCGGCGGAGACATGGGCGACAGCTTCTTCTGGACGCTCACGCAGACGGACGGACACACCCAGTGGACGGAGATAACGCCGACATGGAACCGCGGCATGCACTCGACCGTCGAGGCGCCGCCGAGACTGGAGCGCCGCTTCCCGTTCCCCGTGAGCGCGGAGCACGCGGACAACGGGCCCGAGTTCATCAACTACGCCATGGCGGAGATGCAGGGCGGGCGTGCGCACGTCTCCCTCTCGCGCTCGCGACCGTACCACAAGAACGACAACGCGCACGTCGAGCAGAAGAACGGTTCGGTGGTCCGGGAGCTCTTCGGGGAGATGCGGCTTGACTGCATGGAGCTCGGGGAGGACCTCATCCGCCTTGAGAGGGACTGGTCGGACTACTGCAACTTCTTCAGACGCACGAAGATGATCGTGGGCAGGGAGAGGCGGGCCGACGGCAAGGGCTTCGCGAGAAGGCACCAGGAGGGCGGCCCCCGCACTCCGTACCGGCGCGTGATCGAGTCTGGCGTACTGGGCCGGAAGCAGGAGGCGGCCCAGAGGGAGAGGTACGAGAGCCTGAACGGCGTCCGGCTCGACCGGGACGTCGTCAGGCGACTGAAGCGCATCCTGAGGAGACAGGACGAATGGCGCTCGACGATGCGCAGGTCCACGGCACCCGAAGCCCCCCAGCGCAAAAGCGCGCAAGGCCAGGAGCGCCCAACAATTGACGAACCAGAAACGACTCCGTCAATTGCAGGGTGCACTTTCTACTTGACGAATCGGGCTCGGCTTCCACGGTTGCGCTCACCTCTCACGCGTCAACAACAAAGGTTTACTTAGCCTGTCCAGCCTCGGTGATTATCACTGGTTGCAGACAAAGCGACTCCTACGGTGGCGCCCCGTGGAAGACCTCACTCGCGACACT
>JBNMKZ010000036.1:0-24625 GCA_050874585.1 Verrucomicrobiota bacterium | reverse complement strand
TTCTACACGGAGACTTGGTTTTTTCTTCGTGTAGAATCGATTTGTTCTACGTGTAGAAGCGTTCCGTTCTACGTGTTGACTTGACACTTTCTACGTGTAGAAGCGTTCCGTTCTACGTGTAGAATTGATGCGTTCTCCGTGTAGAGGCCCAATGCTCCTCCGTGAAGACGAGAAAAGGTCTGCACGAAGAGGAAAACGCTTCTACACGAAGGACGAGACTCGCCCTGCACGGAGAACAGAAACGCTTCTGCACGGAGAACCGAATCCGCTCTCCGTGTAGAAGGACGCGGCATATTCCACTTTCCCGACGACTCCCGGCATCAGGGGGATGCGCTGGAGTTTGCCCATTCTTGAACAACAAAGTACATTTCACCCTAATGGATAAAAGGTGAAGGGCATTTTCATGTCTGCAATGGATGCCGTTTTCCCGCAAACGCACGAAAGCCGCGCGGGCCCTTGCGGGCGGCTACGCCGTTGCTGCGCCCCACCCGCTCCTCACCTTCGCCCGTTCGTTGTGGGCCTGTTCGGGGCTTCGCGAACGGCAGGCGCGGCAAAACGGGGAACCCCGCTTGGGAGTGGCGGAGCGCAGAAGGGCGGAGAGAAGCCCCACCGCGCAGGCGTTTTGAAGGCGCAAGCGCGGCAAAACCATCTGCCGCGGGATGCCTGTGGTCGGCCTGGCTTTCCTCTCGGGCGAGGGGCTGACACGAAAGCCGGCGAAGCCGGACACGAAAAGACTGCCGTCTGTTCCGTATTGGCCGACCCCACCTTCAGTGAATTTCAGTGTCGGCCATCAGACCGCTTCAGTGTGTTCAGTGGCAGGAAACGAGCGACGGTAAACCCCAGTCGGCCCCCCGTTGACAGGGGTGAAAAGTTTTTGGTAAACTATGCGGCGTTTCTGAAAGAGTAACTATGACAGGCAATCTCAAGCGCTTTTACTTTTGGAGCTTTTACTTCGCGTACGATGTGCGCGGGGCCGGATTGCCTTACTGATAAACCACAGATAAGACAGATAAAGTAAGACGGCCCCGCTCAGAAGAGAGGGGCCGTTTCAATTTACAAGGAATAACCAAATGATAATCGTAATCAAAAAGAACGCCGATGAGGCGCAGGTCGAGAACCTCAAGTCCCTCCTGCGATCCAAGAACATTGAACCGCACGTGTCGAAGGGGTCCCTTCAGACGCTGATTGGATGCGTGGGGGATGTCGCCCATCTCGACCCGGGGCTGATTGAGGCGCTCGACGTGGTTGAGTCCGTCCAGCGAATCCAGGAGCCGTACAAGGCGGCAAACCGAAAGTTCCACCCGGACGATTCGGTCGTGGACTGTGCGGGCGTGAAGGTCGGCGGCGGCCACTTCAGCGTGATTGCGGGGCCGTGCAGCGTGGAGAGCGAGGAGCAGGTGGTTGGCATCGCGAAAGCCGTCAAGGCGGCGGGTGCGACGATGTTGCGCGGCGGTGCGTTCAAGCCGCGCACCTCCCCTTATGCCTTCCAGGGTCTCGGTGCGGAAGGACTGCGGATGTTGCAGGTCGCGAAGCGTGAGACGGGGCTCCCGATTGTGACGGAACTGATGGATTTCGCCGACATCGAGCTTTTCAATGACGTGGATGTCATTCAGATTGGTGCGCGCAATATGCAGAACTTCAACCTCTTGAAGGAGGTCGGGGCCTACACGAAGAAACCGATTCTGCTGAAACGGGGTATGTCCGCCACCTTGCAGGAACTCCTGATGAGTGCGGAATACGTGATGGCTTCGGGGAACCCGAACGTGATGCTCTGCGAGCGCGGCATTCGTACTTTTGAGACGATGCTTCGCAATACGCTTGATCTGGGTGTCGTGACGATGCTTCACCGACTGTCCCACCTGCCGGTCGTGGTCGATCCCTCGCACGCGACGGGCCATGCCTATATGGTGGATTCCGTCGCCGTCGCGGCAACGGCGATTGACGCGGACGGACTGATTATCGAAGTCCACAACGATCCGCCTCATGCGAAGTGCGATGGGGCCCAGAGCCAGACGCCTGAGATGTTCGCGCAGACGATGGGCAAGATCAAGCAGGTTCGGAGTCTCGTCTCCGGATGGCGGGCGAATGCGGGAAAGTGAGGAGTTGAGGCGATGAAGGAACTTGGCGACATCCGAAAGGAAATCAACGGGATTGACGATGAACTGGCGCGGCTGTTCAAGCGGCGGATGGAAATCGCGGGGGAGGTCGCGGCCTCCAAGCGGGCGCAAGGTGTGCCGGTGAACGATCCAGCTCGCGAGCGCGAGATTCTTTCCCGTGTAACGGAGGAGGTTGGGACCGATTACGAGAGCGGCGTTCGCCTGCTGTTCACGACGCTCTTCGGCATTTCGAAGGCGCGGCAGAGGGCACTTCTGAACGGTGAGGCTCCGCTTGTGAAGTCGATTCGTGCGGCGGCCGCGGCATCGGGTGCATTTCCGACGCGGGCGGTCGTGGCGTGTCCGGGGACGGAAGGGTCGTATGCTCAGCAGGCAATCAGCCGGATTTTTCCCCTGCCGACGATTCTCTACTTCAATGGATTTGAGAAGGTCTTCGAAGCCGTGGAGAAGGGACTGTGCCCCTATGGGATTCTTCCGATAGAGAACTCGGCGGCCGGTAGCGTCGCGGCGGTTTACGACCTGATGGTCAGCCACCGCTTCCATATCGTCCGTTCGTTGCGCCTCAAGGTCGATCATGTCCTGCTGGCCCCGCACGGCGTGAAGCTGGCGGATGTTCGGGAAGTGTCGAGTCACCCGCATGCCCTTGCGCAGTGCAGTGGCTTTCTGAAGTCGCATCCCACGATTCATGCCGTCCCGGCGTCCAATACGGCGGCGGCGGCCAAGGCTTTGGCTTCGAGCGGGCGGACGGATGCCGCCGTCATCGCATCCCGTGCCTGCGCCGAACTCTACGGACTTGACGTCATTGCGGAGGGCGTTGCCGATGCCGCCTACAACTATACGCGGTTCATCTGCATTTCGAAGAACCTGGAGGTTTATCCGGATGCGAACAAGTTCAGCATCATGCTCAGCCTGCCGCATCGTCCGGGTGCCCTGAACGGCATCATCTCGAAATTTGCCGCGATTGACGTCAATCTGACGAAGCTGGAGTCGCGGCCTGTTCCGGGAATGGACTTCGAGTTCCGCTTCACGTTTGAGTTTGAGGCGGCTCCGATGGACGCGTCCGTGTTGGGACTTCTGGCGGAACTCTCGTCCGATCCGGGGATTGAGCACTTCACCTTCCTTGGCGCGTACGCCGAGAAATAGGTGAAAAAATGGTGGACCCGCCGGGACTTGAACCCAGGACCAAGGGATTATGAGTCCCCCGCTCTGACCGACTGAGCTACGGGTCCACCGAAAATCAAACGAGCGAATTATACCAAAACTGCCCCATCCACTCAAGGGGGCGAACGAGCGATGCCTTATTTCCGGGAGACCAGAGGGGGCATCGCTTCCCTTTTTAAAGTCTAATGGGACTTGTTGTTCCTTCCGTCTTCGCTTTTCATTCCTGCTTTTTATTCTTCCCCCGGGCATCGTTCTTTCTTTTTGGAAGACCCATTCGGTTTCACGATTTCCAAATCCGCCGCGTTATTCCGCGCGGGACGGGATTGTGTTAAAATATCCGCATCCATGAGCGGGGCGGTCCAGAGTGCGGTGACGGTGGCGGGGCGCGGGTGCGTTGCGGCGCTTGCGCTCGCCCTGGTTCTGCACGGCTCGACGAAGCACC
This sequence comes from Verrucomicrobiota bacterium, assembly GCA_050874585.1. GTDB lineage: Bacteria > Verrucomicrobiota > Kiritimatiellia > RFP12 > UBA1067 > UBA1067. The sequence goes on along the minus strand of JBNMKZ010000036.1, from coordinate 20,908 downwards.
CGCCCCTCCGACAGTCCGCCGCGCCCACATCCTCCCCCGTTCCCGCCGCGCATTCCGCCGCGGCCGCGTCCCCCGGCGCGTGGACGGCGGCGGGCGTGTTCGCGATCCGCGCCCGCACGGTGTGCGGGACCCAGTCCAACGAGGTCGAGTACGTCCACCGCGAGGATGAGCCGTACGTGGCGGCGATCTATGGTCGACAGGGGCCCAATAGGAAGGGAGGAAGAAACCATATTGGCGTGGCTTCATCGGATGGTTTGCTAACCATTCGCAATACAGCGTTGAAACACTTGTGCAATGTCGAATATGCCGTCGATCAGAGGCTTGATTCAAGGGGTGACTTCAGTAGCGTGGGAGACGGACAGTGGAAATGTAATGCCTTTGTTGCGGATGTTGCCATTGAATCGGGATTCCCGGTGCCGGTTCTTCATGTTATAAAACGGATATGGCCGATTCCTGATTCGAAATTTCCTCCAGTGGCCAATGAGTGGGCCTCCGGAATTCCAGAAATAATTGGTTGGCTTCATCTTGATGAAGGTTCAGCTCCGGAGCCGGGTCAGATTGCGGCACGATTGAATCCAAATGGCAGCGGACATTGTGGTGTTGTTGATTATGACGGCTGGGTCATTAGTGCGAGACGAAATGGCATTTCGCGCAATGCTACCCAAATGCTGGACGGGTCTTGCAGATATAACATACCTAAAATAGGAGAGGAGAAATGAGAATAATACTATTCATCATGGTGGTCGTTTTCGCCGGGGCATTCGCGCTTGCGGAGGACTTGCCGTCGGAGGTCTACCGCCGTGTGTCCGAAGTCTACGGGTCAAGTCTGTACTTCGATGCCGAGACCCTGTTCGACGGCGTTCGGGGGTCGTCCGTCCTGGTGCGGGTGGCGCGGGATTCGTCATTCGTATCCGGTAGGGCTACGCTCACTTTCTGTCCTTCCTTGCAACAGGCGGTTTGTGGTATAATCTCCCGCCATGAAGAAGTCGACTGAATTGAGGAAGATTGAGATTGTACGCAACTTCACGAAGTATGCGGCCGGAAGCGTGCTCATCAAGTGGGGGAACACCTGGGTCTTGTGCACGGCGAGTGTCAGCGCGAAAGTGCCGCCGTTTCTTAAGGACTCGGGTCGAGGCTGGGTGACGGCCGAATATTCGATGCTTCCGTCCTGCACACCCGAGCGCAAGGATCGCGACATCAAGAAGCTCAAGATGGATGCCCGGTCGACGGAAATTCAGCGGCTTGTTGGTCGTGCCCTGCGGGCGGCGGTTGACATGGAGGCCCTTGGTGAGCGGCAGATTACCATCGACTGCGACGTCCTTCAGGCGGATGGCGGTACGCGATGTGCCTCCATCACGGGGGGAATGCTTGCGCTGGAAGATGCCGTGGCGAAGTTGCTGGCGGACAAGGTAATCGAGAAGAATCCGATTGTCCATCGCGTCGCGGCGGTTTCGGTTGGCGTGTGCGAAGGCAAGCCGACGCTGGATCTCGACTATGCACACGATTCGACGGCGGAAGTGGATCTCAATGTTGTCATGACGGATGACGGACGCTTCGTTGAACTGCAGGGAACGGCGGAGCACAATCCGTTTACGGCCGAACATCTTGAGTCCATGCTGTCTCTGGCGCGGAAGGGGCTGGGTCGTATCTTCAAGTTGACGCGGAAGCAGTGATGATGTCGGCTTCTTTGCTTTTCGCGGCGCTTTTTGTAGCCTTTCCGCGTGAGGGTGCCGTTTTGCCGCCGGTGGAGCGGTGCTATGTGACGGGTGCCGTCTCAAGGGGAGCAACGAACGTGACCGTCAATGGCGTGTCGGTTCCCGTTTTCCGTACGGGGGCGTGGGCAACACGCGTTGATGTTTCGGAAGGAACGAATGATCTGCGTGTGTGTGCGCAGTTCCCGGGGAGCTCATCGTCCAATGTGGTGATTCGGACCATTCGCGTTCGGCCGCGTCCTCAGCCTAAGCCCGTCGCAACGAATGGAGCGGTGACCGCCGCTCAACCTGTTGAAAAGGTCTGGACGAAACTTGCCTATGCGGGGGATGTGCCGCGCCCGCGTCCATTCGGTAAGTCCCCTGGGGCGGTTACGGTCTTCATCGATCCTGGGCATGGCGGGGCAAAGGATCTTGGGGCCATTTCGCCGCATGGCGGAAACGAGAAGGATGTAAACCTGCTCTTGGCGAAGGCCGTTCGTGCAGCCCTTGGGGCATTTGGCTACCATGTGGTGATGACGCGTGAGGATGATCGGGCCGTCCCGCTGTATGAGCGGCCGCGTGCCGCCCATGAGATGGGGGCGGATGCCTTCATTTCAATTCACCACAATGCGCCGTCGGTGGATGGTGATGCCGCGTCGATTCGGTATTCGGCGGTCTACGCATGGAATCCGATTGGTGAGGAACTTGCGAAGGCCATCGCTACTCGTATGGCGGCAAAACAGGGGGACGACTTTCCTTCACGCGGCGTTCTTCATGCGAACTTTGCCGTGACGCGCAGTCCGGAGATTCCGAGTTGCCTTGTCGAGGCCGACTTCATTACGCATCCGGCAGGTGAAGAGGCCGCCTGGTCCTCCGCCGTTCGCGAGCAAGTCGCCGCGTCAATCGCCGCCGGTTTTGACGACTGGTGTCGGGCAAGACCTTGCTCTGAGGATGCCGAGGCCCTTGAATCGTCAGGGAAGTTCACTGGAAGTGAAGAAAAAGAGAATATAAAATGAGCCAAAACAGTTCCTATTTGGCATCCAAGCCGCGCTATGAAGTCCTCGACGGCGGCGGTTGTGGTGCTGTTGTTCCATTGCCTTGAGACCTACATCCCGGTCTTTGGCACGCAGCACATCAACCACGGATACTTGGCCGTTGACTTCTTCTTTGTCTTGTCTGGGTTTGTCATCGGCTATGCTTATGACGACCGCTGGAATCGGATGTCGCTGTGGGGATTCTTCAAACGGCGGCTTGTTCGCCTTCATCCCATGGTCATCGCGGGGACGCTACTGGGTGCCTGCCTGTTCTTCTTTGCCGCCGGGGAGAACTTTCCGCTCATTGGCACATGTGAACTCTGGAAGTTTGGTCTCTGTCTTCTGCTGGGTCTTCTGATGATTCCTGCCGGTATGGGGCTGGACATCCGCGGTTGGGGCGAGACGAATTCGCTGAATGGCCCGAACTGGTCGCTGACACTGGAATATGTTGGCAATATCCTTTACGCTCTTATCTTCCGTCGCCTGTCGACGGTCGTGCTGGGTATCCTTTGCGTTGCAAGCGCCTTCCTGGCGATGAACCTTGCCCTCAACTGGGATGTGTTTGGGGTCTTCGCGGGACCGAAGTACGATGTCATTGGTGGCTGGAGCCTGATGCCCGACCAGTTGTGCATTGGTTTCAGCCGACTGCTTTATCCATTTCTGTGCGGGCTTGTGATTGCTCGCTTGCTTGCGAAGAGCATGACACAGGCGTGTCCCAGTGGAAGCCCGCTGTGTGTGCGCGGCGGAATCTTGAGTTCCGCTGCGGGGAGGTAGACGCCCGACCCTCTCGGGCGCGATTCACGCCATAATCTCCTGGGCAAGGGGACTGTGTATATAATAAGGTAGAGGCGTTGGTAGGGAGAAGGGGAATCGCGTCCATGATTTTGTCCTTTCGGTTCGGGTGTGTTGACGATACTTTGGTGGCCGATGGTGGCATCGTTGTGGAAGTCGCGATGGATGGCGAAAGTGTTACCTCCGTCAGAGTTTCGACCGTTGGTGGCGGCAGTCCCGTCTGATGCCCATCGGAGTGCTTTCTGATGCCCATCAGAATTTTTTCCGATGGGCATCAAAATTTCGTCCGACGGGCATCGGAATTCCGCCGCGTGGGGAACAACCACGGAATACTCGAAATCACGGAATTGGGAGCGGGGAGTTGTTTTTGCCACTGAAGTCACAGAAAGCCGCGTCGCGGCACGCTGAAAGGGGGCGTTTTGAGGCGGACGAGGCCCTGCGGGCGAACATGAAAGGCGGGGTGGACGCGGCGGAGTGTAGAGGGGCGACCGAGGCCTGCCGGACGGCAGGCGCGGCAAGACCTTCTGCCGCGTTCCAGCCTGTGGTCGGTCTTGTCCCTCCTCCCGGGCGAGCCGCCGCGCAAGCCCCCGAGCATACGGGTTGACGCAATGCGGACGGTTGTGGTAAAATCCCTGCCCATGAGAACAATTGTTTGCGCCTTGGTGGCATTGGCAGGTTCGCTCGTCTGGGCGGAGGCATTCGAGAGAATCGAACCCGGTTTTCCTGTCGGGCCGGTGAAGATTTGGTGCGGGGACTCGTCTACCTGGTCATTTGCGTCCACTCGCACGGCTTGTGCGGATGGTACGGAGGAACTGAAGATTGTCCTCTCGTCTCCTCAGGAGGCCTTGCCGCCGACATTCTACGTGGCTTGGTCCATGCCTCAGCGCGACCTGCATCACCGCTGGTCGGCGCGGACAACGGATGTTGGAATGCCGCCCGTTTGGGCGGGCGAGGTGATGTCCGACCTTGCGCGTGGGATCCCCGTCTATGCGCTTTTCAACGATGTGGAGACGAACCGCTTTACGTTCGCTACGGACGAAAGCCATCAGCAGGTCCGCTTCAATGCCTGCGTTCAGGAGGAGGGGTGCATCGTACGGTGCTCATTCGGTTACTTTACGGGGACGAAATCGCCGATGTCGGCCTATGAGGTGCGCATTCGTTTTGATGCGCGGACGGTATTTTGGGCGGATGCGGTGCGCGAGGCGTCCGAATGGGTCTCATCCCGCCCGGGGAATGAGCCGTGCTTCACGCCAGATGCGGCGTTTAAGCCCCTCTACTCGACATGGTACGGCTTCCACCAGAACCTCTTCGCCTCGGACATTGAACGGGAGTGTGAGTTGGCGGCGAAGCTGGGCATGAAGACGCTGATTGTGGACGACGGATGGCAGACGGACGACACGAACCGTGGCTACGCGTATTGCGGGGACTGGAATGTCTCCACGCGGCGTTTCCCCGACATGGCGGCGCATGTCCGGAAAGTCCAGGAGATGGGACTCAAGTACATGGTCTGGTATTCGGTTCCCTTCATTGGCGAGAAGTCGGCGAACTATGAGAGGTTCAATGGGAAGTACCTGTACAATATGCTGGGGGCGGGGGTGCTGGATCCGCGCTTTCCTGAGGTCCGTGCCTTTCTGGTCGGCATCTACGAGAAGGCGTTGCGGGACTGGAACTTGGACGGCTTCAAGCTCGACTTCATCGACAGCATTGCCGTGCAGGGACGCGATCCGGCCGTTGCGGAGAACTATGCGGGCCGAGACTACCGCAATCTCGCTGAGGCGACGGATCGGTTGATGGCCGACATCATGGCGCGGCTGAAGTCCATCAAGCCCGACCTGCTCGTCGAGTTCCGTCAGCAGTACATTGGCGCGGCGATCCGCAAGTATGGGAACATGATGCGCGTTGCGGACTGCCCCGGTGACAAGCAGGCCAACCGCTGCGGCATTGCCCAGTTGCGCCTGACGTCGGGGAAGAGTGCCGTTCACGGCGATATGTTGGAATGGCATCCGTCCGACACGGTGGAGCGGGCGGCGCGTCCCGTGCTGGACAGCCTGTTTGGCGTCGTTCAGTATTCGATGGTGCTCACGAATCTGCCGGCCACGCACGTGGAGATGATTCGCCACTGGTCCGAGTTCAGCACGCGTCACGAAGAGGCCCTGCTGCGCGGTACCTTTCGCCCGCGCCATCCGGAGGCGCGGTATCCGGTCCTTGAGGGCGAGTCGGCGGCGGAGCGAATTGTCGGCGTTTACCTGAATGATGCCGTCGTTGACTGTGGCGCGGCGGACAAGCCGGTTTACGTGGTCAACGGGAGCGGCGCAAGCCGCCTGACGCTGAGGCTCGCGGCGGTGCCACGGGCGGTCGCCGCGTTCGACGTTCTTGGCAAGAGCGTTCCGCCGCCCGTGCTTCGGGAGGGCGTTCAGGATGTGGATGTCCCCGTTTCTGGTTACGTGTGCATTGAGTGGTGAGAGCGGTCATTGATTTAAAAGGAAAGGAATTTCGACTTATGAAGTCAAATAAGGAAATGCGGGCGGAGGCCTGGAACTTGCTGAGGCGGACACCTTGGGGGTGGCGCTTCCTGTGCGTCTCGATTTTCATCGGCATGGTGTCGGGCATTGCGCTGAACGCAATTGAGTCTGGACTTGCCACGCTGGATGTCCGTACCTGGCAAGGGTTCTACGAGTCCTGGATGAACGCAAGGCGGTCGGGGATGGATCTTGCCGTGCCGTCGGTGCGGGTCGGACTGCACATGACGATTGCGACAGTCTTCATTCTGTTTATTCGCTTCATTTTCAGCGGCATCCAGAGCCATGCCGCCGCGTCGGTCTGTTTGCGGGCTGTCTCGGGGACAGGGGTTGAGAAGCCGTGGTTCTTGCTGTCTCTGGAAGGCTTCAAGTATCCGTTCGGCATGCTGTCACTCATGTTCTTCTTTTCGCTTCGAATTGCCGCGCCGCTTTTGGTTGCGGCGGGGCTTCTCGGGGCCGTTGTCGGTGCCACCGCTGGCTTGCCGGTGCAGAATAAGTCGATTGTGCTGATCGCGGCCGCGGTCGTCGTCTTTGGTGGGAGCATCGTCTGGATGGTTGTGAACGCCTACCGCTACCGTTTCGCCTGGTTTATCAAGGTGGTGTATCCCGACCGTGGTGCAAACTGGTGCCTGAACGAGACGAAGCGTCTGATGAATGGGAAGAAGTGGAAGTCCTTTGTCCTTGACTGCTCGTACTGGAAGGCATTTGCGCTTCTGCTGATACCGGCGTTCGTCTTGTGCCTGCTGATGTTGGGGGTGTGCTCCTCCGATTCAATCCTTCCCGATCCATGGGCAACCTATGTACAGGGCATTTCGGGTCTGCTGGCCGTCGGCTGGTTTGTTCTGATGGCCTTGGGGAGTGTTGTTGTTGCGCTTTACATCCAGTTTGGTCAATCGGTTTTCTTCCGTGAAATTGTCGGTGGCGAGACGCGGGCGGCGAAGCCGACCCCGGCGGGGGAATCCGTTCCCATGGACGAAAGTGGAAAGGCGGACGCCTGATGCCGTATCTGTTCCCTGTGCTGGCGGCGATTCTTGGCTTTGCCCTCGGTGCACTTCTCGTGTGGATGGTGCAGGCGGCGAAAGTCGCCAGCCTGCGTGCCGCCCTGCGCACGGGTGAGACGTTGCGCGGCGAGTCGGAGCGGCGCACGGCGGAAGCCCTGCGAACGCTCCTCGCCCAAGTCTCAAGCGTGACGGCCGAGAAACTGGCCGAACGCGAGAAGTCGCTGAGCGAGCGCAATGGGACTGAAGTCCGTGCGCTTCTTGAGCCGCTGTATCGTCAGTTGGAGTCGTTCCGCACGGCGGCCAACGAGTCCGCCAAGGCCACGCAGAAAGTCGAGGGGGAAATCCGTTCGCATTTTGACGCGCTGAAGGGAACGGCCGTCCGCTTTGAACGGGAGGCCACGGGATTCGTCGCGGCCCTGAAGAGCGGCAACAAGAAGCAGGGACTGTGGGGTGAGAACGTGCTCGCCGACGTCCTCACGCGTTCGGGGCTGGTCGAGGGCGAGCATTTCGTCACCCAGACGGGAACGGGCGAGGGTGACATCCCCGATGCGGTTGTCTTCGACGCGGTGAGTTCGAAGATGCTCGTCATTGACGCGAAGACGAGCCTGAAGGATTATCTCGATGTCTACAATGCGGATGACGAGGGCGCACGGACCGCCGCGCTCCGCCAGCACCTGGCGAGCATGAGAAAGCACGTGCAGGAACTCGCCGACAAGCACTATCCATCGCGGGGACGGCAGTTGCGTACGGGCTACACATACATTGACTTGGTGGCCATGTTCGTTCCCTGCGACGGAATGCTGGAGGAGGCAATCCGCCAAGACCCGAAGTTCCCGCAGTTTGCCTACGAGCGGGGCGTCGTCCTCGTGACGCCGCTCACCTTGCTCGGCTACCTCTGGCTGATTGCGCGTGGCTGGAGCCGCTACAATCTCGATCGTAGCTGTGACAAGATCTTCGAGCAGGCGAAGCTGCTCGTGGAGCGCGTGGACAAGCTCTTCGTGAACCTTGAGACGGCTCAACGCAAGATGCAGTCCGCCGCAGACGAGTTGGACGGTGCGTTGAAACTGGCCGCACAGGACGGATCGGGTCGCTCCATCAAGGGCCCGGCCATTCGCATTTGCAAACTGGGCGTGAAGCCCGACAAGGGACTGAAGTCCGCTGAACTGACGCAGAAGGAAGAGGAGGATTAGGAATGATTGCGAAGCTGATACTGGACAAGAAACGCGAGGGCCATGCGCTTGGCAGCGCGGAGATTCGCGAATTCATCGAGGGTTTTACGAAGGGTGAGATACCCGACTACCAGATGAGTGCGCTGGCCATGGCCATTTGCTGTCGTGGCATGACCGAGCGCGAGACCGCCGATTTGACGCGGGCGATGATGAACTCGGGCCGTTGCCTCACGTGGACGATGCCGACGGCCGACAAGCACTCGACGGGCGGTGTCGGGGACAAGCTCTCGCTCATCATCCAGCCGCTGGCGGCCGCCTGCGGTGTGGCCGTGCCGTCGTTGACGGGGCGCGGCCTCGGGCTGACTGGCGGGACGGCGGATAAGCTGGAGACCATCCCCGGCTACAACGCCTCGCTCTCGTTGGACGACTTCCAGGACGTCGTTGCCCGCGTGGGGGTCTCGATGACCGTTCAGACGGACGAAATTACGCCGGCGGACAAGAAGCTTTACGCCTTGCGGGACGTGACGGGGACGGTCGCGTCGATTCCGCTGATTACGGCCTCGATTCTTTCGAAGAAATTGGCCGAGGGTTCGGGGACGCTTGTCTTTGACGTGAAGTGCGGCAGCGGGGCGTTCATGCGGACGCGGGAGGATGCCGCGGCGCTTGCGCATTCGCTCGTCTCGGGTGCGCGGGCATCGGAGCGCAAGGCGGCGGCCCTGGTGACGGACATGAATGCGCCGCTCGGATTCGCGGTCGGCAATGCGAATGAGGTCGCCGAGGCTCTCGCCGTCCTTGAGGGGCGCACGCCCGAGCGTTTTGGCGAGCTGGTGTCGCTCTGCGTCGAGTTTGCCGCGCTCATGATCTCGTTGACGAAGGACGTTCCGCTGGAGTCCGCACGGGAGGAGTGCCGCGCCCGGTTGGCGGATGGTTCGGCGCTGGCGAAGTTCCGCGCCATGGTTGCCGCGCAGGGCGGCGACCTCGACCGCTTCGCGGAACTTCTGCGGCAGCCGACCTTCAAGTTCTGCATTCAGGCCATGCGCTCGGGCTTCGTTGAGTCGATTGATGCCGAGAAAGTAGCCCGCGTGGCCTTCCAGTTGGGGGCGGGGCGCGCAAAGGCGGGTGACAAGATTGACCCCCGTGCCGGCGTGACGCTTGCCGTCAAGCGCGGCGATCGCGTGGTCGTCGGTGCGCCGCTCGCCACGCTGGAGACTTCGCATGAGCCGGAGGCCCTGGAACGGTGCGCGGCGGATCTGCTGAAGGCCTTCACAATCGCCTCCGCCGAAGTGCCCGAAGGCAACCTGATTCTTGAGCGCATCGCATGAAGACGCACCGCCTGCCTTTCGAGATTCTCCATGAGGATCGGGATGTCATCGTGATTGACAAGCCGGCGGGTCTGCTGACGACGCACACGAAACTCGTCGGACGCATCGCCCGAGAGACCCAACTGACGGCCGAGAACCTGCTCAACGACTACGTCCGAAAGGGCCAGTTGCGCAGTTCAAGGCGCGTTTGGCTCGTCCATCGTCTTGATCGCGAGACGAGCGGCGTGATGATGTTCGCCAAGTCCGAGGCTGTGGCGGAGAAGTTCCGTGCGGACTGGAACGCCCTGACGAAGAAGACCTACCTGGCCCGCGTCGAAGGCGTGCTTGATGCGGAGCGCGGCGTTTTCGAGTCCTACCTTCGGGACGACCCGAGGACGATGAGGGTCTCAAGCGTGAAGGATGCGCGGTACGGGAAGTTCGCCCGCACCGAGTGGCGCAAGCTCTCCGAGGAGAGGGGGACGACCCTTGTGGAGGTTTCGCTCAAGTCGGGGCGCAAGAACCAGATTCGCGTGCATTTCGCCGAGGCGGGGCATCCTGTTGTGGGGGATGTGAAGTACGGCGGAGAAAGGGCCTCGCGGCTTTATCTGCACGCTCTCTCGTTGGCCTTCCGCCATCCGTTCACGGGGGAGTGGCAGACGGTGGTTTCGCGGCAGGTGATTCGCGGACTGAGTGAGAACCTGCCCAAATAGGGCAGTATTTGGTATAATATGCGCATGAAAATCGTAGTAAAGGTCGGTACGCACGCAATCGCGGCGAAGACGGGCAGGCCGGATTATCGGGCCTTGCGCCGCCTTGTCGGGCAGTTGTGTGAACTTCGCAAGACGGGTTGCGAAATTGTCTTCGTATCCTCCGGCGCCGTTGCGGCTGGTGTCGAGGCCCTGGGACTGACCGCCCGACCGACGAACGTGAACGAGGTCCAGATGTGCGCGGCGGTTGGGCAGGCGCGGTTCATCTTCGAGTACGAGAAGCTGTTCGCCGAGCACGGGGTGAAGATTGGCCAGCTGTTGCTGACGCACTACGACTTTGAGGATCGGCGGCGCAGTCAGAACGTCAAGAAGGTGCTGGAACGCCTGACCACCGCCGGCATCGTGCCGATTGTCAACGAGAACGATGTTGTGGCCGACGAGGAACTGAAGGGGCAGACCTTTGGCGATAACGACTGGATGTCGTTTCTGATTGCCAAATTGGTCAAGGCCGATACGCTTGTCCTTCTGACCACCGTCGACGGTCTGCTGGATGCAAGCGGGCGGCGCATTTCACGTGTCGATAGCCTGCGCGGCGTGATGCGGCTCGTCCATGCGGGCGAGAAGGGCAAGCTTTCCAAAGGCGGCATGGACTCGAAACTGAAGGCCGTGAAGGCGGCCGTCTCGGCGGGAATCGACACCTATATTGCCAACGGACGCAAGGCGGCGCTTGTGCCGCTCGTCGCCGGCAAGTCCATCGGGACGTTCTTCCCCAGCAGCGCGCTCTAACGGCTCCCTTTAATCTGGGACTTGATGACGCCACCGAACCGATTGGGGTTCGGTGGCGTTTGAGTTTGCGAAGGAAGAAAGGAACTGTTGATGTCGAAGAAAGCAGAAATTAGCGAAGAGGAAAAGGCCAGTTCGTGGGCTGATTTGCCTTCCTTTAAGGAGTTCATGAAGGGGCTTCGTGCGCCGCACTCATCGGGTGAGTACAAGCGTGCAATGCTCGCGGTTGACCGTCTGAAGGCGCCTGTCATTGCAATTCTTCTGCCGATTTTGGCCATTATTTCGTTGATTGTCATCACGGCGACGACGGGTTCCAATCGAATGGAGATGCAACTTGAGATTGCGCGTGTCGAGACGGAGCCGGAGCTGGAGGAGCCGGATGAGGAGCCGCCGCCCGACACGCCGGACATGGTTTCGGTTGAGCCGGATGCCGAGTCGATGGATGTCAGCGTTGATATGCCGACACCGACCCCCGTCGAGGTCGTTGCCGCGCCGACACCGACCCCGTCCAAGACGGTTCAGGCTCTGAATTCGCCGGTGCGAATGACGAACATCATCGCGGGGCCGAAGATGGCCAGTCTCGGTGGCGGCAGTTCGTTCGGTGTCAAGGTCGGCGGCGGCAAGAGCGGCGGCGTTCCCCCGGGCTACATGATTGGTGAGATGTTCGACTTCAAGCGCGATGCGAGCGGAAAGGACATTGAGGGTTGGGGCCCTAACAGGTACTGGGAGCAGGCCCGCAAGGTCATCAACAACGGCAAGTTCGGGCCGGAGGCCGAGACGGAGGTCTACAAGGTTCCGGCGCGAGTTGCGCTGAGCAAGATCTGGGTTCCGACGCAGAAGGCCGAGAACGGGCCGGAGGCCTTTGGCGTTGGCGACAAGATGAAGCCGCGTGGATGGATGGCCCACTATTCGGCGAATCTGGAACCGAAAGTCAGCGGAAAGTTCAGATTTATCGGTGACTTCGATGACTTTATGGCCTGCTTCATCAATGGGAAACTTGTCCTTGAGGCGAACTGGGGCGTCTATGGCGACACCCCGGCCGCCGTGTCGGGGTGGAAGTCTCCCGTCGGCAAGAGTCCCTACGGCATCGATGTCGTCGGCGACTGGTTTGTTTTGAAGAAGGGCGAGACCATTCGCGTGGATATCTGCATCGGGGAGCGTCCGGGGGGACTGATTGGCGGGCGACTGATGATTGAACAGGAAGGTGTTGAGTACGAAAAGGACGGGGATCGTCCGATTTGGCCACTTTTCACCTCGCGTCGCCTGTCCTTCCGCGAGCAGGAAGACATCATCAAGAATAACGAGAAGAAGGGCAACTTCAAGTTCGCCCGCGAGATTGGCTCGCTCTTCCAGGTGCGGTCGGACGATGACGTGAAGCGTCAGGCGGAGCGGGCGAAACGGGAGCGCAAGGAATCCGAGTCGGTCAGCGTCGAAGTAGACATCTGAGGCAGGGCCTTGCCGTTCGTTGTCCGTGGCGAAAGGACGGGGACTGCGCCCTGCCTACAAACTGCCGCGCTTGAGGGCGGCTGATTGTTGAACCACGGAAAGCTGAAGCCGCGCGGGCCCTTGCGGGCGGCTACGCCGTTACTTCGCAACCTTCCCTCCGAGCCTCAAGCGGTTCTTCGGCGCATTGATGGCGGACACGGAAGAGCGCGGCGGTTTCGTGTCAGCCCCCGCAGGGGGGCGCTTGGGAGCGGCGGAGCGCAAAAGAGCGGAGACAAGCCCCGCCGCGCAAGCCCCCGTGCAGGCGGTTTGGTTTGCATTCGTGAACGGCGTTCTGATATAATATGCGACAAGTTTTGCTGTCCTTGGGTTTCATCGGCATTGGGTGGCCTGCGGACGAGTTGCTGCGTCTCGGTGGCGCGGTGAGCGAATGAACTGAAAGGAACAAGAAGAATGATTAATCGTCGTGAGTTTCTGCTCTCATCGGGTGCGTTTGCGTTTCCATTCATCACGGGATGCGCCAACTTCGGGTATCGTGCGAACGAGAAGGTCAATGTGGCCGTGATTGGCATTGGTGCGCGTGGTGCCGAGGACGTGGAGTCCCTGGAGGCGACGGGAATTGCCAATTTCGTCGCCTTTGCCGATACGGAGATTCGCGGCGAGTGGACGGCATCCGTCCGCAAGGCCTATCCGAACGTGCCGTGCTTTGACGACTTCCGCAAGATGTTCGACAAGATGGGCGACCAGATTGATGCGGTGCTCGTCGCCACGCCTGACCATTCCCATTTTGCGGCCTGTATGGCGGCGATGCAGTGCGGCAAGAGCGTCTACACCGAAAAGCCCATGGGCAACACCTTCCGTGAGATTCAGGTGATGATTGACATGGCGGTGAAGAATCCGAAGCTCGTCACCCAGATGGGCAACCAGGGTCACTCGCTGGCCAACTACTACCAGTCGAAGGAGATGGCGAAGCGCGGCCTCTTTGACGGCGCGGTGAAGGTTGTTGCGCACATGAACAATGGCCGTCGCTGGCACAAGTGGAACGGTTCGGTTCGTGAGATGTTCCCGGCGGGCGAGGCAGCGCCGGACTATGTGAACTGGGATGCCTGGCTTGCCCAGCGTCCGGATCGCCCCTACAACATCAACTACATTCATGGCGACTGGCGGAGCTTCTACGAGTATGGTAACGGCGCCCTCGGTGACTGGGGTGCGCATACTTTTGATACGGCGCACGAGTTCCTTCAGCTGGGTCTGCCGGAGTCCGTCGGCCTCATCAACATTTCGGGCTGGACGCCGGTCGTTTTCCCGATGTCGTCCGCATTGTCCTTCAAGTTCCCGGCTCGTTCGGCGGCGTTGCCGGCGTGCGAACTCCAGTGGTGGGAGGGCGTTGGCAACCTGCCGACCCTTCCGAAGGGCTTCCGCTTTGACATGAAGAGCGAGACGCCGTTCATCGGTGGTGTCGTGGATGCGAAGAAGACGAAGCTGAACCCGGGTCGCGAAATCTATTTGGCGAACGGCAAGGTCTACCAGGGCACATCCCACGGTGCGCAGCTGTACTCCTGCGACGGGGACAAGTTGCCGTCGTTTGCCGAGGAGTACGGCGACGGCTACGAGACGGTGACGCACACGAAGAACTTCCTCCGTGCGGTGCGGGGCGAGGTGAAGACGACGTCGCCGTTTGAGATTGCGGGTGTGCTTTCGCAGGTCATGACCATTGGTTGCATTGCGCAGAAGCTTCAGGCGAAGAGCCTGTCCTTTGACCGCAAGACCAAGCGCTTCACGGCCGGTGAGAACATGGATGTTGCGAACGCACTTCTGGACGGTCCCGCGCCGCGCAAGGAGTGGGAGCAGTACTACAAGGTCTGAGGTCTGATCTAAGAAGGAGAACGGTACAATGAAACTGTTGGCGGGTGCACTGGTTGTGGCGAGCCTGACGGGTTGCGTCTGCGTGCCGCCGAACACGCTGAGTGATTCGGAGAAGCGCGACGGATGGGAACTCCTTTGGGACGGACAGACGACGAATGGCTGGGTTGGCGTCGCGGACGGTTGCAAGACCTTCCCGAAGGCGAGCTGGGTCATTACGAACGGCGTGCTGACGGTCTATCCCGTGAAGGGAACCGAGGCGAAGCCCTGGACGAAGGCCCCGACGGCGGAGGTTCGGGCCCAGGCGGGCGGCGACATCGTGACGACGCGGAAGTTCAAGGACTTCGCGTTCAAGGTCGACTTCCGGTTGACGCCGGCCGCCAACTCGGGCATCAAGTACTTCTACAATGAGTCCCAGAATAATGGGACGACGCTTGAGTACCAGATGCTGGACAAGGGGCACGCGGATTGGAACCTGGGGCGCGACGGGAATCGCCGTGTGGCCTCGCTTTACGACCTGCTGCCGGCGAATGCCGATGCCTACCTCAAGCCCGTCGGCGAATGGAATACGGCGATGGTCGTCTCGAAGGGGACTCACGTCGAGCATTGGCTCAACGGCACGAAAGTGCTTGAGTACGAGCGCGGCGGGAAGGCGTTCATGGACGCGTTCAAGCAGTCGAAGTATGCCGACGACGGGAGCTTCTTCAACCAGAATGGCCAATGGGGCCTGGCGCCGGTTGGACGTATCCTCCTGCAGGATCATACCGACTCGACCGTATCCTTCCGCAACATCAAGGTCAAGGTTCTCTAACGGGGGTTGGCTGCCCCGTGTGGAAACCTATCCACTCGGGGCTGAGGCCCCCTTGCGTTTAGCGACAGAATAGGGTATAATATCCGCTCAATTTCGAAAGGCAAAGAAGAAAAATGAAGAAAGACATTCATCCGGCTTACGGCGAAGCGACCATCACGTGCGCGTGCGGCAACGTCATCAAGACCCGCTCCACGAAGAAGGAGATGACGGTGAACACCTGCTCGGCGTGCCACCCGTACTTCACTGGTCAGAAGACGATGGTCGACACTGAGGGCCGCGTCGATTCCTTCAAGAAGCGCTACGCGAAGTTCGCGAAGTAAAAGTCCGCTTGGCGGTTCTGCCGCCAGTCGGGGGCCAGCCCTTGATCGACGCAAGTCAAATCAGAGGCGTATTGGGTCGTCTGGAGAGCGTGGAACGCGCTTTGGGCGACCCAGTCGTTTTGTCGGACGCGAAACGCTACCGCGAGGCGCTTCGCGAGCATACTTTTCTAAAGAAGCTTGAAAGTGCCTTTTCCGCCTACGAGAAGGCACTGTCGGACATTGAGGGTAACGAGTCGCTTTTGGGCGACCCCGATTTTCAGGCTGAGGCTGAGGCCGAAATTGCCGCGCTGAAGGGCGAATTGCCCACACTTGAGCATCGTGTGCTCGCGGCACTTTTGCCGCCGGATCCGCTTGAGGCGCGTCCTGCCGTGATGGAAATCCGGGCGGGGACGGGGGGCGATGAGGCGGCGCTTTTTGCGGGTGACCTTTTCCGCATGTACTCGCGCTACAGTGAAGCGCACGGCTGGAAGGTCTCCGTCATGCACGCGAATGAGACGACGCTTGACGGTTATAAGGAAATCGTCTTTACGGTTGTTGGCGAGGGTGCCTACGGTCGCTTCCGCTTCGAGTCGGGCGGGCACCGCGTTCAGCGCGTTCCCGTGACGGAAATGCAGGGGCGAATCCACACGTCGGCTGCGACGGTCGTCGTCTTCCCCGAGGCGGATGAAGAGGACGAACTTGAAATCCCCGAGAAGGATATTCGCATCGACCTTTTCTGTGCAGGTGGCGCGGGCGGTCAGCACGTCAACAAGACCGAGAGCGCCGTCCGAATGACCCACTTGCCGACGGGTCTGGTGGCGGTTTGCCAGGATGAGCGCAGCCAGCAGCGGAACCGGGAGAAGTGCTTTGCGACGCTGAAGGCCCGCATTCTTGACTTCCGTCGGCGGGAGGAGGAGGCGAAACTGGGTGCGAGCCGACTGACCCTTCGCGGCAGTGGCGACCGTTCCGAGCGGATTCGCACCTACAATTTCCCCCAGAATCGCGTCACCGACCACCGCATTGACCTGACGCTTTATTCGCTTGACCGTATTATCGAGGGTGAACTGGACGGATTGTTGGATGCCCTTGCCAGGAATGACCTGGACGAGCGCATCCGTATGGCCCTTGAGAGGAGATGAGGATGATGCTTGCTGCGATTGCCCACTGGGGGTTCTGGGAACTCTTCACATGCCGTTGGTTCTGGTGTGGGATGGGCGGATGGATTTTGGCCTCGCTCATCAAGATGGCCATCGCCGCCTGGAAGACGCATGAGTTCGACTTCGTTTATCTCGTGTCGACTGGCGGTATGCCGTCCAGCCATTCGGCCACCGTCGCCGGGCTTGCTTTCGGAATCGGCTACACGGAGGGTTTTGGTACGCCGCTGACGACTTTCGCGGCCGCTTTTGCCGTGATTACAATGTTTGACGCGGCGACCGTCCGTCGGGCGGCCGGTGAGCACGCGAAGGTGCTCAATGCAATCATGCGCGATGTCAAGGAGCTTAAGTTCAAGCCCGTGGCCCGCCTGAAGGAACTCCTTGGCCATACGCGAACCGAGGTGTTTTGGGGTATGGTGACGGGGATTGCCTGGGCGACAGTCCTGTCCGTCATTTGGCCGTAAACGGGGCGTACGGCCCGTCATCTCGCTCGTTTTTGCCTAATCGCTATCTCGGTAGCGATTGTTCTATTGATTATTTTAATATCGCTACTTGACTACCGATAAGAAAAAGCGGTATACTATCCACCCGAAGCCCGGGAAAGGCTTTCGGGCCTCGGAATTATCAAGAAAGAAAGAAAAACGATGGAAAGCGCAAATAAACCCGCCGTAGCAGAAGATGCCGGCTTGGTGGAACTTGAGGAAACGCTTGCGCAGGTGAGAGCTGCGCAGAAGAAGTTCGCGACCTACACGCAGGAGCAGGTTGACGTGATTTTCAAGGCGGCCGCCCTCGCGGCGAACCGCGCCCGCATCCCGCTCGCGAAGCTGGCCGTCGAAGAGACGGGCATGGGTATTGTCGAAGACAAGGTCATTAAGAACCACTTCGCGTCCGAGTACATCTACAACACCTATAAGAACACGAAGACGTGCGGTGTGATTGAGCGCGACGAGGCGATGGGAATTGAGAAGCTCGCCGAGCCGATTGGCGTGATTGGCGCGGTGATTCCGACGACAAACCCGACCTCGACGGCGATTTTCAAGTCGTTGCTCGCGCTCAAGACGCGCAACGGCATCATGATTAGCCCCCACCCGCGTGCGAAGAACTGCACGATTGCCGCGGCGAAGGTTGTCCTGGACGCGGCTGTCAAGGCGGGTGCACCCGAAGGCATCATCGCGTGGGTTGAGCAGCCGTCGCTGCCGAAGACGAACCTGCTGATGAAGGATGCGGACATCATTCTCGCGACGGGCGGTCCTGGCATGGTGAAGGCGGCCTACAGCTCGGGTACGCCGGCCGTTGGTGTCGGTGCGGGCAACGCGGCGGCGATTATCGATCCGTCGGCAGATATCATCAATGCCGTCAACTCGATTATTCACTCAAAGACCTTCGACAATGGCATGATCTGCGCGACCGAGCAGACGGTTATCGCCGACCAGAAGATTTACGATCAGGTCAAGGAGGAGTTCACGAAGCGCGGTTGCTACTTCATGAACGACAAGGAGAAGGACCTCATCCGCAAGACGATGCTCATCAACGGCGCGCTCAATGCGAAGATCGTCGGCCAGCGTCCTGTCACGATTGCGAAGATGGCCGGCTTTGAGGTTCCTGAGGATACGAAGGTGCTCATCGGTGAGGCGACTTCGACCGATACGAGCGAGGCCTTCGGTCACGAGAAGCTCACGACCATTCTCGGTATGTACAAGTCGAAGGATTTCGACGATGCCCTGAACATCGCCGAGGCGCTTCTCGTCAACAATGGCGGCCTTGGGCACACGTCCGTTCTCTGGATTGACGACCTCAAGGAGCGTGCGAAACTCGACAAGTTCGCGGACCGCATGAAGGCGTGCCGCCTCATCGTCAATTCGCCGTCGTCCCTGGGTGGCATCGGCGACATCTATAACTTCGCGCTTCGTCCGTCGCTGACGCTTGGTTGCGGCAGCTGGGGCGGGAACTCCGTCTCGGAGAACGTCGGCGTCAAACATCTCATCAACATTAAGACTATGGCCATTCGCAGGGAAAACATGCTGTGGTTCCGCGCACCTGAGAAGGTGTACCAAAAGAAGGGGTGCCTCGCGGTTGCGCTCCGTGAACTCGGTGAGGTGATGGGCAAGAAGAAGGCCTTTATCGTGACCGACTCTTTCCTCTATGCGAACGGCTACACGAAGCCGATAGAGAAGTCGCTTGAGGCTCAGGGCATCATGTTCACGACGTTCTCGAATGTCGCCCCAGATCCGACGCTTGCTTGCGCGAAGGAAGGTGCGAAGCTGATGGCCAGTTTCAAGCCGGATGTCATCATCGCCGTCGGTGGCGGTAGCGCGATGGACGCGGCGAAGATCATGTGGGTTCTCTACGAGCACCCGGACGTGGACTTCCAGGATATGGCCATGCGCTTCATGGATATCCGCAAGCGCGTCTACACGTTCCCGAAGATGGGCGAGAAGGCCTACTACATCGCCGTCCCGACCTCGGCCGGTACGGGTTCCGAAGTGACGCCGTTCGCCGTTATTACGGACGAGAAGACGGGCGTCAAGTATCCGCTCGCCGACTACGAGCTGATGCCGAAGATGGCCATTGTGGATGCCGATATGCAGATGAGCGCGCCGCCCGGATTGACGAGCGCCTCGGGCATTGACGCGGTCTCCCACGCGCTTGAGGCGTACGCCTCGATGATGGCGACGGACTATACAGACGGACTGGCCATTCGCTCGCTGCAGACGACCTTCAAGTATCTGCCGCAGTGCTACGATTCGGCCGTGTCGAAGGTTCCGAATCCGAAGGCCCGCGAGAAGATGGCGAATTCGGCGACGATGGCCGGTATGGCCTTCGCGAACGCCTTCCTCGGCGTGATGCACTCGATGGCACACAAGCTGGGTGCCTTCCACCACATTCCGCACGGCATCGCCAATGCGCTGATGATGGAAGAGGTCCTTCGCTTCAACGCCGACCCGACGCCGCGCAAGATGGGCACGTTCCCGCAGTACGACCATCCGCACACGATGGAGCGTTATGCGGAAATCGCGGACGAGCTCGATTTAGGCGGCAAGACGGTTGAGGATAAGTTCGAGAACCTCATCAAGGCCATCCGCGCACTCCAGAAGCGCATCGGCATCAAGCCGACGATTCGCGACTATGTCCCGGATGAGAAGGACTTCCTGGATCGCCTCGACGCGATGACCGAGCAGGCCTTCGATGATCAGTGCACGGGCGCGAATCCGCGCTACCCGCTGATGAAGGAAATCAAGCAGATGTACCTGAACGCTTACTACGGTAAGCACGAAAACGTCTGATAATCAAACGAAAGGAGTTCACGATGGGTAGGAAACCTAAGGCCGCCAAGGCCGAGAAAGTCGTCAAGACTGTCGAGAAGGCTCCTGTGAAGGGCGCTGGCCGCAAGGCCAACGTCCTCATGGAGCGCACGGACAAGGTCGTGACCCGTGACAAGGACACGGTGCTCAAGATCTTCGGGCCGAACTACAAGGTCAGTGCCATCCTGAACGAGGCGATGAACGAGGCTCGTGCCGCCGAGACGGGGCTGCCGGTTGCGAAGGTCCTTGAAGTTTGCAAGCTTCGTGACCACTGGTGCATTCGCCGCGAGTTCATCGAGGGCAAGACCCTCGCCGAGGTGATGGATGAGGATCGCAAGAACCTGACGAAGTACCTGAAGGAATTCGTCGCGATTCAGTGCGAGATTTTCTCCAAGACCTCCGAGCGCATGGGCAACCTCGCCGATAAGCTGGACAAGCAGATTTCGGCGTCTCCCCTCCCGAAAGAGAACCGCTACGACCTCCACATGAAGCTTCAGAGCCTGTCGCGTGGAAAGTCGCTCTGCCATGGCGACTTCAATCCGTCGAACGTGATTATCACGCCGTCGGGCGATTGGCGCGTCATCGACTGGAGCCATGTGCGGTTGGGCGATCCGCTGGCGGACGTTGCCCGCACCTACCTGCTCTTCTGGCTCTCGGGCCACATTGCGGCAGCGGAGAAGTATATGACGCTTGCCTGCGAGGCGCTGAAGGCGCGCGTGTCGGATGTCCAGAAATGGTTGCCGATTGTCGCCGCTGCCGAGTCCTCCAAGGAGCAGAATCCGAAGAACCACGAGCTTCTTCTGCACTGGGCGAGCGTTGTCGACTACGAATAAGCGGAACGAATCCTCTCAACGAGAGTCCACAAAGTGCCGCGCATCACCGATGCGCGGCACTTTTCTTTGGCTCTTCAGGCATAGGTGTGGGTCGTCTCATGCCGCCTCCCGAGCTGTTAGCCCTTTGTTTATGGACATCTGAGTGTTGCTGCTGGGCCACGGAATCTGTATGTTGGAGCAGAACAGCATGACGAGGCTGATCATCG
>JBNMKZ010000035.1:0-24929 GCA_050874585.1 Verrucomicrobiota bacterium | reverse complement strand
CGTTGCAAACATACCCGCCGACAGGTTGCAAACAGCCTTCGGCTGTTCACAACCTGATCGACGGCTCTGTTCACAACGCTTTTCACCTCAAAAATACCTTTCCCCAGCTAAATCAGACCCACACTTATGCCCGAAGCCTCTCTTTTATCTCATCCAGTTCGGCCTGAGCGGTCTCAACCTTTGCTCTCCACCGCCCGTAATCTTCTTGCGCGGTCCTCGTGTCCTTCAGTGCATCATCGCGCTGAGCACGCGCCGCAACAAGCGCATTGCTTGCTATCAAGAATTGATCTTTAACATCTGGCAACATTGAAATCATACGCTGAACCTCCAGCAACTCAGCGTTCTTACTCGCGATTACAAGTTCAAGATCATTTGTCTTGGCATCATAGCGTTCTTTGTATCCACGTAGCAAGACGGCGATATCGCTCTTTTTCGCAGAGATCGACTCGTCCAGTTCGTCCGCAAATTTCTGATATTCCGCCTGCTTCTTTTCGCGCTTGGCCGAAAACTCCTTCTCCAACGCCCCGATACGAACCTTTGCGCTTTCCTCGGCCTCCTGAATTCGATTCTGAGCCTCAGTTTCAGAGGTCTTTGCCCTTTGCGCGGCATTTTCTTCGAACGCCTTGGACTTAGCCTCGACTTCCGCCAAGCGCTTTTTGGCTACCCTTTCTTCGTCAGCATATCTTGCGCGGACATCCTCAAGCTGCTTCCTGGCATCCCTTTCATTCGCCCTGAAATTGAAGTAGTCAACACAAACCCAATAGAATGACGCGAATGTGAATACCGTCAGGAGTGCCAACACCGAAACAGAAACAGCAACAGCAATCTTCTTCGACTTCTTTAACGGATCATCCTTTAGAATTTCTTCATCATTCATATAACTTCTTCGCTTCCCTTATGTTTCTGCATCCACTCAATCTATGAAAATCGGCCACATCACCATTCACTAACACGCGCAGTAATCCACACGCGGCGAAAGTAAATTCCGTCAACATAAAAGCCTTGATTTGAGCGTAGGCTGTTACTGGGGGGGGGGGGGGGTATTTTGGGCACACAAGCCCACCAGCGCAAGATTTTGCGCCGTCACGCCCTCAATTGGACAAGCCGAAACTAAGCCCGACCCCATCATCTCGCCCAATAGTTTACCATAATCCACATCCCCTGTGCTCAACAAAAGGCACAGAAATTGCAAAATAAGGCGAGTCAGCACAAACGAGGAAAGGGCGCTGGCGATTCGCTGAAAGTGCCGCGTCCGCGTCAGATTGTCGGGGGTTGCGCAACCCCCGACCTTTAGGTTGCGCAAGTCGACACCCTTAGGTTGCGCAACCTGGCACCCTCGACTTGCGCAACCTAACACTCCTGGGATGCGCAACCCTCCGTCCTTCCCCTTTGCCTTCGACAAGGCGCACAATCGTCCGCTCTGATGCTATTTTTCCCTATTCCCCAAATCCACCACGAAAACGAGTCATTATCTGTCAAATGCAAAGTGCCGCGCCTTCACAACGCTTGCGCGGCAGTTTTTCAGACACAGAACGAATGGTCATTTCGTGTCCAAAGCGGGAAAGGTTTGCCAAGCAACTTAGAACTGCATTCCATCCAAGTGGAACTCGTGCGAGTTGCAAGTCCAACTCACAAAAGTTCCATGTTCAAAATTCCCCTGCCTGACTTGCAATTTACCGCTCGCTACCGCTCCCCAGAAGAGGGTGCAGGCGGAGGCGCGGCGGATGCAAACCGCCGCGCCCCTGGGTTGGCTTAGTGTTTCGCCGCGAGGAAACGCTCGACCAGTGCACTGCCGATGACGAATCCGTCGCAGTGCGCGGCAATTTTCGCACCCTCCTCCGGCGTGCGGATGCCGAATCCGGCCACAACGGGCACGCTCGTCAACGACTTGATTTCAGCCAACCGTGCAGCCAGTTCGGGCGGCAGATGCGCCCGCTGTCCTGTCACACCCTTCACTGTCACCGCATAGAGGAACGAGTCCTCCATTCCCTCGGCACTCGCCCGAATGCGTTCCGCACCCGTTGTTGGGGACAGGAGCGGCACAAGCGTCAGGCCCTGCGGACGCAACACGTCCAGCAATTCGCCGCGCTCCTCTAACGGGAGGTCGACGACCAGCACGGCATCCACGCCCACGCGGGCCGCTTCGGCCGCGAAGCGCTCAATCCCATACTTGTAGATGGGGTTGTAGTAGGAGAAAATCACGAGCGGCGTGTCGGGATGCCGCGCCCGAAGCGGCGGAATGCTCGCCAAGACGTCCGCCAGCGTGACCCCATTCGCCAGTGCCAAATTCGCCGCCTTGCGAATGACGGCACCATCTGCCACCGGGTCGGAGAACGGAACTCCCAATTCGAGGATGTCTGCCCCTTCCGCAAGGAGCGTTTCCGCCGCGGCAAAACTGTCCGCCAGCGTCGGTGCCCCCATCGTGAGATAGGCGACGAAAACGCCGCGTCCTTCGGCATGGGTCTTTGCAAAGAGTTTCTGGATTCTGTTCATATCCGTTTGTCCTTTCAATCCTTAGTTCTGGGAGGCTTCCTGTGCCCGACGCTGCTTGTAGGCCTGAATGCTGTGGAGATCCTTGTCGCCGCGCCCGGAGAGGTTGACGAGCAGAATCGCGTCCTTCGGCAGTTTCGGTGCGCGCTTGATGGCCTCGGCCAGAGCGTGGCTCGACTCAAGTGCCGGGATGATGCCCTCGAAGCGGCAGAGCGCATCGAACGCGGCAACAGCCTCATCGTCGCAAATGACCGTGTACTCGGCGCGTTTTGTGTCGGCGAAATAGGCATGCTCGGGCCCGACACCCGGATAGTCCAGTCCGGCCGAAATGGAGTAGGTATCGATAATCTGCCCCGAGGGTGTCTGCAAGAGATAGGTCTTGGAGCCGTGCAACACACCGACCGTTCCGCCGTTGATGGAGGCCGCGTGCTGACCGGTTGCAAGGCCCTTTCCGCCCGCCTCCACGCCCACGAGCCGGACGGATGGGTCATCGACGAAGCCTGCGAACAGTCCCATGGCGTTCGAACCGCCGCCCACGCAGGCGATTGCCTGGTCCGGCAACCGACCGAAGCGCTCCAAGCACTGCCGCCGCGCCTCCTTGCCGATGACGCTCTGGAAGTCGCGCACCATGGCCGGGTAGGGATGCGGACCGGCCACCGTGCCAATGACATAGAAAGTGTCATCGCAGTTCGCCGTCCAGTCCCGAAGGGCCTCGTTCATCGCATCCTTCAGCGTGGCACTGCCTTCCGAAACAGCGTGGACCTTCGCGCCCAGCATCCGCATACGGTCGACGTTCGGAGCCTGTCGCTCAACGTCAATCGCGCCCATGAAGACCTCGCACTCCATGCCGAACAGCGCGGCGACGGTAGCTGTTGCCACACCGTGCATGCCCGCACCCGTCTCGGCAATGAGACGCTTCTTGCCCATCCGCCGCGCCAGAAGGGCCTGACCAATCGTGTTGTTGACCTTGTGCGCACCGGTGTGGTTCAGGTCCTCGCGCTTGAGGAGAATCCGAGCTCCGCCGAGATGCGCCGAAAGTCGCTTCGCCTCTGTCAGCGGACTCTCGCGTCCGACATAGTTCTTCAGGATGTCCGCAAACTCCTGCTGGAAGGCGGGGTCGCGCTTCGCATCCTCATAGGCCGCCTCCAGTTCGTTGATGGGGGTCATGAGTGTTTCGGCGATGTACTTTCCGCCGTAGATACCGTAGTGTCCGTTCATTGAATGTTTCCTTTCAAATTGAATGATGATCTTGAATCAGATGAGTTCCCGGAGTTTCGCCGCCGGGCGTTCGGCCCGCATGAACGTCGTTCCAATCAGGAAGCCGTCGGCTCCTGCCGCCTGCAACCGCGCCATATCGTCCGCCGTGCGGATGCCGCTCTCGGCGATGCGCGTACGATCGGACGGAATGCGCCCGATCAGCCCGGCCGAGATGGATGGGTCCGTGTGAAACGTGCGGAGGTCGCGGCAGTTCACACCAATCACTTCACATCCGAGGTTGACGGCGCGATCAATTTCCTCTGCCGTGTGCGTCTCGACGAGTGCAACAAGCCCGAATTCGTGGGCCAGGTTCCGCAATTCGCGAAGCTGCGCATCGGGCAAGACGGCCGCAATCAGCAGAATGGCATCCGCTCCTGCGACCCTGGCTTCTGCCACCTGATAAGGCGTCGTGATGAAGTCTTTGAACAGCAGGGGAACATCGACTGCACCGCGCACGGCGGACAAGTAGGCACGACTCCCGAGAAAACGATGAGGTTCGCAGAGGACGGACAACGCCGCCGCACCAGCATCCACCAGTTCGCGTGCAAGTTCCACCGGGTGGAAGTCCGGTCGAATCAGCCCCTCCGAGGGGGATGCCTTTTTCAGTTCCGCCAGAATGTGCCGTCCGCGCCCCCGAAAGGCCGCACGGAAATCACGCGTCGCGGGCATCTGCCCAATGCGCCGAACGAGCTCCGAAAAGGGCTCGGCCTTCTCGGCCTCCATCGCATCAGCGCGGCGCGCCGCACTCAGTTCCTCAAGGATGTCGCTCATTTGACCTCCAGCATCTTGCGCAACTTGGCGAAAGCGCGTCCCGAATCAACGGAGTCGACGGCCCGCGCCAGTGCCTCCTCGTAAGTCGATGCAAGACCGCCAACGAGAATGGCAGACGCCGCGTTCTCTATTGCTGCCGCACGATAAGCGCCGCGCTCTGTTCCGGCAAGGACGTCCATCAGGATGCGGGCGTTCGTCTTCGCATCACCACCGGCAATCGCCTGAATCGGGTAGTGCGTTCCATAAGCCGCGCCAGCATCCAGCAATGTCGAGGCGACCTTTCCGTGCTCAAGAGAGGAGACGAACGTCATGCCAGTTGGCGAAATCTCATCGAGTCCACCCTCTCCTCCCGAGACGACAAGTGCCCTGACGCTGCCGAGGATGCGGAGTGCCTCGGCCATGACAGGCGTCAGCTTCGGGTCGTAGACCCCGACGACCTGACGCCGCGCACCGGCTGGATTCGTCAGCGGTCCGAGCAGGTTAAAGATTGTGCGGAAGCCAAGAGCCTTCCGGACAGGCGCGGCAAACCGCATCGCCGGATGGAGATTGCGGGCAAAGAGAAAACCGATACCCACCTCGCGAATGCACCGCGACACGCGCTCGGGCGTTGCCGTGAGATCGTATCCAAGCGCGGCGAGGACATCTGCCGCGCCGCACTTCGATGTCGCGGCAATGTTCCCGTGCTTGGCAATCACGACGCCCGCACCTGCCGCAATGAAGGCCGCCGTCGTCGAGACATTGAACGTCCCCAGCCCATCGCCGCCCGTACCAACGATGTCCACCGCGTCAATTCCACCGAGGTCGATGTGAACGCCGGCCTCACGCATCGCCCGCGCTGCGCCAGCCAGCTCATCGGCCGTCGGAGTCGTGCCACGCGCCTTGGTCAGCATCTCCGAAAGCTCACGCTCCGAGACGCGGCCTTCCATAATCGCCGCGAACGTGCGATGGGCGTTCATCTCCTCCAGCGTCGCCCGATGGTTCCCAAGCCCGAGGAAGTTCCTCAACTGAGCCAATCCCTCGGGTGTGCCGATGCTCTCCGGGTGGTACTGGACGGACTCGATGGGAAGCGTACGATGCCGAAGGCCCATGATTTCCCCGTCCTCAGAGACGGCACTCACCTCTAAGCAGTCGGGCAACGACGCACGGTCGACGGCCAGCGAATGGTAGCGCATCGCCTCGAAGTCCTGTGGCAGTCCCGCGAAAATGCCCTTCCCATCATGATGGATGCGGCTCGTCTTGCCGTGCATCAGACGCTTTGCCGGGACGATGCGCCCGCCGAACGCCTGGGCGATGGACTGGTGGCCGAGGCAGATACCCAGCAGGGGGACCTTTCCGGCAAACGCCTTCACCGCCGCCAGCGTCACGCCAGCCGAGTCGGGATTCCCCGGCCCAGGAGAGAAGACAATCGCATCAGGCCTTTTTGCCGCGATGCCGTCAATGTCGATTTCGTCGTTCTTGACGACCTCCATCTCGGCACCCAGCGCACGCATTTCCTGCACAAGGTTGTAGGTGAAGGAGTCGTAGTTGTCAATCATCAGAATCATGGACTTCTTTCCTTTCTTCTCTCTCAGAGTGTCGCCGCAAACCGCGCCGCCTCGAAAATGGCCTTCGACTTGTTCAGCGTCTCGCGATATTCCTTAATGGGATCCGAATCTGCAACGATTCCCGCACCCGCCCGCATCTCAAGGCGATTTCCCTCAAGGAACATTGTGCGGATGACGATGGCGAAGTTCATGTCGCCCGTGTAGCTGAAGTAACCGGCGGCTCCACCGTAAATGCCGCGAGGCGACTTCTCAAGCCCGGCCAGAAGTTCCATCGCCCGCACCTTCGGGGCTCCCGTCAGCGTCCCCGCCGGGAAGGCGGCCTCCAGCAGACTGAACCCATCCTGCCCCGGTTCCAGTTCACCCGTGACGTGCGAGACGAGGTGCATGACATGCGAATAACGCTCAACATGCGCATAGGACTCGACTTTCACGGTGCCCGCCCGGCAGACGCGCCCGAGATCGTTCCGCCCGAGATCGACCAGCATGACGTGCTCGGCGCGTTCCTTCGGATCCGAGACGAGTTCCTCCTCCATGCGTCGGTCACTCGCCGCATCCGCACCACGGGGCCGCGTTCCCGCAATCGGGGATGTGGAGGCCGTGCGCCTCGACAGCTTGACGAGTTCCTCCGGCGACGAGCCAATCAGCGTCTTGCCCTTCACCCGCAGGAAGAAATTGTAGGGCGACGGATTTACCATGCGAAGCGCACGGTAAAGGGAAATCGCAGGAATTGTCGTCTCGGCCGTAAACTTCTGAGACGGAACAATCTGAATGACCTCACCCGCACGAATCGCCGCCTTGCACGCCTCGACAATGTCCGTGAATTCACCTTCCGTCATCTCGGGGCGGAACGCGGAAATCGTCTGTGCACCACCGACCTTCCCCTTGTGCGATTCCATATAGCGGGCAATGGAGTCCGCACTCAACAGCCGCTCGTGGATGTCCTCAATCTCGCGCACGGCCCGTGCGTAGGCTCCCTCGGGCGACTCACCCGACTCGACACCCGTCACAAAGGAGATGATGACCGTCTGTCGCACATTGTCGAAAATCAGAATCTTGTCCGTCAGGAGGAAGGCGGCAATGGGCGTACCAGGCTCGCGCCGAAGCCCCACACGCGGCACAAATGTCCCCACCGCATCATAGGCGAGATAACCAACGGCTCCACCCTGAAGGGCGGGCAGTTCCGGTGCAGGCGTGTAGGCCCTGGCACCGAGCTTCTCACGAACTGCCACGAACGGATGCGCCCCTCCATCTTCGGCAATCGTCTCACGTGGATCGATGCCGAGATAGGAATAACGTCCACGCGTCTCACCACCGACCACGCTCTCCAGCAGGAAGACCCCCGCATCGTCCGCGACACGCGTCAGGACGGACACCGGGGTCTCGCGGTCTTCGAGGTATTCCCTGAAGACGGGCGTACGCGCACCGTGTTCGGTCCGTGCAATGAATTGCGCCTCTGTCAGTTGCTTCAGCATATCTTGTTCCTTTTCTTCTTGATTTAAAAAATAGAAAGGGCGGGTCCTCATGTCTGAGTGACCCGCCTTACTTGTCTGGTGTCTTGGGTTGGTTTCGCTTTAGTATGCGGAAATCATCCCCGCGGATCTGCACCCGCGGCGCCACCAACCAAAGCGATTATCGATATTTCCGTTCATCGGCGCATATGATAGCATAACGGACCGATCGCCGTCAAGGCCGCTCGGGGTCTGCGCGGGGCCGCCCGAGAGGAAAGACAGGCGGATTACAGCGGCAGTTTGAACCAACCTCGGAACACGGAAGGATGCGCCCGGCTGTCTTGCCACTGAATGCAAGCCGGCGAAGCCGGACACGAAACCGCCGCGCCCTTCAGTGAATCTCAGTGTCGGCCGTCAGGTCGGTTCAGTGTGTTCAGTGGCAGAAAACGCGCACTTCCTCCCGGCTCTTTTATCCCGCAGGGCTTTCGCGACAGTCCGTGTTCGCCGCAAGGCCCCTTCCGAACTCAGTGGTTCAAAACAAAAGCCCCTTATCAGGTGTCAGCCACAAAAATAAAAGGCGATGTTGTAACCGACAAACACAAGTAGCAGGATGATATGAATCACCATATCGATGAAAATTGTGACCTTCCGAAAGTCCATTATGGACGCGATCACGCGCCAGAAAAGCTCGCATACCCCAATGACGAACAGGGGAAGACTAATCACATTCCGACACGCCAGATTCCCGCTCGCCAGCGAAATGAAATCGCGTGTGCATCCACACAGGGCACAGGGACGATTCCAAAGCACGATACTAGCGCATTGCCCCGCCCACCAGATGTGCCGAACAAGTATGACAACACCGAGCAGGAGGCCAATGCCGAGCACAACCCTATTGACGAATCGGTATGTCATAACCAACAATCACGCTGTGGCCGTGCCAAATGGAGCACAGCCACAGCAAGACCCGCGCATGAATGATGCGCACGAGCGGATCGAACATTCGTCAGCACCTTCTCCGACCCCGTGAGAGCCCTCAAAGATGCAACGCACATCCGACCGCTCATTTCACAATGAATTACAGAGCTGCTGCTGCCGCAGCCGCGCTGGAAGCTGCCGTCGCGCCAGCAGCAATCACGAACACCCACCACGCGGCAAATGCCGTCGCGATGATGCTCAGCACCAGTCCCGCTATCGCGCACCCCTTGCCGGTGCCCTTCTTAGCGGCCTTGGCAATGCCTACGCCACCCAGAATGATGCCGAGAATTCCCGGCACAATTGCGAACTGACCCACACACGGCACCCAGCAGACAATAATCGACAGGATACCCAGAACCAGAGAGGCTACTCCCATGGTATTTACTCCTTTTGTTCTTTCACCTTTGACTTGATGACCGCCAGAAGCCCAAAGGTGAGGCCTCTGGCGGTTCTTGTTAACAAGATTGATTACCAAAGACCTTTCAGGGCCTCTTTCGCCGCCTTCGTGGCTTCCGCTTTCATCGACTCTTTTGCCTCATCCATCGCAGCATCCATCGCCTTTCCGAGTTCGGACTTTCCATCCGTGCCCTTACCCGTCAGACGCGACCACGCCTCGCCAAGATCCTTTTTGCTCTGCTTAAGCTCATCCACCTTCTCGTTCAACTCGGCCGCCGTCTGCATGACCTTGGACAGGGAATCCGATTCCTTGGCTGTGGACTCCGACTTGGCAGACTGTTCATCGCCAGACAACGTCTGGCTAATCTCATGTTGTGCGTCAAGCACACCATCCGCCACCGCCGAAGCACCTGCCCCAATCACAAATACCCAGAAAATCGAGAATGCCGTCGCGATGATGCTCATCACCAGTCCCGCAACCGCGCACCCCTTGCCGGTACCCTTCTTAGCGGCCTTGGCAATGCCAACGCCACCCAAAATGATGCCGAGGATTCCCGGCACAATTGCGCACCAACCCACACACGGCACCCAGCAGACAATGATCGCCAAAATGCCCAGAACCAGAGAGGCTACTCCCATGGTATTTACTCCTTTTGTTCTTTCACCTTTGACTTGATGACCGCCAGAAGCCCAAAGGTGAGGCCTCTGGCGGTTCTTGTTAACAAGATTGATTACAAACCGTTTCTCTACTAAATATTGCCACCAGCAGACAAAATCTTACGCGCAAGTACGTCGTTGACTCGCCTGCTGATGCCCTAAGACTGCCGCATACGCTTCACGGAACCATTCCCAAGGCACAGTTATATTGTCTCAAAAAAACGATACCAGCGCAATTTCGTAATTTTCCGCAGTTTTCACGATTCTGCCGCGACTTCACGATTGTTTCATCTTTTTCACGAATTTTCCGCCGCGTTCTCAGAACATCGCGGCGAGTTATCAACATCCGGGGAGTTATCAACATCGGCGGGCAAGAAAGCGGAAAGGGAAAGAGAAAGCTTCCCCCTGAACCCCTATAAAGAGAAAGGCAAAGGGTAAAGAAACAAGCCGGAGTTCTCATGAGAGAACTCTAAGCCCGCGCACGCGCACGTGCGTGGGTGCGCTCCCGCGTGCGCGTGTGCGTGCGGGCGCGTTCTGAGGGTGAAGGGTATTAATAATAATACTGGAAAGCCTCTCACAGAACGCGCACACGCGTACGTACGCGCACGAGGCGCGGCAGACCGAAAGGCCAACCCACGAGGACAAGGGACGGGGACTGCGCCCCCGGACCCCCGAAAGCCGCCGCTCCCGAGACGGGGAACAGAGCCGACCACAGGCTGGAACGCGGCAAGGGTTCTGCCGGCCCGCCGTCCGGCAGGCCATTCAAAGTGCCGCGCCCACATCATCTGAACGCCTGCGCGGCGGGGCTTTGCTCCACCCTTCTGCGCACCGCCGCGCCCGAGACGGGGGCGCAGTCCCCGTCCCTTGTCCTCGCCGTGGTTCAAAACCGCCGCGTTCCGAACGATTTTGGCAACTTAAAAAGTTTGTGGGACTAAAGTGCACCTATATATATGGGGGGTATCGATGCGAAGCCCCGACGAACCAAAGACACGAAACCGACAAACGAAAGGAAAAACCGACATGAAATCGAAACACAAAACGCACGAACCGAACGAAACTCACGGGCACATGGCCCTCCGGGCGAACACGAAACCTCACGAACACCGCCTCGCGGCGGACACGAAAACGCCGCGCACCTTTCGTGTCCCAAAAGGTTTTCGCAATCTTTCGTGGTCGGCCGAAGACCTCGGCCTCCCATTCTGTGTCCTCAGCGCGACTTTCAGTGTGTTCAATGGCAAAACAATGCACCGCCCCCGCCCCCCCGAAAGCCGCCGCGACTTTTCCGTGGTTCAAAACCGCCGCGTTCTACCTACGACTCAAACAAGTTCCAGTTGAAAGCCGGAAGAGTCCAAGTTAGCAAAAGTGCCGCGCAGGCGTTAGTCACGCGGCTTCACGCGCCACACGCTGAGTGCACAGAGAACCGACAGAACCGCCATGCCAATCCAGAAAATGGCAATCGTATCAACCGTGAATCCGAAGAGAGTCATCGTCTTGAAGGTACTGGCCAACTTGCCGCCTTCCTTCGCCGTCTCGATGAACATTGCGCTCACACGGCTCTGAGCCGCCGCGCCACCGTAGGACAGAAACGCCACGACCCCCATGGCCGCCCCAGCCGCATTGCGCGGCACAAGATCAACGGCCATCAATCCGCCGAGGAAGCACAGCAGAATGCCCATGGCCGTTCCGAAGAGGCACATTGCAAGAACATCAACCCACATGTGCTGACCCGGCACAAGCATGAACAGGCACAGACTCACGACATTCATCAGACCGAATGTCAGGGCGAGTCCGTTGCGTCCACCCCTGAAGAAGCGGTCCGAAATCCATCCGCTTGCCGCACCCGCGAACCCGCCGACAATCGAGTTGATGGCGATAATCATGGCCGCCGTCGTCGCTGAATACCCTTTCTTCACCTGAAGGAAGAAGATGCCCCAGTCGATGATTGCATACCGACTCATGGCAAAGAACGCTCCCGAGAGCGCAATCATCCAGACGGCCCAGCTTGTGAGCGCGATGACCTGACCCTTCGAGACGTCCTTCGTCTCCTGCGCGGCAACCTCAACCTCGCCTTTCCACTCTGTCACGGACGGCAATCCTTCGTCCTGCGGGGAATTCTTGAAGAAGATGAGGCAAATAGCCACACCGATGAAGCCAATCAGACCCGCGCCCCAAAATCCGCTCCGCCACCCGTAGTCCGCACCGAAGGACTTGGCGACCCAGACCATGACACCCGCCGTCAGCAAATAGGCGAGGGCCTCGCCGATGTTGTTCGAGCAGCTCCAGATGCCGTAAAAAGTGCCGCGCTCACGCTTGGTGAACCAACGCGAGAGACCGACCACGCAGGCCGGTGCACCCATCCCCTGGGTCCAACCGTTCAAAAACCAGATGGCAATGAGGATGAGGGCAGGCAGGTGAAAGCCTACGAGAAAGTTCATGAGGGCCGAAACGAAGAGTCCGAGGCCCATGAAACGCGTGATGTTCGCCCTGTCGGCAATGAAACCGTTGACGCACTTGCCAATGGCGTAGGCGATGAGCATAGACGAACCGACCCAACCGATTTCCTCGGCCGTATAGGAGCCAAGCTCAATCATGTCCTTCTTCGCAGCCGAGAACGCCAGGCGGCAGACATAGAAGATTGCGTAGACGATTGTCATCGTCGCAACTTCTTGAATGCGGAAACGCCTGAACGTGCGGTCAACGTCGATTTTCTGCTCCATACGATCCTTCCAATCCATTCAAAGGAATGAAAAATAGCAACACAAAAGAAAGACTGAATGCCGCACATCCCTTACTGGGCGACGGCAACATAAGGCTCACCGCAGTACGAGCAAACCGCACCTTCGTGGAGCGGCGCACCGCAGTTCGGGCACCTCTTCTCAAGCACCTCACCGCAGACCGCGCAGTACGTCGCGCCGACTGGATCGGCCTCGTTGCGATCTGGACGGACAAGCCGACGACCCTCCACCTCATAGGCGTGGTTGGACGGGCAGTGCGGATTCGGGCAGAAGCCCTTCTCGTGGTCGTGTGCGAAATGACGGTGCTCAACAGGAGCCGCCGACTCTTCCTTCTTGCCGAGATCGAGTGGAATGTCGAACTTCTTGGCGAGTGCCCCGATGACATCGTCGTTCAACTTCGTGCCGTCGCCCTGCTCAAACATGGAGAGCGCGGACTGCTTGCAGCCGACTTCGGCGGCAAGTACGCTCTGCGAGAGGCGTGCCGCACGGCGCGCCTCCTTCACTTTCAGGCAGAACTCTGGACTCAGATTCGTCATCGGGGAATATTATGGACTTTTTTCTCCCGCCTAACAAGGGGGGAGTTATCAACAAATCAACAGAATTATCAACTTATCAAATTATGTTCACACATCTGTTGATAATTTCATAACTCAGATTGTGATTGACTAAAAAAGAGAGAACGGATGAAGATTCATTCAGTTTCATCTTCAACCGTTCGTATTCATCTCGCTTGGCGAGACGAATTATCAATAAGTTCTCAACAGGATCTCGGAAGGCAGCAGGTACTGGTCACCCTTCTTGTGGGAAATGCCGCAGCGTTCGAGTTCAGCAATGACAGTTCCAGAGAGGATGTTGCCATTGTCGGAGAAGAACTTCTCCAACGCGGCTCGTTTCTTCGCAAGATTGCCGTTCGGCTCGTTTGCGACGAGGACACCCTCAAGTACCTGTGCGCGGCGGATGCGCCCTTCGGCTTCCGCCTTTTCACGGGCTTCTCTCACGACCTCCAGTACCTGGTCACGCGTTTCACCGGGGAAACGATCAGGCAGATCAACATCGCGGTCGAGAAGTGCAAGTGCATTCGGGTTGCGCTCCTGAAGGTCGATTTCCTTCGACTTCTCCGCATCCAGTTCGGCGCGAACCTGTGCAAGTTCCACATGAAGGGACGAATTTGCCGCGCTCATCTGGGCAAGCTCGTCCGAGCTTTTCGCTATTTCCGCGTCCTTCAGAACCATGGAGGCCTTCAGCGCGGCGATTTCCGCGCCCTGTGCGCTCCGCTCGGTCTCCATTTGCTCAACCTTCGCTCGAAGTGCCGCGATTTCCTCGTCCTGCTTCGCCTTGTCAGCGGCAAGTTCCTCGACGACAACCTTCTGAACATCGAGTTCCTCTGGTTCTTCCGGCTCAACAGGCCTTGGCGTGGTGCGCTTCGTCTGCATCGTCCGTGGGTCAATCTCACGCGGACGCATGAATTCTTCAAAGTTCATTGTTCAACATCCTGTTGCTGAGGGTTGACTTCCTGCGCGGCACTTTCGTCCTTCGGCTCGACCGCCGGTGGTGGCACGGCCTCCACTTCCTGCGGCTTGAGTTCACAGCCCGGATAGATGAAAAGTCGGCAGTCAATCGGTCCGTTGAAGAACGGAATGCGCGTTTTGTAGTCAAGTTTGATGAGTTTTGCAAGGTCGGGATTGCCGGTGATAAGTCCACCCATCCAACCGCGGCACTTCTCGTTCATGAATGTGCCGATTCGCTCGTAGACCGGCGCAAGTTCCTCAAATGTCCCGAGGCGGATGCCATATTCGGGGTTGAAGAAGACGAAGCCTGTTCCATCCGGAATGGGTGAGTCGGCAAAATCGCAAGCCTTAAACTCAATGTAGGGTGCAACGCCTGCAGCAATGGCATTGCTGTGGGCGTTCTCAACCGCTTCAGGGGAAATATCGGTGGCAATCAAGCGCGGCAGATTCGCCGTGTTCTCGTTTTTCGTCGCCTCAAGAATCATCTCCTTCCAGATTTGCTCGGGCGAAGCACCGAGTTTCTGGCGCGGCGCCACGATGGGGGCCTTCTCACCGGGAATAATCTGTCCATAGCCCTTGATGGACTGGAAGGCGAAATGGCCCTTGAGCGAACCCGGCTGACGGTTCATCGCCATCATCGCCGCCTCAATTGCGGGCGTTCCACTGCCGCACATCGGAAAGAGGAAGGGACTCTTGCGATCCCAGCCCATTGCCATGATGCAGGCGGCGGCCAGCGTTTCCTGCATGGGCGCGGAACCTGGAATCTTTCGATAGCCGCGCTTGGAGAGCGGTTCGCCGGATGTGTCGAGGTAGATGATGACCTCATCGCGCTCCCAGTAGACGAAAACCGCCGCGCCAATGTTCTCACCGCCCGAATCGGGACGCCGTTGGCACTTCTCGCGCATCCTGTCCGCAATCGCGTCCTTCGTATAGAGCGAAGGAAGGCGCGTGTCGCGAATCGTGTAGTTGTGGACGATTGAAGAGACAGAGAAGTACCCGTCCGCCTCCAGCAGATTCTCCCAGTCAATCGACAAGGCCGACTGGTAAAGATCGCGGATGTTTCGGCACTCCGTGCGCAGAAGCGGCACGAGAACGCGGTGGGCCGTGCGAAGCGAGAGGTTGAGGCGCATAACGTCCCTCATTTCGCCGCGCACAACAACCGTGTTTTCAGTCACCTCAATGGGCTTGTAGCCGAGAGCAACTACCTCTTTCTCCGTCCAGCGCGACAGTTCCTTCGCACACGAGATGATGATAGGATAATTTTTATCCGTCCAAATTTTCATGAGCCTACCCTTTTACTTTCGATGAGAAGACAAGAAATCAATTGATGCGCAGCGGCATCAGCACGTAGATAAACGGAATCGAGCAGTTGATGACCGCAGGAGAATGACCGTTGTTGAGCTTGATGAAGACCTCGTCGTCGTCAATCGCCTTCAGCGGATCCATCAAGTAGGACGGATTGAACATGATTTCGATACGCTCGCCTGCATACTTGATTGGCACCTCATCCTTCGCCTCGCCGATATCACTCGCGGCGGATGTCACGGTCAACTTGTTGCCTTCGAAAATGAGCTTCGTCGAGTGCGCCTCATCAATCGTCATTACGCTCGCACGGTCAAGCGCATTCAGGAGCAACTGGCGGTCGATGGTAATCTTCTCGGCGCATTCGGCAGGAATCACCTGCTTGTAGTTCGGATAGGTATCGTCGATGAGTTTCGAGAAGACCTCGACCCCTTCCAACTCGAAGCTAATCTTTGAGGCCTGGATGCGAATCTTCACTTCACCCTCGCCGGGCAGCGAACGCATCAGCTCCTGGACGGTCTTTAAGGGAAGGATAATATCCTTCTCATCGCTCGGCGGGAACTCAACCTCATTCTCGACAAGCGCCAAACGGCGACCATCTGTCGCAACGACCGTCAGCTTCTGGTCCTTGAAGCTCATGAGAACGCCCTTCAGCGTGCGACGCGTGTCGTCCTGTGCGGCCGCGTACGAGGTCTTTCGCAACATCTCGTGCAGGGTCTGGCGCGGCATCTTGTATTCGCAGTAGTCACCGTCAATCGAAAACCGGGGAAATTCCTTCGCCGAAATGCCCGCAAGCTTGAAGAGCGAACTGCCAGCGGAAATTTTCGCACGGTCGTTCTCGTCAATTTCGACCTCAATAACACCTTCCGGAGCCTTGAGAACCGAGTTGGCCAGCAACTTGACCGGCAGCGTCGACTCGCCCTCCTCCTTCACGTCACAGGGAACAGAACTGCGGATGGAAATGTCGATATCGGTCGTCGTCAGGTTCAGCTTGCCGTCCTTCGCCTCCATCATCACGTTCTGGAGAACGGGTGTACACCCCTTCCCGCCGACGATGTTCTGAACCGCCTTCAGTCCTTCTATAAAAGTCGACCTTACGATGCTGAATTTCATTTGTTGCTCCTAACTATTCTTCTTCAAGTTGTCGGTTGTGAATTGTACCAAATACTGAGTATAATTTAAAGTATATCTATTTACTAATAGTAGACTTGTTGATAATGTTCATAACTCGGTTAGAGCCATGTTTTACTGGGTTTTCTCTTTGTTGCGACGTTGATGAACCGAGGCATAAGATTTTGACAGCTGTTGATTTCTCGCTTGATTGAAGATGAATGTCGACAAGTGGTGAAGTTATCGACGCATTATCAATCGACTTTGTCGGCAAGATCGTAGCCGAGTTCCGTGAGGAGATGCTCCAAATTGTCCTTGAGTTCAGGCTCGACATCCAGGCGCTTTGAGATTGTCTTCACACCATGGAGAATTGTCGCGTGCGTGCGCCCGAACTTGTTTGCAATGTCGGCCAGGTTCTTCGAGGAGAACTTTCGTGCAATGTACATGGCGAGTTGACGTGGGGTCACAAGTGACGCGGTGCGCTCAGACGAGAGAATCTGTTCCTTCGTCACAGAGTAGTGTGAGGCGACGGCCTCCTGTATTTCCTCAATTGTGACCTTTTTCTGCTTCTTTTCCTTCTCAATGAAGTCCTTGAGCAGGTGTGAGAGAACATCATCGTTGAGCTGAATGGACCTGTCAAGCCGCATCATGACGTTGACCTTCGCGAGGGCGCCTTCCATTGCACGGACATGGCTCTTGATGTTCTGTGCGATGAACTTGAGGGTCGTTTCAGGAATCTGCGGAGTGATTGACTCAGACTTCTTCTTGAGAATTGCCAGTCGGGTCTCGTAGCTCGGCATTTCGATTTCCTGCACCATTCCGCCCTCAAAGCGCGAAATTAGCCGTTCCTCAATGGCCGGCAGGTTCTTCGGTGCGACGTCGGACGTCATGACAATCTGCTTTTCCTTGCTGGTCAGGGCATTGAAGGTGTTGAAGAACTCCTCCTGACACTGCTTGCCCTTCTGGAAAAACTGAACATCATCCACAAGAAGAACATCTATTTTACGATATTTCTCTCTAAATGAGTGAATTTCACCATTTTGCAGAGATGTGACATATTCGTTCAGGAACTCCTCAGCCGTCAGGTAGCAGACGGACATCCGTGGATTCTTGCGGCGAATCTCGTTGCCGATTGACTGCATGAGGTGGGTCTTGCCGAGTCCTGTGCCACCGTGGATGAAGAGCGGGTTATATCCTCTTTTGCCAGGATGTTCCGCCACACCCTTTGCTGCCGCGTAGGCCCAACTGTTTGATGGCCCCGTCACAAATTCCTTGAAGGTGTATTCCTCGTTTAGTGGCATCGTCGAGACGAACGGTTTCGTATTCGCGTCAGTTTCATCCGTTCGTGTTTGACTTTTGGGCTGTTGAACGGTCGGGATGACGATTGTCTTGCTGGCGGTTTCATCCACGAGAAAGTCGAGGTTGACCGATTTTGATGCGCCAACGAGATGAAGGGAGCTGACAAGTTGGTCGTGATACTTGTCTCGCAACATATCAGCGGCAAAAGAGTTGCTGGCGTAGATTTTAATCGAATTATCGTCAAGATCCTGACTGACCGAAGTAATCATGCAAAAGTGCCGCTCAGCCTGTTCGCGTTCCTCTTGGGTCTGAAGAGTCAAAAGGTAAACGGTCTTTGCCCGTTCCCATAGGGTATTCGAAATGTTTTCTTCGCTCATTTTCCTCTATTCGTCACCTTTCTTCTCTTGATGACATTAATATACCATAAATATTCGGCGAAGTGCAAAAAAGAAGTCTTCAGATGTCTTCAAGTTATAAACATAAAATGTTGATAACTTAAATATGTCCCCTTTTGATGATAATTGCGAGAATTGCGACATCTGCTGGGTTGACGCCTGGAATTCGTGAGGCCTGTGCAAGCGTCTCTGGGCGATGCTTCTTGAGTTTCTCGCGGCTCTCGTAGCGTACCGACAGGCACTGGTCGTAGTTCAGCCAGTGGGGAATAACGATCTTCTCATCGTTCTTTGCTTTTTCCGCAGCCTTTCTCTCCTGCTCGATGTAAGGTGCATAATGTTCAATAATATTTTTTTCTTTCTGAATCAATTCGATTGGGCATGTCTCAAAGTAAGGTATCTCATTTGTTTCATTGGTTGAGTTGAGATAGCGGATGATATCGTGAGTCTCCTTTCTGAACGCGGCAGAATGGATGGCGACGCGGTCAGCCGCATCTGCAAGACGGTAGCGTGCATTGTCCTGTCTCAGAAGTAGTCTTCTTTCAGCACGACTGGTGAACATGCGATATGGTTCATCCGTTCCCTTTGTGACAAGGTCGTCGATCATGACACCGATGTAGGCATCCTGTCGGCTCAAAATAAGAGGAGGTTCGTTTCGAGAGAGGAAAGCTGCATTGATGCCAGCAATGATACCCTGTCCTGCTGCTTCCTCATAGCCAGTCGTTCCGTTGATTTGTCCGGCAAAGAAAAGGCCGGCAATTCGCTTTGATTCAAGCGAATGGCTGAGTTCACGGGCATCAATTCCATCGTATTCAATGGCGTAGGCATACGCAAGAAATTCAGCCTGTTCGAGTCCAGGAACTGAACGGACCATTTCTTCCTGCACTTTTCGTGGTAGACAGCAGCTCAGTCCATTTGGATAAATGACTTGTCCGGCTGAGTCCTCCGGTTCCAACATAACATGATGCTGGGTTGCTGTACTAAAGCGGACAATCTTATCTTCGATTGAGGGGCAGTATCGCACACCCGTTCCTTTAATTGCACCGCCGTAGAGTGCAGAGTTTTTAAGATTCGATCGGATGATTTCGTGTGTTATAGGGATTGTATGTGTGAGCCAACAGGGAAGTTCGGGTAGTTTATAAACGGATTTATCCATTTGTTCCACATGGAACACGGACGATGGGGAAATTTGAGTTGAATTAATTAAAGAAAGATGATTTGAATGTTCCACGTGGAACATGGGATGCGGAACTTCACCATCTTGTCTGGTGCAGAGTGAAAAATTGCAAGAGTTGGTCTTTAGGCGTGGTGGAGTTCCAGTTTTAAGACGAATAAGGGTAAAACCGAGTTGTGAAAGTGAATTAGAGAGTTGATTGACGGCTGGTCGACCGTCTCCTCCGCTTTCCTGGCACTCTTTTCCAATCCAAATTCTTCCGCGAAGACTGGTTCCTGATGTTATAACGGTAGCCTTTGCGTGAATTGTGCTGTTTTTTTCG
Organism: Verrucomicrobiota bacterium; assembly: GCA_050874585.1. Taxonomy (GTDB): domain Bacteria; phylum Verrucomicrobiota; class Kiritimatiellia; order RFP12; family UBA1067; genus UBA1067. Next base: position 5,546 of record JBNMKZ010000035.1, on the reverse strand, counting down.
GTTGTGATGCCAGTGCAGAAAAGTTTACCGTACTCATCGTTTTCTGTCTCAATTTGTGTGACAATATCCTCGATGATGGTGAGGTTCTCCTGTGTGGAGAGAATCCCTTGCATACGGTTTGTATATTCGGCTTTTGCACATTGGGCTCGAGTGGCCCAGACGGCAGGCCCACGGCTGAGGTTGAGTGTCTTTGCCTGGAGGGCGGTAGCATCGGCGTTTCGCCCCATCTCGCCGCCAAGTGCGTCAATTTCGTAGACGATGTGACTCTTTGCAAGACCACCGATTGCCGGATTGCACGGCATCCGTGCAATTGCGGACTTCTGAGCGGTGATGAGGAGCGTAGAAGAACCCATCCGAGCCGATGCCAATGCGGCTTCAGCCCCGGCATGACCACCACCCACGATAATGACGTCAAAATCGACTTCCTGTTTCATTGCAGGCAGATTATACCAAAATTGTCGACAGTCTTGTGAACAAGATTTTTATTTGTGTTATTTGCACTTTTGATTTTAAATAACTAATATAAATATTAAAAATAAGTTATAAATGATAAAATAATAAGTAAAGTCTTAATAAATCGTTCAAAAGATATTGACATTTATCATCAAGTTATCAACAATCGGCAAAAAGAATTTTAATATGGTATAATAATCGCCGTGAAAGTCGTTTTTCTATTTATAGATGGCGTTGGTATGCGCGAGTCTGCGACGGACAACCCGGTTAATTCCGAGGTCTGCCCGACGCTTTGCCGTCTGATTCGGCTCCATGCGAAACCGATTGACGCCTGTCTTGGAATTGAGGGACTTCCACAGTCAGCCACCGGACAGGCGACGATGTTCACGGGTGTCAACTGTAGTGCCGCGATGCAGCGGCATTGTGAGGGCTTTCCGGGACCCGAATTGCGGAAAATTATAGGTGAAAACAACCTTTTTCTTCAACTTGAGAAACGTGGCAAGCGTGTGCGTTTTGCGGATGCCTACCTGATTGATTCGGCGGACGAGTTGGCGGCGCGGCGCTTCAAGTCGGTGACGACGGTGATGGCTCTCACAACGCCTGATGTCATTTCAACCGTGGATGACCTTTGCGACAACAAGGCCTTGATGCAGGATCTGACGCGTGAAACGATACAGGATCGTTATCCCGACATTCCCGTCGTCGACCCGGCGCAGGCCGCCGAGCACCTCTTTTCCGTGGCGCGGGAGAACGACTTCACGCTCTTTGAGTTCTTCCAAACGGATGTTGCGGGACATTCGATGGACTATGATCGTGCCTGTGATGTACTCCGGACATACGATCGCTTTCTCTCCGAACTTGTTCGCTTGGTCGGGGCGGCAGGCATGACGCTTGTTATGACGTCCGACCACGGCAATGTGGAGTCCGCCCTCGATCGGGGTCACACGCGTAACCCCGTGCCGTTCATCGCCTGCGGACCTAAGGAGAGCTTCTTGCGTGACCGCGTCAATTCGCTTACAGATGTCACGCCTGCGCTTCTTGCGGCATTCGACTCAATTTGATATACTTTAATCGTTCTAAAGACAAGGAAAGGAAACCAATACGATGGCCAAGAAATGTTCGTGCGGCAAGTGCCACTGCAGCGAGTACCCGGAGTTCATTCCGCCCATGCGTGTGATGGAGGAGATTGAGGACAGCATCTCCGGTAAGTACGGTGTTGTCTCGATTGCCTGGGAGCGCGAGGAGGGTAAGGTGTTTCGTTATGACCTTCCCGTGCCGCGTACGATGAGTCCGCACGCGACGAAGCAGGTGGCCTATGTCGTTGAGCGCATTGCAAAGTTCATTGTCTGGGCGGCAGGCGGTTGGAAGCTCTACCTGTCCGGACCCGATGCGCTGGTGAAGCCGCTTGCGCGAGCCTACACGAAGACGGGTGCCCGTGCATTTGATTATGATTTCTTCTCCTCCATTTACGGTCGTCCGGTTGAGGTTGCCATCGTCGAGCCGAATGAGATGCCAGGAACATCGGAGAAGCTGCAGATGGTCAAGACGGTTGCCGACGGCTGCCGAATTGGCTTTGACCTTGGTGCGTCGGACTTCAAGATTTCGGCACTCAAGAACGGTGAGGTCGTCTTCTCGAAGGAGTTCCCCTGGGATCCTCGCAACAATGCTAACCCCGAGTATCACTATTCCATGCTGACGGCTGGTCTGCGCGAGGCGGCAGCGAGTCTGCCGCGTGTGGACGCGATTGGCGGATCCACGGCAGGAACGCTCGTTGGTCAGAAGATGGGCATTGCCTCGCTGTTTCGTGCGGTCAAGGAGAAAAACCCCTCGAAGTTCGAGCAGGCACAGAACATGTTCTTCCGTATCGAGAAGGACTGGGGTGTGCCGTTCGCAATCTACAACGACGGTGATGTGACGGCGCTTGCCGGAATGATTACGATGAACAAGAAGGGCATCCTTGGCGTGGCAATGGGTTCTTCAGAGGCGGTTGGCTATGTGAATCCACGTGGAGCGATGACTGGCCGCATTTCCGAACTCGCCTTTGCGCCTGTGGACTTCAACCCGAATGCGCCGCGTGACGAGTGGTCGGGTGATGCGGGTGTTGGCGCGATGGCGTTTTCGCAGCAGGCGGTCAACTGGCTCGCTGAAAAGCACGGCTTCAAGTTCCCGAAGGCGATGAAGCTCCCCGAGCGGCTGAAGGAAGTACAGGCTGCAATGGAGAAGGGTGATGCGCGGGCCTTGCGCGTCTTCATCGAGATTGGACGCTTCCTGGCGCATACGATTCCGTGGTATCATGAATTCTACGACTACTCCAATATGATGATCCTCGGGCGCGTGACATCGGGTCTCGGCGGCGAGATCATTCTTGAGACGGCGAAGTCGATGCTGCACGACCTCTACCCAGAGTGGGCCGAGAAAATTGACATCTTTATGCCGGACGAGAAGGCGCGCCGCCTTGGCCAGTCTGTGGCCGCCGCGCAGATTCCCGTTATTGGAAAGAAAACGAAAAAGAGCCGCTGAGCACTATGAGCAACCGCACATATTCAAAGGAGGAACTCGATACCGTACTGGCATCGATGGGAATCAAGGACCAGACGGACGTTAGCCGGTATGGTTCCGGGCACATCAACGATACCTTCAAGGTCGAGACGAAGTCGGGTACGCGCTACATCCTGCAGCGCGTCAACACCGACATCTTTCCGCCTGAGATGCTGAAGGCGAACATCCTTCGTGTCACCGAACACCTCAGAAAGAAGGGAATCAAGTCCCTTGAGGTGAAGGGATACGAGAATCCCTGGCGCCTTTATTCGTTTCTTGAGGGCTACACGTCGATTGACCTTGTCACGAATCCATCCCAGGCGGAACTCGTTGCCGGTGCATTCGCCAAGTTCCAGAACGATCTCGCCGATCTGCCGGCTCCCCGGCTTGGTGAAATAATCCCGAAGTTCCACAATACGGTAGATCGTCTTCGTCTGCTTGATGAGGCGGCGGCGGCTGATGTGAAGGGGCGCAAGGCGAAGGTCGCGGCAGAACTTGCATTCGTCGACAGGCGGCGCGAGGAGGCTGCAAAGATTGTGACGATGATGGCGAAGGGTGAAATTCCCGAGCGTATCACCCACAATGACACGAAGATCAACAATGTCATGCTGGCCCCCGATGGGACGAATGTTGTCATCGACCTCGACACGACGATGCCTGGTTCGGCTCTCTACGACTTCGGCGACATGGTGCGCACGTCGTCTGCAGCGGCAGCAGAGGACGAGAAGGATCTTTCAAAGGTCTATTCGAAGAAGGAGTACTTCGAGGCACTTGTGAAGGGCTACCTGTCGCAGGCGAAGTTCCTGACCGAGGCCGAGAAGGCCAATCTTGCGTTTTCGGGTCGCCTGATTACGCTGACGATTGGCATTCGCTTCCTGACGGACTACCTTGCTGGCGACACGTACTTCCGCACGGCCTACGACGATCACAACCTCGTGCGCTGTCACACGCAGTTCAAGATGGTTGAGTCGATGGAAGCGCAGGCAGACGAGTACGAGAGTATCGTCCGAAAGTACGCGTGAGCGACATACCCGAATATGAACTGAGCGGAATTGAGACCATCGCGCGCGGCGTTTGTGTGCGCGATGGTCAGATTCTGCTTTGCCGCGCGAAGGGGTCGAACACCACTTATCTTCCAGGCGGACACATTGAGTTCGGTGAGACCGGACGCCAGGCACTCGTTCGGGAGATGCGTGAGGAGACGGGGCTCGCCGCTGAGACGGGCCGCTTCCTTGGCGTTGTGGAGAACTCATTCTTTCAGCACGGAAAGCCCCATGCCGAGATCAATCTCGTCTACGAAATGAAGATTCCGCAGGGGGATGTCGCGGCTCAGGAGTCGTGGATTGGCTTCGAGTGGTGCCGGTTGTCTGAACTTGCTTCAGCGAATCTCTTGCCAGCGCAGTTCAATCGCCTCGCGGCGGATCCGCAGACCGTTTTCGAACCCTGAGACTTGCATCGCGGCATGATTGTCATCGGCATCGATACATCCCTGCGGTCTACGGGCTTTGGCGTTCTTTCGGTTGAGGGAACACGCCTGCGGGCGGTCGAGTGGGGTACGATTCCGAACGCGGCAAAAGTTCCGCTTTCCGAGTGCCTACGCAAGATTCATGCGCGGGTTTCGGAACTTATTGCGGCGCATCATCCAGACGTAATGGCCATTGAAAGCGTCATTTATGGAAAGAATGCGGGTACGATGCTTGTGCTTGGTGAGGCGCGTGGTGCCGTGATTACGGCAGCTGTCGATGCAGGCCTGCCGATTTACGAATACGAGCCGCGTCGTATGAAAAAGGCCGTCTGTGGGAACGGACTCGCTGAAAAGGCGCAGATCCAACGGATGATTCGCGTCCTTCTCAACCTGGACGAAGTGCCACAGAACGACGCGGCGGATGCGCTTGGACTGGCCATTGCCCATGTCCACTCAATGGGTCCGCTCTCGCTTGAGCGACCGATTTGAGATTTGATGATAGTTCGAGCAAGTTAGAGACGATTTCGTTCGTTTAATGGGATTTCTAAAGGGAACCCAAATTGTTTCTAATCAACTTGTCCGGTTGAAAGGAAACAGATGGGAGAACCAGAAAAATCCGCTGAAACGGCGGATATTGGCTCGGGCGGCTGGATTCGAACCAGCGACCAATTGATTAACAGTCAACTGCGCTACCACTGCGCCACGCCCGAACGGTTAAACGGCGGATAGTATAGCATAACTTACGCGAGTTGCGCAAGGGGCTAAAGCCACCGTCTGCCTGAATGGTGGTGGGGCAAGGATTCGAACCTTGGAAGGCGTAAGCCAGCAGATTTACAGTCTGCCCTCGTTGACCGCTTGAGTATCCCACCGAAGCAGTGGCGAGTAGTATACCAAAATTGGCCTTTCCGCGTCAATGGGGTGTTTAACAATTCTTAGGTTTTCCAATTTGGTGTGGATTGGCAAAGTAGATGCCCATAGGGTATGGGCATCTACTCTTACAATGGGATGACAGGGGAATATGGTCAATTAGTCGTACAGCATCAAGGGGAAGGACATTCCTCCATCCTCCCCCATGGGGGAGGGCCGTGGG
>JBNMKZ010000034.1:0-25341 GCA_050874585.1 Verrucomicrobiota bacterium | reverse complement strand
TTTGCCACCGAATGCACTGAAGCCGCCTTACGGCGGACACTGAAGGGCACGGAAAGCTTTCGATCTCCCTGCGGTGCTGAACACGAAAAGCCACCAAAACCGGCGAAGCCGGACACGAAAACGCCGCGCACTTCCGTGAATTTCAGTGTCCACCGCCAGGTGGTTCAGTGTGTTCAGTGGCAGAAATCAAAAACCGATGTCGCATCAGTGCACCTATATATATGGGGGGCTTGCTGCGAAGCCCCGACGAACCGACGACACGAAACCGATAAACGAAAGGAAAAATGAACATGAAACCGAACCACGAAACGCACGAACAGAACGGCACTCACGGACACATGGCCCTTCGGGCGAACACGAAAGCTCACGAACACCGCCTCGCGACGGACACGAAAACCCCTCCCGACTTTCGTGTCCCGAAGGGCTTTCGTGCACTTTCGTGTTCGGCCGGAGGCCTCGGCACCCCATTCTGTGTGCCGCAGCGCGGCTTTCAGTGTGTTCAGCGGCAAAGACACCGCACCGTCCCGGGACCCCCGCAAGCCACTGCGCCTTTCCCAGGGTTCAAAACCGCCGCGCCCAACTTGCGACTCAGACGAGTTCCAGTTGCGACTCGAACAAGTCCCAACTGGAAAACGACGCGGAGCGCGGCAGATCAAAACCGCCGCGCCCCTCCATCAACGGCAATTCTGGGATGCGGATTCGTCCCGCCAAAGGCCCTGTGCCTGCAAACGCTCCAGAGCCTTCCAGGAATGGAACCCGAACGGCAGGCCGCCAAACGCATCCTGCGCGGCACAATTCTCGCACAAGGCAAAACGAGCCGCCTCCTCACGGGACGCCAACGAGATCCGCCGCGCATAGTTCGGCTGCCAGCGCGGCAGGAATCGCGTGAAGAACACGTCCTCATACAGCAGATAACAATCTGGCAGCATCTTCCAAAACCGCCGATAGGCCGCCGCACCCGCCTCGCAAATCCGCCGCGTCCTCAGTGCGAAGCCTCCATTCCCCGCGCCATCGTGCCGCGTCAGGAGCCGCCGCGTAATCCAGTCGTCATGCCCAATCTCCCATGGACCGCCAATGTAGTCCCAGCGTCCAACGAACGCGTCGAGCCCCGCCCGCAGAGGAAAGCCATCCGGGTGGACATTCAGGAGGTAGGGCGTATCAAACCGCTCGGGTAGCGTCCGAATCATGTTGCGCGAGAAACCGACGATGTCCCCCGGCTTCAGCGACTCGTCGACATCGATGCGCAGGAGGTTGCCGCATTCCACCGCGAACGACTCCAGTTCCGCCGTCGGACGGTTCACGACGAGCGTCGTCCTGAGGCGACCGCACCAACGGTACGTCTCGCGCAGGGCAAGCTCAATGGCGCGGGCGTAGCACGGCATCCGCTCGGGCGTTCCGAAGACATAGGCGACGGCAGTGACATCCGTGCGACCGAGCCACGTGGGCAGTCCCAGTTCCCGATCGGCACTCAGCCGTGCCGCGCACCAGTCCTCCCGACGAAACTCACCCATGGGCATCCTCCCTACGGAAGCCCTCACGACAGAGTGCGCACACATTCGCCCACGAGAAGTGCCGCGCCAACACGGAAAGGACGAACCACGCCACATGCGGAAAGAGCCGACGGACAAGTCCCCACGAAGTGAGGCCGTAGCGTCGTCCCGTCCGCGCCATGACGCGAAAGCCCGTGAAGACATTGGCAATGTAGCGCGGCGAAACGGCCCGCGAGAAACTGCCCCTGTGCGGACGCTGCCAGTAGAGGATGTCGGGAATCTCGACGCGCACCAAGTCACGGAAACCGAGTTCCCAGAAAAACGCCGTATCCTCCCCGCCCGTAATCGGCGGAAAGGCGACATCCGAAAGCGCGGCACGACGGTAGATGTGCTCCCAGACGAAGACCGAACCCTTCGCGACCCTGTTCGAATGGAAGCGCACGACATCCGCCTGTGCGGACTCAATCGCCTCAAGGGCCCGCGCAACAGCCGTGGGTGCGAGTCGGTCATCCTGGTCGGCGAACATCAGGAAGGGCGCGGCACTTGCGCGCATCGCGGCATTCCGCGCCGCACCAACGCCTGCGTTCGTCTGAGAAAGGACGCGAAACCGGCTGTCCCTCGCGGCAAAATCGTGCAGAATCTGCGCCGAACCGTCCGTCGAACCGTCATCCACAAGGACGCACTCCCAGTCGGTGAACGTCTGGGCGCGAATCGAATCCAACAACTCGACGAGATAGCGCTCGCCATTGTAGACACCGACGGCAATGGAGACCCGCGCCGACATTATCCGCGCCTTCCAGCCTTCGACAGCAGGCGATCGCGCATCCGCACAAGGCCCGGCACAAGGGCGTGCGGCACGAGGTGAACGACCCACGCATACAGGCAACCGCGAATCCGCGCCCACCGCTTGGGCCAGCGCGTCCGCTTCAGGTAGTCCTCATCTACAGGGAAAAGGAAGTCGCGGAACTTCATCCTGTTCTCACGGATGTAGCGCGGGAATGTCCCATCAAGGGCCACACCGAAGGAACGCCCAGCGCGGCCGAAGAGGTCGCGCCCTTCCTTCAGGCGTGCCGCCAGCACGTCCAACGGAAGTCCGCTGAATTCGGAATGCGAAAACGCGGCAAGTTTCGACTGAATCGCCGCGAGCCCGCCCAAGTAGGAGAAGTGCCATCCAGCCTGCGGGAGCGTCGCATCCGCCCGAAGGAAGCGCACCTTCTGGAGAGTTGCGCCCTGGTTTTCGGCGGCCTGCGTATAGCGGTCAATTGGAACGCCTCGAAAGAATGCCGCGTCCCCCAGCGACCCAAAGCGAATCGCACACGTGCCAAGCATCCACTTCGCGCAGGAGAAGTTCCTGAAGTTCAGGTAGAAGTTGTAGAACGACATCGCGAACCGGACGCTCTGCGCCCGCCCATCCTCAAGCAGGTGCCGCGCCGCACGAACGGATTCGGGACGCGGTATCTCGTCAAGATCCGAGACCATGACGACATCCTCGGGGCGAGCCTCAGTCAGTCCGCGAGCAAGGGCGTTGCGCTGCCGGTTCTCGTTGACCCACGGCAGGTTGAAGACATCACGCTCGACCTCCTCCTCGGGGAGAAGGTCGTCCACAACGACATAGGTAATCTTGTCGGCGAAAGCCGCGAAACGCGCCGCGTTCTTCCTGAAGAGCAATTCTTTCGGTTTGCCCCGATGCGTCCGCGTCGCCTCCGCAATGACAAAACGGTCGACGACGGCGTTCAGGACGTTCAGCCGGACTTCCAGCAAGTCCAGTTCATTGAAGAACGTGAAGCAATCGTAGACCATTCGGCTCAGTTCTGGTGCTGCATATCGCACAGGCGACGGTAGGCGCCGTTCTTGGCATAAAGTTCGTCGTGCGTGCCGCGCTCGATGATCTCGCCGTGGTCCATGACGAGAATGAGATCCGCATCGCGCACGGTCGAAAGGCGGTGTGCAATGGCAAAGACGGTGCGGTTCTTCATGAGGTTGTTGAGCGCATCCTGGACGAGCCGCTCGGTAACCGTGTCAAGCGCACTCGTCGCCTCGTCAAGAATCAGAATCGGCGGATTGCGCAGAATCGCACGAGCAATGGCGACGCGCTGACGCTCGCCACCCGAGAGGACGAAGCCCTTCTCGCCCGCCATACGAGAATAGCCCTCCGGCTGCGCCATGATGAAGTCGTGGGCGTTCGCCATCTTTGCCGCGGCAACGACCTGCTCGTGCGTGGCGTTCGGCGACCCGTAGCGAATGTTCTCCTCAATCGTATCGTTGAAGAGAATCGTCTCCTGCTGGACGGAGCCAACCAACTGGCGCAAGTCGGCGATACGCATCTCGCGCAGGTCGATGCCGTCCATCGTCACGCGTCCCGCGCTCGGGTCGAAGAAGCGGGCAAGAAGCCCCGAGAGCGTCGTCTTGCCGGAACCCGTGCCACCGACGACAGCCACCGTCTTGCCGCGCCCAATCTCGAATGTCGCATGCTTGATGGCATCGTGATCGGCCGTCTCATAACGGAACGAGACATCCTCAAACCTGACGGCCTTGTCGAAGGTCGTCTTCGGCGCGGCATCCGCCTTCTCGGGCAGCGTGTCGTTGACATCGAGAATGGACCAGATACGCTGGAGAGAGGCCTGGGCCGTCTCAATCGAGACCTGGAGGTTGGCCATCTGCTTGATGGGCTTGTAGATGAGGAGAAGCGGCGCAAGCATCGGCAGAATGTTGGCCAGTGTCACATGAGTGGCAAAGCACCAGACGAGGAAGGCGCAGATGAGCACAATGCCAATCGTCTCGACCGTCGGGCCGACGAGCAGTCCCCAGCGCGTCGCCCGCATGGTCGTCGAGAAGAGCGTATGGTTCACGCTCTCGTACTTCTCGTTCTCATAGCGTTCGGTGTTGTAGGCCTTGACCACGCGAACGCACGTCAGAATCTCGTGGAGTCGCCCGCCAACGACAGACGTGCGCTCCAGCGTCCGACGGCTCCAGCGCCGAATGATCTTACCGAGGCCGATGACCGGAAGCATGAACGCCGGCATACCGATGACAATCACGCCGAGCGTGGGCAGCATGTGGTTCTCAATCGCAAACCAGATGATGAAGCCGATTGAAACGACAATCTCGAAGGGTGCGCGGGCCAATTCGGCAAGCATCCCCTGAATCAGGCTCTGGACGACCTGCGGGTCGCCCGTTGCGCGGGACATCAACTGCCCGACATCGATGCGCCCATGGAACTGCATGGACTGCCGCTGAATGTTCTTGAGGATATCCACCCGCAGGTCGGCGAGGACATGCGAGGCCGCCCAGGCAAGGCAGTACTGGTTAAGGAAAATCAGTCCCAGTCGCAGGAAGGCAACGAGTGGAATGATAACAATTGCCATCAGGAGCAACGCCCCGCCCATGCCACCGTCCTTGTCCTGAAGTTCAATGCCGAGCTTGCGGGCAATCTTCTCGGCCTTCGGGTACCAACTCGGCAGTTTTGAGGCCCGGTCGAGCTGCTTGGCAAGGCCGTGCTTCGCCTCCTGCACCACCAGTTTGGTCTCTTCGGGCGCGGCGACCTTCGGTGCAGACGCGTCCGCCATCTCCCCAGCCGCCTGGCGCTCGAACTGCTCGCGCTCGTTGGCGCTCACCTTCTCAAGGGCGGGCTGAATCGCCTGGTAAAGCGGCAGAAGCGTCCCAGCCGTCAGGATGCCGCACAGGATGCCGACGACAATCCGGAAGCGGTAGCGCCGCGCATACTTCCACACTCGGCCATAGGCCTCGCGGGCCGTGTACTCGCGGTCAAAGAATTCCTTCTTGTACGAAATGCTCATGTATTTGCTCTTCCTTCTGAAACGGTATTATATCAAATCGGCAAGACGATTCCTCAAAGGGCAACGAAACCGAGGTCGGACGGAATCCACCAATCGTGCAACGACAACTCAAACGGGAAGACCCGCACCCCATCCGGCGCACAGTTCCGCTTGAACGCCTGCGTGAAGAACCGACGCATGAAGATGTCCAGCGTGCGGGCAATCACCTCGTCGGGGAACGCCGCGCCAAAGTGCCGCGCCGCCGCCGCACGAAGTTCCTTCGTCCCCATCTCATTCACGATGAAGTTCCAGAGGAAGAAGTCGTGCAGCTCGTATGGGCCAATCTTGTCTTCGGTGACCTGTCCCTTGACGAGTTCGGGCGAAACGGGTGTCGCGATGATGTCGCGAATCGCCTGCGCCGCCTTCCCGGAGCCGTTCTTCTGCGCCCACCAGGCGCAGACCTTGCGCACGACGGTCTTCGGCACATCCGCGTTGACCCCGAACATGGACATGTGGTCGCCGTTGTAGGTGCACCAGCCGAGGGCGATTTCGCTCAAGTCCCCCGTGCCGACGACGATGCCGTTCGTCATGTTCGCCTTGTCCATCAGAATCAGCGTACGCATCCGCGCCTGGGCATTCTCGAACGTGACATCCGGCGTCCGCCCGTCGTGCCCAATGTCCCGAAAGTGCTGACGGCAGGCACGGACGATGGAAATCGTCTCCAGTCCAAGCCCCAGTCCTTCGCACAGGAGATCCGCATTCCCTTTCGTGCGACCCGTCGTCCCGAAGCCCGGCATCGTGTAGACGTGGATGCCCTTCCGGTCGAGGTGAAGGCGATCAAACGCCCCGACAGTCACGAGGAGTGCCAGCGCACTGTCGAGTCCGCCTGAGAGACCGATGACACAGTTGCGGCACGAAATCGCCTTCAGCCGAGCGGCAAGTCCTGCGACCTGCTTGCGATAAACCTCGCCCGGACGACAGGGAAACGGCACCACACTGCCGCGCTTCGGCGGCTTGCCGAGGAAGGCGCGGTGGGTTGCAAGCGACCCGTACTTGTCCTTTGATGGTGTCGTCTTCATGATTCGGAAGATGTGTCGGCCGCCGCCTGAATGGCCACCGTCAATGCATGGCTTTCACCTGGTGCGAGCGTTTTTGCCGCGCTCGGCCAGTCCGTCACAGGCTCGACGCAGACGAAATGCTGCCAATCGTCCGCTCCGCAGTCCGCCGGTCGGTTCTCGGGGCCAGGATTCCAGACGACGGCATTGTTGCAGCCGCTTGCGACGACGGCAATGGCGCGGCGCAGCCCGGGATCCATCAGCGCGAACTCGTGCTTCGGGGTTTCGGGCAGACTGAAAACGTGGTCGGGAGCGATGTCCATCTGGAAATCCCCCACCTGGACGGCGGAATCGCCCACACGCGCATCCACGAACGAACAGCCGTCCAGTCCGCGCACCGCCGTCGCACTGCGCTCGCGCACCAGCAGGTAGGGATGGAAACCCGCCGAAAACGACAGGGGTTCCGTCCCCGTGTTCTTCGTCGTGAGCTTCAGGTTCAGCTTCATCGAGACGGAAACCTTCAGCTCAAGGTCAAAGTCGTGCGGCCAAAGCTGACGCGTCTCATCGTCCGCCTTCAGGCCAAGCGTAATCTCGGTCATATCCTCCGAATACACGCTGCCACGAACGGAAAACACGCAAACCCGCGCAAAGCCGTGCGTGGGCATCCCGGGCATCGCACGATTCCCGAACTGTGGCCAGCAAACGGGGATTCCCCCATGAATGGCCTCGCCCCGGTTGTAGTCGCGCTTCGCCGGGCGGAATAGCACGGGCGAGTGCCCCGTCGGACGATAGGAGAGGACGTTGCCCCCGAGAAGGGCAATTTCCGCCACGCCGTACTTGTTGGAAAGGACGACCTCCGGATACCCCGCAAAACCCTCGTGGAAGACAATGCGCCCGGGCGCACCATACCGCCGGTTCAACTCATCAATGTTCATCATGCGGCAATTATACCATAATTGGCCAGCCTGCGACGCGTGTCATGTTGGGCGCAAGAACAAACGATCGGTTCCACGGGCGGTCGAAGACGAAGATGTGCGTCTGCGTCCAGTCCGCCAGCGCGCGTAACACGAGCGGCGAATCGTCGATGGCCACGTCATATTGCCGCGCCTTCAGTTCCGCCAGCGACACCGTGCGCGGCTCGCCTGGCGTGTGCTTGTAGGTTCGTCCGTACTTGTCCACGTAGGTGACGGCAAAGTCCCCCAGCCCGACGGACGCAAGCCACGCCTCGGTCGCCCCATGGGAAAAGGCGGGGCGCCCCGTCACAATGTCCACCGTATGCCCGGCCGCACGGAGGGCCTTCACGCCTTCCACCGCGCCTGGAGTCGTGGCATACCCCATCAGGCACGCGGGGTCGTGCGAGAGTTCAACAAACCGCGCCATTTCCTCATCCGTCAGGCAAAATGTCTCCTGCAGGTTGAACTGTTCCATCTGCTCGTAAGGCACGTGCCGGCCGAACTCCCGCTCGGCCAATTTCGAAAGTGCCTTCGCCGTCTCGCAGAGCACATCGTCTATGTCAACATAAATCCGCATCATCCAACATTCTCCTTCACTCATCAATCCTTCAGCCTGAAATCAATCGGAATGCGCCGCCGATCCTGAACGGCGCGGCCATTCGCCTTCGCCGGACGGAACTCCGCCTCGCGAACCGCCTTCAAGGCCGCCTCGTCCAATTCGACGAACCCGGACGAGACGACAACTTCTGCCGCCGTAACACGCCCCCGTTCGCTGATCGTCACATCCAACATCACGCGCCCGTGCTCGCCGCGCTTTTGTGCCCCATTCGGATACTTGGGGCGAATGGGAACGCGTAAGCGCGGCGGTGCGTCAATTCGTGCCTGCTGGGGCGCGGGGGCAGGCGGCGGCGCAACATCCACCGGCTTGTGCACCACTTCTTCCCGAACCTTCATTTCGGGCAGGGGCTCGCGCTCCTCGTCCGGGCGCGGCACATCCAGTCCAACGGCCTCGGGTGCCGGCTGGTCAGGAACTTGCATCTCCAATTCGGGTGGGCGCGTCTCGGGGGCTGTCGACGGTTCAGTCGGCGCGGCATCCGGTAGTGCCGTTGAAACGGGCGCGGAGGAATCTTCCTCCTGCGCAAGCGAGAGCTCCACGCTGGAGAAGTCCAGTTGCGGGAGTTCCCGTTCGGACGCGGCAAACACAAGAAGGAGACCGACCCCTGAGAACAGCAGCGCATGAAAAAGCGCAGAAAGGAGCAGTGCTACCAGGAATTGCTTCACGGTTGACGCCCATTCACCTGAAAGCTCACCCGCTCTACGCCCGCCGACTTGAGTTCCGCCAAGAGTTCAATGCCCGTTCCAAGGGACGACTTGCGATCCCCCGAAATCAGGACGGGGCAGGAGACGTTCGCGGCAGCGAGTTCGCGCACCTTTCGGACGACCGAATCGCGTGTCGCGGGCACCCCGTTGACCTGCAGGGTGTCATCCGCCGCAATGGTAATGACGATTCGCTCGCCCTTCTCAGGAACGCCGGCCGCCGTGGGCAGGTCGACTTTCAGCCCCCGATGGACGGCCATGTCGAAAATGCAGTAGATGAAGAAGACAAGCACCAGGAACATGACGTCCATCAGGCTCGTCATCTCCAACCGCGCACCTCGACGACGACGCCCCATTCAGTCCTCGCTCATGCCGTCCAGCACATTGTAGGGGAAAAGGAGAATCAGTGAGGCGATGAGCCCGGCTGCCGTCGTAATCAGGGCCTCGCCGATACCAGCTGTCGCCGCCAGCGGATTCGCCACCCCATCCGCCGCGCCCAGGCTTCCAAATGTCTGCATAATCCCTGTCACCGTACCCAAAATGCCCAACATCGGCTCCGCCGTAATGATTGTCGAGACGACCCCGAGCCCCCGGCGCAAGCGCCGCCCGCGACGGAACTCAAGGGCCTTCCAGATGAGAATCGCCAGCCCGAGGACGGAAAGCCCCAGAATCGGCCACATGACGGGGCCGCCCTTCAAAAATGTCTGAACCAGTTCTTTCATGATGAAATCGGCGCATATTATACCAAATGCACCCGCCCTGCGGCACTTTCACCGCCAGAACCAGTCGACATTCGTCCGAGCGGCCACCCACCCGACGGTGACAAGGCCTACGGGGTTTCCCGAATGAGAATCGCACACGTGCGCCCAAAATGAACCTCTTTTGCCTCCTCGCCTTTCGGCCCCGATACCCACAGTTCGCTCAGAACCAGCGTCCAGCCGGGGCGAAGCTCAATCTGCGCCTCCTCCGACTTCAGCTTGAAGGTCACCGTCTCGTCAAGTACGCCATTCCAGTCGACCGTCTTGAAGATGCGCACGATGGAATCGGTGACGTCAATCGGCTCTGGGAACCCGGCGACCGAACTGGTGGGCACCGTCAGAAACCACTGGTCGCCTTTTCGCACGCATGTCAGGGACAGCCCTTCAAGCAGGTACAGCCTCGAAGCTCCGGCGACCGGGAATTCCCGGGGGGCTGAGAAAAAGGCATTCTCATAAGGCGCATAAAGCCCGCGCTTTGGCGCATTCTTGCAAGTTTGTGGGCTGATTCCGAACGCCGAGAACAGATCCCCTTTCGCATACCCCCGCGTACGGCACACGTCTGCCGCGCCATTCAGCACCTCCTCCGCAAAAGCCGGACGATGCCAAATGTGCGGTTCCATCCGTGCTCCTCCGTCAAACCAACTGCCCGAATCGTGCCCACGACCAGCGCGTGAACTGAGATAGGTCAACGAACCAACGATAATTTCCGCATCTTCCTGCGGAATCTTGGCGTCCGGATTGAGCGCCAGCTTGCCGTCCCTGATGAGTCCATTGCGCTCCAGGGCCGACCTGAGCCGATATTCCTGATTGATGATGGGAATGTCAACGATGTTCAGCGGCGAGACCGTAAACACCAGCCCCACGAGGGCGATGAACACGAACAGCCGACGCGGATGCTGATTCAGCGCCGCGAAAACAAGTGCCACAAGTCCAATCAACAAGGCGACCATTCCGAGAACGCGCGGGGTCGTCATGCCATAGGCCCGATAGCGGATGATGACGCCCACAATTTGGGCAATGACGACGGGAAGTATCAAGGCCCAGCCCCATCGGACGACGAACCGGAAGAACCGCTGGGTCGAATCGCGGAGCGTCAACCAGAAGAAAATGTAGACGAGTAGCGCCACCGACCCGAACCAGTTCAACTGGCCGCTTGGCATCGACCATGCCCGAACGATGCGCACCAAGTAAATATAAAGGATTGCCAGCAGAATAAGGGATGCCGGCAAAAACAACCAAAAGAGTGCCCGCGCCGCGCGCTGCGACTCATGCGAGCCCTCTTCGTCATCTCCCCCCTTTGGAAGAAACGCAAGGAAAGAAATCGTCGTGGCAAGCGGATAGACAAGCCCCGCGACATCACCCGTAAGAGACGAGTCAACCGATGTCACAAGCTGGTCAAACGCGAAAATACACAGGAAAAAGCTCAGGGTCAGGAGGGTAGCACTTCCGACCGAACCGATTGCCGTAAACACCACACGCAGGAAAAGCGAAGGTTGAGACGAAATGCAGTACAGCACCGCAATGCACGAGGCGAGCATCGAAATGATGGAACCGATGTAGAGCGTCGTCCACAGGCAATAACGCGGCGAATCCTCCCCGATGGCGAACCAGAACCAGCACCCAAGGAAGCCGACGAAAAGCGTAACAAGGGCAACTGGCAACTGACGAATCGAAACCTTGCGCCATTCGAGCAGAAGTTGAGTAAAGACACCCGCCAAGGCTCCCCAGTAAATGCCACAAACGAGCCGCATCCCAACCGAGTCATCGACCACATCATGATTCATCAGAACGAAGAGGACGGACACGACCAAGGCGCAGACATAGGCACTCCCGAACCGACGGAAGCCTTCCCAAAGCCGCGTCAAAAGCTTCACAAAAAACGACTTAACCATGCAAAATCTCCTTTCTCCAAAGCACGCAACCACAGGACACCCCCGATAGAAGCACCCCGTCAAAGCGACTCAAATTGTACCAAATGCCCCGTCCACCTGTCAAAGCGGGCGGACGGAGGCTACATCACGGCGAACCGACGGACACCCCCTCACGAGGTCTCACAAAAATGAAGCTGTTCTCTCGATCGGGAGAAGCTGTTCTCCGAGCCGAGAGAACAGCTTCATTTTCCTCGGAGATGCGCTTCTCTCCGCCGCCAGCCCCAAACCGCCGCGCCTGAGTCCCTACGCAACCAAATTGTCAATGCGGGCGAACAGAGGTCATGTTCCAACCGCCGACCTTCCACGCGAACGGGTGCGTGGGATGCTCAACCGTCAGCACCTTCCTTTCGTCCAGGAGAAACATAAAGAAATTGTCCGAGAGGAAATCCGGTTGTGCGTATTTTACTTATTCTCCTTCCCTTTCTTCGCCTCTTCTTCCAGTGCCAGGAGGAAGCGGTCGTAGTCGCTCATGAAGAGTTTATCCTGAACGATGCGATACTTCTCGAACTCGGACTCGGCGTAAAGCTGAGCCTTATAGGCATCGATGGGATCACCCGCGTATTTCGGCGCATGTTGGTCAAAGAGGACGAGGAATTTGTCGAGACGCACTTTCCAATCTTCCATCGTCAGCGGGATCTTTCGCATCGTCTGCGTCTCAGCGTATTCAAGAAACGCGTTGACCATGCGCTCCAGAATGCCGAGTTCCTCATCTGTGAGATAGTTTTTTGCAACGACGACATCCGACTTCTTGATCTTCCCGTTCGGCCCATCCTCCCAATTTGTGAGGCCCATGTTCTCCCTGCCCGCATCGGCTCGCGTGTAAAGGATCTCGGCGGCTGTATGCCCATGTACGGCACAATGCATACGATTCTGCACAGTCGCATAGAATATCCTCGTCAGGTTTGAGGTCTTGTCATAGTCAATGGCCGTTGCGTAGAGATCCGTCACCTTCTGATAGAACTTACGCTCGCTGAGCCGTATCTCGCGAATTTTCTCAAGCAAGTGTTCAAAATACTTGTCAGCGATGGGCGTTCCGTCCTTCAACCGCTGGGCATCCATCGCCCAGCCCTTAATCGTATATTCTGCAACAATCTGATTCGCCCATTTCCTAAAAGCAATGGCCTTTTCATTGTCGATCTTGAAGCCAAGGGCAATTATAACTTGCAGATTATAATGGTTGACTGAATAATTCTTCCCGTCGGGACCAGTTATCCAATATTTTTGGACAACTGACTCCTTGTCAAGTTCAGCATCCTTGAAAATCTTGGTAATGTGGTAGCTGACTGTCCGCAGATCAACGCCATATACCGCCGCAAGCATCTTCTGACTCATCCATATGTTCTCATTCTCGTAACGCAACTCGTACTTCTCGTTACTTTCGCCAACAGAAGCAACATATGTGATGAACTGGGCCGCACTCGACTTCTGTGGTTCCATGTTGCCCCAATTGCTCTTCTTCTTATTCTTAGCCATAATTCATTTCCTCAAACCTCAATACCCATTGCCGCGAGATGCCCAGCGCCCTTCTTTCTCAGTTCCTATACCATCCGCACCACTTCGTTAGCTGAACACCCTTATATGTGCCAACGAGGACGACGCGGCCTTTCGGTTCGCGTCCTTCGGACGAAGCGTCAACCCGCCCAGCCTCACACCTCTTCGCTTTCATGTTCACCACGAGTCCTTCTCTATCGATGCCACGAACCGTTGTCGTGGACAGGTGGCATTATACCATAAATCACCTGCTCGGGGCTTACGCGAAACTGCCGCGCCTGTGACTTCTCAAATTTTCCCTAACTTCAACTCGCACGAGTTCTAACTGCAACTCTCAACAGTTCCAGTTAGGAAAATGTGCTGTGCAAAGTGAGATGCCCCACGCAATGCCGTCTACAACCAAACGACCCTACCCGGCTTGTCAACGCGGGCGGATGGAGGTCGTGTTCCAACCGCCGACCTTCCACGCGAACGGGTGCGCGGGATGCTCAATCGTCACTACCTTCCTTTCGCCCGGCAGAAGCGCAAAATAATTGTCTGAGAAGAAAACAGGACGCAGATACTTGCCATCAGCCCCCTCCACCCGGACCTCAACCATGAAGGCCAGGGCACGCCCCGTATTGACGACCTCAAGCGTCGTGCGACCTTCCTCCGTCTTCAGAAAATGCGACGAAAGTTCCGTTTGCGGCAATTTGTCCAATAACTCGAAGCCCGCCACGCAGGGACCCGTCACTGTATTCGCCCCCTCGTAGCGCGATGCCGACCGCCAGTAGAATGTCGAGGCGACCTCCGTCCCCTTTTCGCGCAGGCGCAACTTGATGAAGTGCGGACGGTTAAACTGCAGTGCGCGGTCCGAATCAAACGGAATCCTAAAGGCGTCCACAAACGATTCGCCGCGAACCTCAAGCGTCTGCGAACGCATCCAGACGCGCCGCGAGTCGAAGTCGTAGACTTCAGCCACCAACTCAACGCTCCGCGTCTCACGAATGTCACTGGCAACCGAAACACGATTGGACAGGTATTCGTACTGCGCGTGCAACGGCTCAAGCGCATTGGCCTGGGCAAATTGCGAAGCCGTTGGAACGAGCGAATAGTCCCAAGCGTGTCCGCCCAGCTGGGGAACGGGCGACGCATTGTACCAAAAGAGGACACCTGTCGCCGTCTCGCGGACACGGTTCCAGGTCTCCCAGAGACAACGGTGCGCCAGAGCATCTGCCGCCTGCGACTTCCGCGCGTACTCGTCGAAGGTCTTTGACACGCCATATCCGTTGACATACTGGTGGTGGAACTCCGTCATCCGATCGAAACCGCCGCCCTCACGATACTTCCACGCGGCAATGTTCTTCTCAATCGGCCAAAGGAGATTCTCGGGCATGAACGCCCGGCAACACTCGGCGGGCGGCAGGGCGCATGTTCCGTATTCGGGACTGAACCCATAGACGCGGCTTCCTCGCGGCGATGCGGTATCCTCATAATAACTCATCGGATTCACCGGGACATACGGGGAACCGTCGTGCACCCCATCGCATTCGGACTGCATCATCCAGCTTGTCGTCCCCGTCAGCCGACGCACGAGCTCCTCCGTCCCCTCAACTTCCGTCGACTCGTTGGACGCAACCCAATGCGCAAGACACGCATGGGCGCGAATGCGCTTGACCTGCTGTGCCACATTGTCGAGGTAAAGCCCGACATCATCCGGATGCCGCGTATCGCCCGTCATCCAGAACTCCTGCCAGACGAGCAGTCCGTATTCGTCGCACAGTTCATAGAATCGGTCACTCTCCACAATGCCGCCCGCCCAAAGCCGCACGAGATTGATGCCCGAATCGGCCGTCAGCCGCATCTCCGCCTCCATCCGTGCATCGTCCGCCTTGAGCATCGCCTCCGGCACCCAGTTCGTACCGCGAATGAAAATCTTGCGCCGATTGATGTAGAACTGCCGCGCTCCGTCCTTGCCCGACTGGTCACTCGTCACCTCGCGCACACCAAAGCGGACGCGCACCGCATCCGACTCCCGACCCGTTGCATCATCCACATAACGGACAGTTGCCGTGTAGAGCGGTTGCGCACCCTTGTTTCTCGGCCACCAGAGTTTCGGAGCCTTCATCTTCGCGGACATGAACTCTGTGCGCCGTTCACCCCGAAACATCGAAATCGGCTTCTCAATCCGAATGCCCTCGCCCTCAACCTCAGCAATGAGCCGCCCGCGCACCTCGTTCCCCCACCCATTGCTCGCATTGTGCAAGTCAACTTCAACCGTCAGTTGAGCTTCCGAGAAGTCGTCGTTCAACTTTGTTCGGACATAAGGCGCGTCAAGACGCACGAGATCCGTTGCGAAGAACTCGATGTCCCGCCAAATGCCCGTATTACGATCGCGGATGCCGTCGCTGAACATGAAGTCCCATCCGGCGGACATCAGCATCGTCACATCCCGCCCGATTTCCCCATCGCCTCCATTGTGCCACTCCCCATTTGCCGCGCCCCATGTCTTCGGTTGCACCGTCCCCGGGTGATCAACGGGCCAAACTTTCACACGAATCTCGTTCCGCGTACCTGGTCGCACAAACGAAGTGACATCGACAGCCGTGCGCGAGAACATTCCACGCGTGGACGCGGCAAGTCGTCCATTGAGGTAAATCTCACTGCGATAGTTGATGCCCTCGGGCCGCATCCAGACGACGCGGTTACTGAATGCTATCGGCAGATCGACTTCGCCGACAAATGTCGCCTCATAGAACGGACGATTCACCGAGAGGTCTGGTATCAGCCCATTCTCAAGTTTGTTGTTGAGACCGTAGTAGGGGTCGGGAACCTTGCCGTTCTCGACCAGCGTCCGCAGGACAGTCCCCGGGACAATCGCCGGCATCCAAACATCGGGAGCCGTCGCCTGCGCCATCTTCCACGGACCAATCGCCCGCACCGTTTCCCGCTCGCCTGCAAGACCAAGTGCCGCGCCAAGGAGGACCACCACGCACATCATCAGTCGTCTCATCTCATCTTTCTCCCATTTCAAACACGAGTTCACCACCACGCATCAGATCGACATGACGAAGGGTTGCACCTTCCACAAGCCGACCATTCAACCGAACCGACTTCACATACTTGTTTTTTGCCGAAAGCCCATGTGCAACGATCGTGAGTAGCCGCGCCTCCTCGCCCGGCATCCCGACACGAAGGTCTACACGCGGCACCTGTGGTGCACCGATGACATACTCGCCGGAGGACGGGTCTACCGGATAAAGCCCCATCGCTGACCAAAGGTACCAGGCGCTCATCTGCCCGCCATCCTCATTGCCGATGATGCCGTCTGGCGCTATCCGATAGAAGTCGTCGCATATCTGCCGCACGAGTTCCTGCGTCCGCTGCGGGCGACCAGCCAACGCATAGAGATAGGCGATGTGATGACTCGGCTCATTGCCGTGCGCATACTGTCCAATGAGCCCGCTGACATCGGCAAGCGTTTCCTGTCCATCGGGTTCAGATGGCAAGGAGAAGAAGGCATCCAACTTGCGGAGGAATTCCGTACGCCCACCGAGAAGGGACTGGAGTCCCGAAACATCGTGCGGCACAAACCAAAGGTATTGCCAGGCGTTGCCTTCCGTGAAATCACCACCAAGTTCCCAGGCATTGCACAGGCGAAGCGGATTGAACGGCGTTCGCCACGAGCCGTCGTTTGCCCGCCCTCGAAAGAAGCCCGCCACACCATCGAAAAGGTTGCGATAGTTTTGTGCGCGTTGCGCGAAATGCGCCGCGTCCCCGGCCTTGCCGAGTGCTTCCGCAAACCGCGCCGCCGCAGAACAGTTCACCGCATCCTCAAGCGTCATCGAGACGGACTCGACACGCACCTCATCGAACGGCAGGTAACCCTTCGCATTCAACAAGTCAACGCGAGAATTCGGACGCGGCGTTTCGAGCGTCCGCTTCACCATCTCAAATGCCGCCTCCGCGTCAAATCCGCGAAACCCCTTCAGGTAGGCATCGGCTATGACATTGACTGCGCCATTGCCGACCATGCAGTCCGTCTCCTCACCCCGAATGGGCCAGACCGGCAGATAGCCCTGCTTTTGCCCCTGCGCAACGAGTGAACGAACGAACCCGTCCACCCGTTCGGGGAAAAGAAGCGTGTAAAGCGGATGAGCTGCACGATATGTATCCCACAGCGAGAACTCCCCGTAGCGCGGATTAGTTTCGCCGACATCGGCAATCGTGTGAGGCTGAACGCTTGCGTGGTAGAGTGCCGTATAGAAAAGCGTCCGCTGCCGCGCACTACCTGAAACGCGCACGCGCGAGAGATGGTCGTTCCATTCTGCCCGCGCCGACTGGCGCACCGCGTCAAAGTCCCAGTCGGGCAGTTCCGCTTCAAGATTCTTCCGCGCCCCGTTCACACTGTTGACAGAAAGAGCGACCTTCACCTCAATCGGCTCGTCGGACGGACCGAACGTGAAGACATAGCGCGGCGCTTTTTCACATGGATTCGTTGGCGGCAACTCCTCAACCAAAACGGCTGGACGCGAAAACCGCACGACTGCGCATGACCGCCGCGTCGCCCAACTCGACACGACAAGATCGGCTTCCACGCCCATTAGGTCGGGCAGGACATTGGCCCGACAGGACTGAACACGATTCGTCGTGCCGTTCTCCCCGTAGACGACTATCCCGTACTGAAGGTCGACGAGCAGGCGCGGCGCTTTCGCCCGACCGTAGTCGAATCGGTAGTAGCCAACACGCGGCGAAGCCGTCATCTCGGCCCGAACACCCTCCGTCGGCAAACTTACCGCATAAAACCCAGGCGCAGCCTTCTCGCTCGACTTGTTGAGCGGCAGTTTCTCCCATGGACGAATCCGCTCACGTGTGAACGGCAAAAGCAACACATCCCCAAGATCGCCGCACCCTGATCCGCTGATATGCGCGGACGAGAACCCCAAAAGTGCCGCGTCCCCATACTGGTAGCCAGAGCAGTGCGCCCAGTCCAGGACGCCCGTATCAGGGCCCGCCTGAACAAGTCCGAACGGACGGCAGGCCGCTGGTGTCGTATGACCCGTTCCGCCCGTCCCAATGAAAACGTCCACCATGTCAACCGGCACCTCCAGGACCTGGCCATCGGCCCTGAGCCGTTCAGCAAGTTCCGCATACACCACATCCTGCACGGCGCGTCCATCTTTCGTCGCCAGCGCGGCAGCCGTGCCAGCCGACTCACCCAGAACCATAAACACCGGTTCCATTCGAATCGACCCAAATGCCGTATGCGTAGCAGAAACTGCAACGGGCACAAGCAGATTCCGACAATCCGAACGACGCGGAACAATCGCCCCATAGTCAATTCCATACGGCATCTTCGGCTTCACCCCAATATCACCTTCATTTTGGACAAAACCCTCCGCCGTCACATATCGACGGACATTGTGCGAATCGAGGCTGTAGGAGCCCATACCAATCGATCCATAGGGCTGCCCCTGCGCAGGATGGCGTGCATCCCCAAAGCAGTCGTGCTCGGTCATCGTATACGCGCCGATCATCCGCCGTCCCTCGCGCACGTAAAGGTAATACGGCCATCCGCCGTTATCCACAAACTCATCCTTCGCCAGTCCCCACCTCGACATCTCGCGCCGCACCTTCTCCGGTACAGACAGGTCGTTCGCCAGAAAATAGTAAAGCCCCATCTGATAGTTCCGGTGGGCACGGGCCAACTCCACGCGCCGTTCGTCCGTTGCCTCGGGCCACTCATCACTCCCGCCAAGCCAGTCGGCGTTCATCGGCCCGTGGTTGTTCGTATCCGTCTTGTGATTCGCAATACGATCAAACTTCCAAAAAGTCTCATCGTAGCCCTTCGCATAACAACGCGCCAGCAACTCATAACGCGATGGGTCGTAGCCTTCCGGTTTCGAAAAGGGAATGCGATTGCGCGGGTCGTCCGTCATGCACACGCGGTAACAGTAGGCCTGCACCCGTCGATCGCCTTCGCCGCGAACTCCCGGCGGCGCGTCATCAATCTCGGCGCACAGTCCGCTTGTCGGGTCGCCCGGGATGCGATAGGGAGAAACCTTCAAGTCCCTAAAATGATGCCGATGGTGGAGGACACCAACCTGATTGCCATTCCAGGTCTCGCCAAACTCGGCGCACGACTCGCGCCCCACGCGATAGGGAACCCCGGCCGCCGCCAGCAGATCGCCCTCATATGTTGCATCAATGAAGTAGCGACCTGAATAGGTATTGCCCGACCGCGTCCGAAACGAGAGAATGCGCCCCTCACGCATCACGACGCCACCTGCCTCCCGGCACAGGAACTCGCCCCGACGCACATCCACACCCGACTCATCCAACCATGCCGCAAAGACTCCCTCGGCCACGTGCGGCTCAAATGTCCACATCGTCCGCTCCTCGTGGTCGACGGCCTTTGTCCCCTGTCCAGCGGATACGAACTCCTCACGCTTCTGCCACACCCACGCCTCGGGACGCGCATACGCCCGGTAGATGCGCCGGAAAAACTCTCGCGCCAGCCCACCGATAACGGCCGTATTGCCCGAATCGGTAAACCCAAGCCCCGAGACCGACAGCCCACCGATGTGTTGCTCAGGCGAGACGATGACGGTCCGAAGCCCCATCTTCTGTGCCTTGACTGCGGCCGCTACAGCCGCCGGGGAGCTGCCGTACACGATGAGATCGGCATCAACCGACTCCGCCCGCACCCACACAAGGCTCAGCGCGGCACAAATGAAAACCCAGGCTCTCGGCATCTTACCGCATCCTCTTCATCTTGAACATTTCGCCGCGCAGGGCCCGACGGACGAATTCTCCCCAGTAGGGCGTCGGGTCATAGTCCCAGCTCTTGATCATGCAAGGAGCCGCCTTCGGATGAAAGCACCACGCCGTCCAGTTGATGCGATGCTCTTGGATAAAACCAATCATGTCGGGCGAAAAGGTAAAGGGATCTTCCTTCTGCTCAAGAGGAATGAACGTCATCTCTTCACGCGGCGCGGCCCCGACCTCACCAAGAAAGATCGGGTGTTTCGCGGCAACCGGCAGAATCTTCGCCCACCCCTTGTGCCAGTGGTAGGTGTGCCACGCGTACATCACGCCATTGCCCATCGGATCGTCGAGGCGATAACTCGGGCTTTCACTTTTCTCAATTGCCGCGCTCTCAATTCCCGTCAGGTCGTTTGCCCAGCCAAGCCCGCCCGCAATCACCACATTCCGCGCCCCCGTTGACCGCACCGCCTCCACCAGTGCCTGCATTCCGACGGATTCAAACCCCTGGTTCTTGCGCTTCTCTTCCGCTGACAGGAACGCCGACTCGTCCACCTTTCCGGCCTCACCGACGAACCCACCGTTACGCCAAGTCTCCCAACTGATTCCGTGCGGCTCGTTGAAGAGGTCAAAGAGGACCGCCGGATGGTTCGCGTACCGTTTTGCCGCGTCCTTCCAGAACGCAATGTGCTCGGCTTTCGGCGCACGGAAGCGGTGCAGGTCGAGCACGACATACGCACCACGATTTGCCGCGAGCCGCACAATCTTGTCCACGGTCGAACGATAGGCCTCACCCCCGTCGTTCTGATACGCGCTCGTCCCGAACCAGAAGTCCTCCTTGACCGGCAGGCGTACGCAGTTCGCCTTCCATTCGTCAATGCCAACCACGGTCGACTTTACAATCTGATCGCCGTTCGGCACAGACTCCATCCCCCCCGCGTTCAGTCCCTGAAGCCACACCTCGCGTCCATCCGAGTCGACAAGGCGGTTGCCCTTCACCCGAACCTCCTTCGGCCACTGCGCACGATTCTCGGCCTCGTCGGGAACCTGCCGTGCGGCAATCTGCCGCTCGCGCTCGGCTTTCGCCGCATGAAGCGGCGCGGCATCCGTTGGCACGAGTCGGACGTCCGTCATCACCATCTCACCTGCCTTCACATTGAACAGGCACGGCATCACGACGACCTTCACCGCCTCGGGCGGCACGAGAAACGCATTCGTCCGCGCCTGCCAGCCGTCCGTATTGCGTTGCGTATAGGTCGGCCCCGGCTCGGGCTTCACGTCCTTGCCTTCCGCATTCTTGAACTTGAGCAGGACGCGTGCATCAAACCACGGCTTCGCCCCCGTGCGCAGGTTCGACACCTTCCACTTCCAGCTCAGGGCGAGCGCCTCCGTCCCCTCGGGAATGCCATACTCCCGATAGGCATTCACCAGTTTGCCGGGAACCGTCGACACAAGCGAGCAGTACGGATCGTCCGGGTTCTTTGGCGAAGGGATGAGCGAGCCCGTCTTCTCAAGAAGGTACTTCGCCTTCTCACGCGTCCGCGTCGCATTCTCGGCCTTGCGCCGTTCGGCCGCCTCGCGCCGCGCCTTGTCCGCCGGGTCCTCAACGAATGTCTCCTGCGCCTCGACCGAAAGATTGCGCACCGCGAGCGCACCCGCCTTCACATTGAAGAGACACGGCATCAGCGCAAGCCCTGCCGCACCCTCCGGCACACGCACCACCTTACGCACCGCGACCCATCCGTCGCTCGTACCCTTCCATCCACCAATCGCCGGTCCGCTTTTCACCTTCTTGCATTGCGAATTGATGAAGTCTACCATAATTCGCGCATCAAACCAGTTCTGCGCACCGCGCACGACCTCCTCGTACTTCACCTCGCATGTGATGACCGCCCCCTCCGTCCCCTTCGGGAAGAAGACCGGCACATAGACGAGCGACATCTTTCCCGCACCCTTGAACGGCACGTCAAACGCCCGCTTGCCTTCCGGCACAAGGTTCGCGCCAACAGCCGAACCAAACAGGAACGATAACAGAACCGACCAAACAAACTTTCTCATTTCATTCATTCCCTTCTTGCCGAACACACCGCACGACTACCGAATCTTCAAAAGGAAACCCCTGTTCCGCGAGGCGCGAAGCTCCGTGCCATCCTCGCTCAGCGAAAGAGTACCGATGTGTGCCCCGCGCCTGAAGGTGACGCCCTCCAGCGTCCCCTCTGTCACCTTGAGGACCGTCCACGTTCCGTACCACGCATCCGACTCGGCGGACACCTCAATCTCTCCCGCGGCGGAAATTGACGTGGCCGTCAGAGGCCCTTTCAGCCCCTCGTCCGCAACACCCGCAACGAACTTCGCACCGTCGGCAAATGCGACTGGCATCCCAACCGTTCCACTGCCACCCAGTTCCGCGCCGCTTGCAACGGACACCTGACTACCGCCCGAAACCGTACCATCCAGCACTAACCGACCGGCCGAAATCATCAACGGTTGACTGTTCATCACAACTGCTCCTCCAAACCGTTGAATGCCCGAACCGACCTTGACGACATCCTGAAAGCCAGAAAGCGTCCCCTCAAAATCACCGTTCGCATCGTTATCGCCCAGCGTCAAACTGACGCGGTATTTGTCGCACTTGACCGTTCCATTCCCATAAAGCCCATTGATTGTCTGAGAGACGAGGCGCCCGCTGCTCTCACCCCAGAAGGAAACTGTCCCGCGAACATGCACATCGCCCTTTCGCGCTCCGCTCGGGAAGACCTTCTTGCCCTGCCCGATGTAGAGCGGTCCGTTGACCCAGGTGTCACCCGTATAGTCGCAGTCGGACCAGACCGTCAAACCCGCACCCGACAAATTGTCCGACAACACAGCCCACACGACACCGTCTGTTCCCGAAATGGGCGCATACCAGTCCGAACTCTTCCCCTGCGCAAAGGAGATGCACCCCCGCGCCGATCCAAAGTCAATCGGGACACTCACACTCGGCTTGGCGTTCCGAGGATATCCAATGACGAACTGTCCGCTCGTCACATGGAGCGTCCCTCCGTCCTCACCAGCGGACAGGACCGTTCCTGTCTTTTCCTCTCCGCCGCGCAAGACGACTGCATTCACCGTCACATCGCCCGAAATCGCCATTGTCGTTCCGTGCGGCACGAGCAGATTCTCATCCCCACGCGTCACAAGCGCGGCATCTTGCACGAACTCTGTCTCAAGGTCAAGCGGACGCACACCCCGTTCCGCATCGTAAGTCGCAAGCGACGGATTAGTGTCAAAACTGCTGCCGACCGTGTCATAGGCAACCGCCTGCGGGATGACTCCTCCAATCATCGTCGGCGCGGCATCAAAGAAGAGGTTCGCTCCGATTTCGTCCGAATGCCGCGCCCCGAGCATCGTGCCACGGAACTCGACGAACGCACCCTCATCCATCTCAAGCCGCCCGGCCCGAAGGACGCGTTTCGCCGATGTGCCGTAAATTGAAACCTTCTTCATTTTCCCCGATTCGCCCGAAATGCGCAACGCACCCGAAATGACATCCGCCGAAGCCGTCTTGCCTCCGTTCACCTCAAGGTCGGATGCGTCAAGAATGAGATTCTCCGTACGCACCGTTCCTTCCGTCTCTGCATCGAGGAACTGGTATCGAGACCCCCGCAAGACGAGATCTCCCTCCGAATGTCCGAGCGCACCGCGAAACGCCACAAGGTTCGCCGTCGAGCGAATTTCCAGCCGTCCATTCTGAATCGGATTGTCAAAGTAGTATCCGCTCGTCCCCGACATCGTGAAGGTGCGCGGCATTCCCCCGAGGTCGATGAGAAAATTCCATCCCTCCGTCGCATGGCCGAAGCGCACCGAACCCTTGGCGGTCGACGGTGCAAACGTCACATCGCCCGGCACATACCAGGTCGCGTTTCGCGTCCCATCCCCGACAAGGTAGAGCGTTGCCTCGTTCTTGTGCGAAAACGAAAGAGGGCCGCGCCAGTCTTCGCCGAACTTGATATACTCGGTCACCTTTGAGAGACCAAGCCCAAGTCCGAACTCACCCGTAATGGCACCCGAATACCAGTTGTTTGTATCAAAGAAGTCATGCGCTGTGGCAAGGGTGCTCGCCCACGTCGAGTTACACCACCCCGTCTGCGTCACCTCTTCGGCCCGCAAGGACGAAACCCCGAACAGCCCGACGGCAAGCAGGACGAAAGACGCGGCAACGAATGTGTGAGTTGACTTCATTTTCTCTTTCCCTTCGGATGTTTTGTTTCTGTGGTTGGACAGCCTTTCTGCGTGGTTGCACGGCACACGGACTCGCGGCGGATGAGCGCAACTGGGAGGACTTCCATCCCACCGGTGCACGACGGATGCGCCACGCGCCGCACGAGAGTCTCGAAAGCGCGGCGACCCATGAGCGCAAAATCCTGGCGAATCGTGGTCAGCGCGGGTGTCGTCCATTCGGCAATCGGGTCGTCGTCGAAGCCCACAAGCGAGACATCCTCCGGCGAACGGACTCCCGCCTCGGCAAGCCGACGCATCACGATGCGTGCAATCGCGTCGCACGAACAGAAAATTGCCGTCGGCCGCACCTTGAGGCGAAGGATGCGCTCCACAATCGCACGCACCTCGTTCGTCCAGTCCCCAAGCCGCCGCGCCGAGCGCACATCGTACTTGCGCGGCTTCACCCCATGCGCCCGGCACTCCGTCTCAAAGCCAACCCAACGCCGCGCGACAGTATCGGAAGCCAAATCCCCAACAAACGCCAGCTCACGATGCCCGGCATTCAGCAGTTCCGCACCCACCAGCACGCCACCCATGCGGTTGTCGGAGACGACGCTCGCAACCCCTTCCATCTCAACCGCCTCATCAATCACCACGAATGGGAATCCCTTCTGCACCAGAGCCCGAACTGCCGCGTCAAACGCCTTGCCATGCTGCGAGAAGATGACCGCACCCTTCGCACCCGATGTTGGCAGTGCGGCGATTTCGTGCAGAAACCGTTCCTCATCGCCCCCCGCATCGAAATATTCAAGCTGCGCCCCAACCTTTTCGGCTGCACGGCGCATCGCCCCCGCCGACTTGATGGCCGGATCCCAAAAGAGATTCCCGAAAAGCGCACGGTAGACGTAGCCCGTCGACTCCGCACGACGGACGAACAGCCCAACACCCGCACGACGCTCAACCAGGCCCTCTGCCACCAGTGCATTCACCGCCTTGCGCATCGTCATGCGCGACACCCCATTCGTCTCGGCAAGCGCAACCTCTGTTCCAAGGAACGCATCCGCCGAACCCTCCTGTGCGCGCACAAGGTCGCGCAAGCGCACGACCATGCGTTCATAGGGCGGGACCCACCGCATCTTGTTCTTTTTCAACCTCACGGAACTGAGTGTATCAAAAACATCACCTTTCGGTCAACCGTTTTTTAGACATGTCTAAAAAGGCGCTCGCTCGGGGGCTTGCGCGAAGCTGTCGCTCGGTCTCGGCTTCCACGGTTGCGCCCCGTGGAAGACCTCACTCGCGACACTTCGCGCTCACCCCCTCGCCCGAGAGGAAAGCCAGGCCGACCACAGGCCGGGACGCGGCAGAATGGTTTTGCCGGCCTGCCGTCCGGCAGGCCTCGCCCATTCAAAGTGCCGCTCTCGCGCCTACACAACGCCTGCAAAATGGCGGGCAGGGCCCACGAGCGGACGGAGGTGAGGAGCGGGTGGGGCGCGGCGACGGCGAGCTGAGGGGTTCGGCGGACCGATGGGACGGATGATCCAGCGGCGGACGCCCGCAGGGCAACGACGCGGTATTCCGCAAGGCCGTCCCTGCGGGATGGCCGCCGCCGGAGGGCCGGTCCAAGGG
>JBNMKZ010000033.1:0-25722 GCA_050874585.1 Verrucomicrobiota bacterium | reverse complement strand
GGGTCCCGTGGCCGCAGGGACTGGCTGAAATCGCGGCGGGGACGGCGGTCCTCGTCAGCCTCTCGACAAGGGCGGACGACGCGAAGGGGGCGGTCTCGGTCGCCTCGCGCAAGGCCGTCGTCGCGGCGGAGTGACGGACGGGACGCGCACCGTGCACCGCAGGACGGGCGGGGGAGCAATCCCCCGCCCGCCTTTTTTCTGCCGCGACCCGCGGCGAAGGCGGCGAGTCACTGCGGGAGTCTGGACGAGTCACCGCGGGAGATTCCGTCCGAGACGGCGGCTCCGCCCCCCGCAGGCCGCGTGAAACGGCTAAAACCACGGGAGACGGCTCTTCGGCTCCCGCGGTTTTGCCGCGAAAAACCGCCCGATTCGTTCAGGCGGTTGCACAAGAATCCTGTCCCCTCGAAGCCTCCCCACGCCGTTCCGCACGAGCGAAATTGACGACTCGCGGCGATAACGCATCCTTCATGCCGACACAATCCACCCGCCCTAATGTGTTTGGTCGCCGGATAAAGTAAATGCAACGCTTTTTCGGAGAATCCGTGCCAAATATGGTATAATACGGCCATGGACAAGAAACTCTACATCAATCCGCCGCTCGTGAATCGGGCGTATGACTGGCGGCATGGACCCCAACCCACCACGCGGAAGGCCCTCGACAAGTTCTTCGAGTCGGCGCCGATTCGCCGCGTGAAGGAGCAGATTTGCGAAATGGGACGGCGCATCTATGCACGTGGATACACGGACGGGAACGGCGGTAATCTGTCCGTTCGCGTCGGGGAGGATCTTGTCCTCTGCTCGCCGACCCTCTGCTGCAAGGGTTTCATGAAGCCGGAGGACATTTGCCTTGTGGACATGAATGCCGGCCAGCTGTGTGGCTATCGTCCGCGGACGAGCGAGGTGAAGGTTCACATCGCCATGATGAAGGCGACGGGCATGAACGCCTGTATGCACTGCCATCCGCCGCACTGCAATGCGTTCCTCTTTGCGGGCATTGTCCCGCCAAACGGTGTCAATCCGGAGGCGGATATCTTCCTTTCCCAGATTCCGCTCGCCCCTTATGCGACGCCGGGCACGGACGAAGTCGCCACGTCGGTTGCCGAGGCCGCGAAGAAGTCGAATGTCGTCTTCATGGAGAACCACGGCATCGTTTGCGGCGGCCGCGACATCGAGGAGGCGGAATGGTTCGCCGAGAATGCCGATGCCTACTGCCAGGTTCTCCTGCTCGCGCACCTTCACGGCGCGAAGGTCAATCAGCTGGGGGCGAAATATGTCAAGGACATCATCGCCATTCGCAAGGCGATGGGCCTCACGGTCGACGAGTCGCAGCCACTTTACAACACGCGTCGTTTCAATGGCTATCGAATGGGAGTTTCATCCAAGTAATGGACAACAGGAACAGGCATCATAAGGGACCCCGCGAACTGGTGACGGGCGGGGAGTGGATTTTTGGTCGCAATCCGGTCGAGGAGGCGCTTGCCGCCGGGCGGCGCTCGGCGACGGAAATCATCCTTCCGCCGGCATTCCCGGACGAGGACGAGCAGATTCGGCGCATCCGCGACGAGGCGCATGCGCGGCGGCTCGTCGTGCGCACGATGGACCGCGACCAGCTGGATCGGCTGACGCGCTTCGGGCACCATCAGGGTGTCGCCTTGAAGACGACGGGCTATCCCTATGTCGGGTTTGAGGAACTTCTTGCGGATGTTCAGTCCGACGAGAATGCGCTCGTCCTGGTGCTGGATCATCTTGAGGATCCTCAGAATGTCGGCTCGATTCTTCGGACGGCCTGCGCCGTTGGCGCAACGGGTGTCATCATCCCCGAGGACCGTGCGTGTGGCATCACCCCGGCCGTCGTCCGGGCGTCGGCGGGCGGGTCCGAGCACATTCGCGTGGCGCATGTCGTCAATCTCGTCCGTGCGATGGAGAGCCTGAAGGAAGCGGGTCTCTGGTTTACGGGCCTTGACTGGGGTCCGGATGCGAAGCCTTACACGAAGATAGACTTCAAGGGCCGCGTCGGTCTCGTCATCGGTGCCGAGGGCGCGGGCATCTCGCGCCTTGTCCGCTCGACGTGCGACTTCATTGCGGAACTCCCGATGCCGGGCGGCTTCGAGTCGCTCAATGCGGGTGTCGCGACGGCGGTGACCCTTTACGAAATCCTTCGTCAAAGGGGCTGAGAACCGCACAACTCGGGAATCATTTCACAACACAAATAAAGGAAAACGAGAATGAGAAGCTCACGGATTGGTTTTGCCGCGTTCGCGGCATTTGTTGGTGCCTTCGCCGCGTTTGCCGGCGAACTGGATTCCGCGCTGTTGCGCGGTCGGACGGTTGAGGATAAGGCCTTTTATGCGCCCGGCGAGACGATGACGTTCGAACTGCGCCTGACGGACGCGGACGCCTTGCCGTCCAACACCTACTTCATCGCCTGGAATCGTACGGGCGACGACGGTGTGCGCACGGAGGGCCGTGTGCCGGCTTCCAAGACGGAACCCGTCCAGATCAAGACGTCGCTCGACAAGCCCGGCTTCGTTCGCATCTACGCCGAGCTCGTCGATGCCAACGGGAAGGGCTACCGCAAGGATTCCGCCAAGTATGCCGGGGACAAGAGCCGCATCTTCTTTGATGGTGGCGCGGGCGTTCAGCCCGAGAAGTTGCAGAGCGTGCCGGAGCCGAAGGACTTCGACGCGTTCTGGGCGCGTCAGCGGGCGCGTCTTGCCGCCGTCCCCATGACGGTCCAGCGCAAGGAGGTCCCGAGCACGTGGGGACGTGTCTATGCGATTGAGATTGCCTGCGCGGGCGACCGTCCTGTCACCGGCTACCTCTCCATGCCGCCGGATGCCTCGCCCGAAAAGCGCTATCCGTGCAATCTTGAGACGCACGGCTACAGCTACAATCCGCCGCACAATCCGCCGAAGAGCGCGCGCGGCGGAATGATTGTGCTCAACATCAACGCCCATGGTATGAAGCTCCCCGCCTTCGGTGCGGATGCCGCGTACTACAAGGCCCTTGGTGAGGAAATCAAGAGCAACGGCAAGTCGTATGCCTTCGACATCGAGCAGAACAAGAATCCCGAGACGGCCTACTTCAACGGCATGGCCCTGCGCGTCATGCGGGCACTTGAGTACCTGCGCTCGCTGCCCGAGTGGGATGGCAAGGAGTTGTTCGCGTCCGGCGGCAGCCAGGGCGGACTTCAGACGATTTGGGCGGCGGGCCTTGACCCGCACGTCACGCGGGCGGATTCAAGCATCACGTGGTGCTGTGACATGGGCGGCACGGAGTATGGCCGCCTGCGCGGCGGTTGGTACATCCGCTGGACGCCGGCCTTGGGCTACTACGATCCCGTGAACGTGGCGCGGCGCATCCCGAAGACGTGCCTGACGAACATTCCCCGCGCCGGACTGGGCGACTACACCTGCCCGCCGAGCGGCCTGGCCATCCTCTACAATAACATTCCCGGCCCGAAGACGATTAAGTGGGTGCAGGGTTCGACCCACGGGTATGTTCCGCCGGAACCGAACCAGTCCTTCAAGTTCGAGTCGAAGTAAGCGTCGCCCCGATTGAGGAAGGAATCCGCGTTGCCCACTACCGGCAGCGCGGATTCTTTTCGTCTGTGGGACGAACGGGGTGCGCCGAATGTGATATAATAGTCTCATGAAGAACGACTGCATTTTCTGTGCGATAGCTTCGGGCGAAATCCCCAGCTTCAAGATTTATGAGGACGACCTTGTGCTCGCCTATCTCGACATCAATCCCTTTACCGAAGGGCATACGCTCGTCATTCCGAAAGTCCACAGCACGGGCCTGCTGGATACCGACGACCGGCTTCTTGGGGAGATTATCGTGCGCGTGAAGCGTGTGGCCGCACATCTGAAGAAAGCTCTTCCGTGCGACGGGTTCAATATCCTTCAGAACAACGGCGAAGCCGCCGGGCAGACCGTGAAGCACGTGCACTTCCACATTGTGCCGCGCCGGGGGCGTGAACCGATTGCCTTTGAGAACCACGCGGGTGACATGGAGACCCTGAAGGCTCTCGCCGAACGCCTCGCCATGTGATGGGCGTTAGTCCCGCAGAATTTATCGACAATCCGAATTGGGCGGGCTTTCTTCCCGAGGTGAAGGAGGCTGCCCAGCGTCGGCATCTCCCCGCCCATGAGGATTGCTCGCTCATCGATGTGGAGTCGGCCGCCCTGCACCTGATGCGCGGCGGAACGCTGGGGTCGATGCCCGGCTATGAGGAGCGCCCGGGCCAGATTGATATGCTGAAGGCCATCGTCCGCGCCTTCAATGGACGCGAGCACCTGATGATTGAGGCCGGAACCGGCGTGGGCAAGTCCCTCGCCTACCTGATTCCCTCCATCCTCTGGGCGGCGACAAACGACACGACGGTCATCGTCTCGACGGCCACCCGCAATCTGCAGAGCCAGCTGATTCACGCCGACATTCCGAAGGCCCTTCAGGTCCTCGACGAGTCCGTGCGCGGCCGTTTTCGTGTGGCCCTTCTGAAGGGGCGCGGCAACTACCTGTGCCTGCGCGAAGTCGGCGAGTTCTTCGCGTCCGGCTTCTGGACGATGTCAAGCGACGAGCAGGCGGAAATGCCGCATTTCATCGACTGGCTTCAGTCGACGCCGGATGGCGACCTTGATTCCTACGAGGGTTTGCCGCGTGGACTCCTGACGTGTCCGGGCGAGGAATGCAGTGGGCGGCGGTGCCCGTACTACACGCGCTGCTTTGTCTACCGCGCACGGAAAGCCGCCGCCGATGCCCACCTGGTTGTCGCGAACCATGCGCTCGTTCTTGCGGAGGCGACGAGCCCGGGGAGTGGAATCCTGCCGGCCTACGGACGGCTTGTGCTTGACGAGGCCCACAACCTTGAGTCCATCGCCACCGAATATCTCAGTTATGAGTTCTCCGTGCCGGCTCTCACGCGGCTTCTGAATCGCCTGCAGAGGCGTGGGCGCGGCAAGAGGAGCCGGACGAGCGGCGTCCTTTCCGGTGTCGAGCGGCTGTTGCAGCGGGGCGTCTTGTCCAACGCGGCGGCGGAGAAGGTCGGCCGTCTGCTGAGTGAAATCCTTTCCCTGACGGTGCGCACCGTTCATGCGACTGGGGAACTTGCCGACTGTGCCGCGCTGATGCTGAAACCGGCGAAGGAACGGGCGATCATTCGCTACCGCGTCTCGGAAGACGGCGAACGTAGTTATTCGCTTCATGGCATCTTCAAGCCCTACGAACCGAGTCAGTGGGACGAAACCGTCTTCTATCGTCTGCAGACGACCTTCGAGAACCAGATCGCGGGGCTTGTCCATCTGCTGCATGACTTGCGCGACACCCTGGACGAATCCGCGTCGGAAGGGGACCTCGCCTCCAGTTCGGACTTGTCCGCGCAGGTCGCCGGCATCGCCGACAGCCTCGTCGCCTTTGTCAACGAGGCGAATTTCGTCATGAGCGGCAACCGACCAACCCACGCATACTGGATTGAGCGCATCACGCTCGACCGGCGGCCTGCCTATGTCCGCCTCGTTGCCGCGCCGCTGTCCGTTGCGGACGAACTGAACAAGTGCCTTTACGATCCGAAGGACTCGGTCATCCTTTCCTCGGCCACGCTCCGCGTCGGAAATGACTTCAAGTACATGGCGCGGCGGTTGGGATGCCGGGAACGCTTCCAGGCCTTGACCGCAACGAGTCCGTTCGACTATTTTCGGCAGTCGCTCGTCTTGGCACCCGACTGCCTGCCCGACCCGTCGTCCGCACCCGAACGCTATGCGGAAAACCTGGCGAGCCTGATGCGCGACCTGTTTTCGGCGACGCACGGACGCGCACTCGTCCTCTTTACAAGCTACGAGATGATGAAATCCGTCGCGGCTCATGCACGGCCCGAGCTCGCCGCCGCCGGCATCGACCTGCTGGTTCAGGGTGAGGGGGCAAGCCGCGAGGCGATGACGCAGACCCTGAAACGCACGGGCAACGTCGTCCTTTTTGGTGCTCAGTCCTTTTGGGAAGGGGTCGATGTCGCCGGGGAAGCGCTGTCGTGCGTCGTCCTGGCGCGGCTTCCGTTCGCGCAGGTCGGCGACCCGGTCATCGAAGCCCGGGCGGAGAAGATTGACCGCGAGGGCGGCAGTTCGTTCAGGGATTACGCCTTGCCGGAGGCCGTCATTCGCTTCCGTCAGGGTTTCGGACGGCTCATTCGGACGCGGAGCGACCGCGGCGTTGTGATTGTCACTGATCCGCGCCTCGTGACGAAGAGCTATGGCGCGGTCTTTCGCAAGTCAATTCCGGCCACCGTCCACACCGTGACGGACTTGGGCGAGTTGCTGATGCGCGTCTCCGAATTCTTCGCCTGAACTGAAGACGAGCGGAGATTTCGCCGTAATCTGAATGAAGAAGGCTGGCGGAGGACGGTTCCCCGCCCGTTCTGTGGTGACAGCAGTGTGCGACAGCCGCGCCGCGTGCAAGGGGGACTCGAACAGCTGAAAGACGGCGGTTGTTTCTGCCGCGTGGTGCCTGTAGTCGGCCAGTCCCTCTTCTCGGGCGAGTGGGCGCGTGCGAAGTGTTGCAGGCGTGGAACGAACCCGGCGCCAGCTTCGCGCAAACCCACGAGCAGGCGGTTTGTGGTATAATATCCTCCAACGAAAGGACATTTCTGCAATGAAGATTCTTGTGACGGGCGGTGCCGGCTTCATCGGTAGCCATACAGTCGTGGAGCTCCTGAATGCGGGGCATGAGGTGGTTGTCGTCGACAACCTGTGCAACAGTTCGAAGAAGTCGCTGGCTCGCGTCAAGCGCATCACCGGCAAGTCGCCGACATTCTACAAGGCCGACATTCGCAACGAGAAGAAACTGAACGAGATTCTTGACAAGGAAGCACCTTTCCAGGCGACGATTCACTTCGCCGCGCTCAAGGCCGTCGGCGAATCGACGAAGATTCCCCTGAAGTACTACAACAACAATCTCGGCGGAACGTTTACATTGCTCAAGTGCCTCGGTGAGCACAACTGCAAGAACATCGTCTTCTCGTCGTCGGCGACGGTCTACGGTCAGCCGCCGTCCGTGCCGATTCGTGAGGACTTCCCGACGCCGGGATGCACGAACCCCTACGGCTGGACGAAGCTGATGATGGAACAGGTCTTCCGCGACGTTCAGAAGGCCGACCCGTCGTGGAATGTCATTCTCCTCCGCTACTTCAACCCGATCGGGGCGCACAAGTCAGGACTGATTGGCGAAGACCCGGCCGGCATCCCGAACAACCTGCTGCCTTATGTCGCGCAGGTCGCCATTGGTCGCCGTCCCGAACTCAACGTGTTCGGCAACGACTATCCGACCCCAGATGGTACGGGCGTTCGCGACTATATCCATGTCGTCGACCTCGCCATTGGGCATCTCAAGGCGATTGAGAAACTTGAGAAGGAGCCGACGCTCGGACTCAAGATCTACAACCTTGGCACGGGGCACGGCTATTCGGTTCTTCAGATTGTGAAGGCTTTCGAGAAGGCCTCGGGTCGTCCTGTTCCCTACAAGATCTGCCCCCGCCGCCCCGGTGACATCGCCGAGTGCTGGGCCGATCCGGCGCTGGCTCTCAAAGAGCTTGGCTGGAAGGCCGAGCGCGGCATTGAGGAAATGTGCGAAGACGCCTGGCGTTGGCAGAAGAAGAACCCGTACGGGTACAATAAGCCGAAGCAGGCGTGACCGCCCTCGACTACATTCTTGATGGACTCGAAGCCGAGCTTGCGCTGGAGCGTGAGCTCGGCGTTCGTTCCGTTGAATGTGCGCGAGAGCTGCTTTCACCACTCGAAAAACCACGACCCGCCGCACCGCCGGCCACGACTTCCGCTTCGGGTTCATCTGCTCACGCACCCGTTCCGCCGCGTCGCGATGCGCCCGTGACGAGGGTGTTGCGTACGCCCTCCGCGCCCCAATCCGCCGCGCCTGCGGCATTGTCTGGACGGTACGACTTCGCCTTCCTGCACGACAGGCCGCTTTCGCTCGGCGGAACGGAGATGATGTCGAAGATTATCGCGGCACTTGGAAAGACGCCCGAGACGGCTCCCATCATTTGTGACGGGGCGATTCCCCATGCGAAGGTGCTCGTTGTCTTGGGCGGAAACGCGCTCAAGAAGTGGTTCCCGGGCGTAGGCGGTGCACCCGGTCAGTGGATTGAGAAGGGGAGCATCCGGAATGTCATAGTGACCTATTCGCCTGAATTCATCCTTCGATTCGGTCCTGTGACCCCGAAGGTGAAGGCCATCAAGACATCCATGTGGCAGAGCCTGAAGTCGGTTTTAGTGAGAGTGAAGTCCGTCGAATAGTCAAAGGGAAATGGGATAGGAAAGGAAGTGTACCATGCTGGATGAGAAGTGCAAGGTCGTCGTTCACGAGGAAATTGGGAGCGGCTATCGTTATCTTGTCTTTGAAGCACCGAAGATGGCGGCGGAAGTGCAGCCCGGGCAGTTCGTCCATGTGCGCGTTCCGGCCCTGGAGGCGAGTGCATTGCGTCGTCCGTTCTCCGTCTTCAATGCGGAGGACGGCAAGGTGTTCGTTCTCTACAAGACGGTCGGGCGCGGCACGGCGGCGCTGAACGGCGTACAGGTCGGGGACACGATCTCGGTTCTCGGGCCGCTTGGACACGGTTTTCCCGTCAAATGTGCGGGCGCGGCACTTTTGGTGGGCGGCGGCTTTGGCGTTGCCCCGCTCTACTTCCTTGCGAGGCGGCTGCTTGCGAATGGCGTTTCGCGTGATGACATTGCGCTCTTCGTCGGTGGACGAACGAAGGACGACTTGCTCGCACTGGACAAGTTTGCCGCGCTGGGCGTGGCCGTCCATGCGGCGACGAACGACGGCAGCGCGGGTGTCAAGGGACTCGTGACCGATCCGCTCGATGATGAACTCATCCGTCTGCGCGAGGTGCGCAAGCCCTTTGAGCTCTTCGCCTGCGGGCCGGACGGCATGTTGAAGGCCGTCGCCCTGCGTGCAACAGGAACGGGGTCGCGGGGCTGGATTTCGATGGACCGCCACATGGTGTGCGGTGTTGGTGCCTGCTACGCGTGCATCCAGAAGACCGTGCGCGGCAATTCGCGCTGCTGCATTGAAGGACCGGTGTTCCGGGCCGAGGATCTCGTTTGGGACTAATCGGCGACGCGGAAGGGACTGAAGACCAAAAGAATTGCGCGTGGTTGGAATAGCCAACCACGCGCAATTTCTCTTTTCTTCCACTTCGTCGACTAAGCGACGAGGATTTCATCGGCCACGGCCGTACCCATTTCGGAGGTCGAGACGGCGGCGGAGTCGCTTCCGGCGATGTCCACCGTGCGAACGCCGCGCCCAATGACGGCCTCAACGGCCTTCTCGACGGCATCCGACTCCGCGACCAATCCAAAGGAATGGCGGAGCATCAGCGAGACAGAAAGGATGGTCGCAAGCGGATTCGCGATGCCCTTGCCGGCAATGTCGGGGGCCGAACCGTGGATTGGCTCGTACAGTCCGTGTCCACCCTCGCCGAGCGACGCGGACGGCAACATGCCGATGGAGCCGGTAATCTGCGAGGCCTCGTCGGAGAGAATGTCGCCGAACATATTCTCGGTGAGCAGCACGTCAAAGTGGGACGGGTTGCGCACGAGCTGCATGGCGGCGTTGTCGACATACATGTGGTCAAGGGCGACATCGGCATAGTCCTTCGCCTGCAGGGCGGTGACCGTCTCGCGCCAGAGGCGGGAGGTTGCGAGGACATTCGCCTTGTCCACGCTCGTCACGCGGCGATTGCGCTTGCGGGCGGCCTCAAAGGCGATGCGGGCAATGCGCTCGATTTCGGCGACGGAGTAGGGCATGATGTCCCGGGCGGACTTGCCGTCCGCCGCACGCTCATGCGTTCCGAAGTAAATGCCCCCCGTGAGTTCGCGGACGACGAGGACATCGATTCCGCCGTTGACAATCTCGTCCTTCAGCGGACTCGCGCCCTTGAGGGCCTGCCAGACCTTGGCGGGGCGCAGGTTGCCGTAGAGGCCGAGTTCGGCGCGGAGCGTAAGAAGGGCGCGGCGTTCGGGCCGCTTCTCGGCGGGCAGAGCGTCCCATTTCGGCCCGCCGACGGCACCGAGCAGAATCGCATCCGCCGTACGGCAGGCGGCGAGCGTCGTGTCGGGCAGGCAATCCCCGCACAGGTCGTAGGCGGCTCCGCCGACGGGGTAGACGGTCATGTCAAAGGTGTGCCCGAAGCGCTTGCCGACGGCGGCGAGCGCCTTCATGGCTTCGGCGACAATCTCGGGACCAATGCCATCCCCGGGGATAACGGCAATCGTCTTCTTCATGCGTTCATCGCTCCTTTCTTGCTCAGGTAGGCGGCGAGTCCACCGGCGGCGATTAGGTCGCGCATGAACGGCGGGAAGGGCTCGGCCGTAAAGGTCTGACCGCTGGTCTCGTCGGTGATGCGGCCCGTCTCGAAGTCCACTGAAACGGTGTCACCAGCGGCAATGGCGGCGGCGGCCTCGGGGCATTCGAGGATAGGGAGCGCGACATTCAGCGCGTTACGGTAGAAGATGCGCGCAAAACTGGCGGCGATGACGCAGGCCACGCCGCTCGCCTTGATTGAGATGGGCGCGTGTTCACGCGAACTGCCGCAGCCGAAGTTGCGGCCGGCGACAATCACGTCCCCGGGCTTGACGGCCTTCACGAAGCCTGCGTCAATATCTTCCATGCAGTGCGCCGCGAGTTCCTTCGGGTCGGGCGTGTTGAGATAGCGTGCGGGGATGATGACGTCGGTGTCGACGTTATCGCCGTACTTGAATGCTTTACCTTGTGCGTTCATTCGTTAGATTCCTTCCGGTGCAGAGATTTTACCCGTGATGGCGCTCGCGGCGGCAACGGCCGGCGAGGCGAGGTAGATTTCAGATTCGATGTGTCCCATGCGGCCGACGAAGTTGCGGTTCGTCGTCGAGACGCACCGCTCGCCCTTCGCCAGAACGCCCATGTAGCCGCCGAGGCACGGTCCGCAGGTCGGGGTTGAGACGACGCAACCGGCCTGAACGAACTGGGTCACAAGACCTTCCTCCACAGCCTGGAGATAGATCTTCTGGGTCGCGGGGATGACGATGCAGCGAACGCCAGGGGCGACCGTATGGCGCTTCAGGACATCGGCGGCGATGCGGAGATCGCTGATGCGCCCGTTCGTGCACGACCCGATGACAACCTGGTCAATGGCAATGTCGCCGACCTCGTCAATCGTGCGCACGTTGGACGGAAGGTGCGGGAAAGCGACGGTCGGCTTGAGTGCACCGAGGTCGATTTCAATCGTCTGAACATATTCCGCGTCGGCATCGGCCTCGTAAACTGTCGGCTCCTTCGCGCCGTGCTCGGAGAGGTAGGCGCGAGTCGCCGCGTCCACGGGGAAGATGCCGTTCTTTGCGCCGGCCTCAATGGCCATGTTGGCCACGGTGAAGCGGTCGTCCATAGTGAGTTCGGCAACGCCTGGCCCCGTGAATTCGAGGGACTGGTAGCGCGCACCGTCAACGCCAATCATGCCGATGAGGTGGAGGACGAGATCCTTGCCGCCAACATACCGCCGCGGCTTGCCGGTGAGAACAACCTTGATGGCCGAGGGAATGCGGAACCAGGTCTCGCCGGCGGCCATGCCGGCGGCCATGTCCGTCGAGCCGACGCCCGTCGAGAAGGCCCCGAGCGCACCGTAGGTGCAGGTGTGGCTGTCGGCCCCGATGATGAGATCGCCCGCCGTGACGAGGCCCTTCTCTGGAAGAAGGGCGTGCTCAACGCCGCAGTCGTGGCCGACCTCAAAGTAGTTCTTGATTTCCTGGGACTTGGCGAAGGCCCTCATGCAGGCGCACTGCGCGGCGGCCTTGATGTCCTTGTTGGGCGTGAAGTGGTCGGGAACAAGGGCAATCTTCGTCTTGTCGAAGACCTTCTCGCGACCGAACTTCGGGAACTCCCCGACGGCCACGGGCGTCGTGATGTCGTTCCCGAGCACGAGGTCGAGTTTCGCCATCACCAGTTCGCCGGCGTGGACTTCCTGCTTTCCCGCGTGTGCCGCGAGAATCTTCTGCGTCATCGTCATACTCATCTTACTTACCCTCCATCATGCGGTTCACCGCCACCAGCAAGGCGAGGATCGAACCCTCGATTACATCCGTCGAAACGCCGCGCCCACGGTAGGAGCCGTTCTCGTCCGAAATCCTGACAAGCACTTCGCCCAGGGCGTCGCGGTGTTCGGTCACAGCGTCAATTCGGTAGTCCTCCAACACGAACTTGTGGTGGATAATCTTCTCAATCGCCTTGAACGAGGCGTAAATGGGACCGGTACCAATGGCGGCCTCCAGCACCTTCTGGTCACCCTTCGTCAGGGTGACCTGGGCCGTGGCGCTCATGTGGTTGCCGCTGTTCACGACGAACGAGTCGAGCTTCCAGCCGTTGGTGCTGCTGGGCTTGTAGGCGACGTGCGATTCGGCCAATGCGACGAGGTCGCGGTCGGTGATGCGTTTCTTGCGGTCGGCGAGGTTCTTGAAGGCCTCGAAGACTTCCTTGATTCGCTCGGGCGTGAGGTCGTAGCCGAGGTCGTGGAGGCGCGTTTCGAGCGCATGCTGGCCCGAGTGCTTGCCGAGCACGAGCTCCGTCTTCTGCATGCCGACCGATTCCGGCGTCATGATTTCGTAGGTCTCGGCCTTCGAGAGGACACCGTGCTGGTGGATGCCGCTCTCGTGGGCGAAGGCGTTCGCGCCGACGATGGGCTTGTTGGGGGCGATCTTGACCGTAGTGATGGTCGAGAGCAGTTTCGCCGTGCGGGCGATTTCCTCCGTGTGGATGCCGCAGCTCAGTCCCTTGTAGAAGTCCGCCCGGGTGCGCAACCCCATGGCAATCTCTTCGAGCGCGGCATTCCCGGCGCGCTCGCCGATGCCCGTAATCGTGCATTCGGCCTGACGCGCACCATTCTCGATGCCGGCAAACGTGTTGGCGACGGCGAGCCCGAGGTCGTTGTGGCAGTGGACGGAGATGATGGCCTTGTCCATTCCCTTGACGTTGTCGTGAATCGTCCGAATCAGCCGGCCGAACTCCTCGGGGGTTGCGTAGCCGACGGTATCGGGGATGTTCACGACGCTTGCGCCGGCGGCAATGGCGGTCTCGACCGCCTGGCAGAGGAACTCGGGATCGGTGCGCGAGGCATCCTCGGCCGAGAACTCGACTTCGGCACAGCGATTGCGGGCGTAGGAGACAGCCTTCTTAATCTGATTCAGGCAGTCCGCGCGGCTGATCTTCAGCTTGTACTGGAGGTGCAGATCGCTGGTCGCGATAAAGGTGTGGATGCGCGGATGGACGGCCGTTGCGATGGCATCCGCCGCCGCGTCGATATCCTTTTCGAGGGCGCGGGCGAGGGAGCAGACGGACGAATTCTTCACGGCATCAGCAATGGCCTTGACGGAATCGAAGTCGCCCTTGGAGGCGATGGCGAAGCCGGCTTCCATGACATCCACGCCGAGGGCCTCAAGCTGAAGGGCCATGCGCACCTTCTCTTCGAGGTTCATTGAGTAGCCGGGGGCCTGTTCGCCGTCCCGCAGCGTTGTATCGAATATTTTAATCGTGTCCATTGTATCTCTTTTCTTATACAAAACAACCCCTCTCTTTCGAGCGGGGTCGCTTGCCGTGGTTTGTCATGGTTGCCGAAAACCTCACAAAACCGAGCGCGCCCCGCGCTGAGTAAGCTCGAGACCAAGGCTTCCAAGAAGGAAGGGCGTTGTGATGTTCGCGTCGTTCATGTCCAGTCCTTCAACAACGGTGCATAGTTTACCAAAACTGGTCGTTTGCTGTCAATGGGCAAACAGTTCCTTTGGCTTCGTCTTGGAGGCTGTCAGAGGGGAAGTTGTGCTCACCCATGGAAAATGCGAAAAGCACGGGAGATGCGGGGGATGGAACGCGCACTCCTCTATAATAAGGTAGAAGCGCAGGCGAGAAGGGCAAAGAGGCAATCAT
Source organism: Verrucomicrobiota bacterium (assembly GCA_050874585.1). Classification (GTDB taxonomy): domain Bacteria; phylum Verrucomicrobiota; class Kiritimatiellia; order RFP12; family UBA1067; genus UBA1067. The sequence goes on along the minus strand of JBNMKZ010000033.1, from coordinate 11,766 downwards.
GGGGTTCCTTTCGAATGAGGTCGTTCGGTTGGTGTTTCGGCGACCGACAGGGGTGCCGTTCCTGAAGTCGCGGCGCATTGGAAATGCGTTACCTTCGTCGGGTTCCGCCCCGATGCCCGTCACAGGGCCGTCCGATGCCCATCGGAGACCTTTCCTTCGGGCATTAGAATTTTCTCCGACGGGCATCGGAATTCCGCTACGAGGGGAGTAGCCGAGGAATCCGATCCTGCTGTGCGCTCGGCTGACAGCTGACGGTTCGGGGGGGCTGGGAGTTCAGTCGAAGGGACGGGGACTGCGCCCCCGAACCCCCGCTTGGGAGCGGCGGAGCGCAGAAGGGCGGATCAAAGCCCCACCGAGCAAGCGGTTGCCCCCTTTACGCGGCACACGGAAATTGCTACAATTTCCTCCTATGAAGTCGTTTTGCCTATTCATGTTACCGGCGGTCGTTGCCGCGATTGCCGTCGCCCCCGTCGACCGGCTGGCGATGGCCGACCGCCTTTTCAACCGTGGAATGTGGTCGGAGGCACGGATCGAGTATGCCGCGCTGGTCGGCGAAAAGTCCCTCGCGGGGGATGGCCTGCTCTACCGTCTGGCCGAATGCGACCGTGCGCTCGGCAAGTCGAAGGAGGCGCGGTGGGAATACGGGGAACTGCTTGCGAAGTACCCGGCTTCCGACCTTGCCGATCGTGCCCGTCTCAATCGTGCGTTGGCGGGTTCCGTCGAGGAGCAGAATGCGGAGTTGCCGCTCCTTGACTCGGATCGTGTGGCAAGTGGGATTCGCGCCTCGGCGCTTTATCACATCGGACTGAACACGGGGAGCACGAATGCGCTGATGCGCTATCTTGCGCTCGACCCCAAGGGGCGCAACGCCCCCTATGCCAAGATTCGCCTTGCCCAGATTCTGCAGACCTCGCCCGATGAGGTGGCGGTTCGCAAGGCGGTTGGGCTTTACCTTGACGTGGCTTTCAGCGATGGGGCCTTTGCCGAGGAGGCCCTCTATCTCGCCGCCGAAGTCAGCTACCGCCGCGCGCGCTACGGTGAGGCTGATTCGTTGATGCGCCGCTACTTGCGCCGCTATCCGAACGGAAAGTATGCGACGGAGGCGACCTGCACAAGTGCCTGGAGCAGTTACCTGACGGGACGGTATGCGGATGCCCTCACGATGTGCGCGGCGATTCGTCCGGAGGCCCCGGTGAAAATCAAAGACGGCATCGCCTATTTGAAGGCCATCGCCACGTCCGCGAGCCAGGGGGCGGAGTCCGCAAAGGCCCTGTTTGAGTCGTACCTGCTCAATTTCCCACAGGGCGACTACCGCGTCATGGCGGAGTCGTGGTTGGCACGGATTGGCTTTCAGGAGGCGCGCGCGGCGGATGATGCAACGAAGATGGTCGAGTGCATGAGACGCGTCGTGGCCGTCTCGAAGGCGGCGGCGGACAGGCTGGTTCTCGCCTGGGCCTACGAGAAGGCCGGGCGCAAGGATGAGGCCATGAACGAGTACGCCGCCATTGCCAAGGCCTACCCGGATACGCCCGAGGCGGCTGAGGCCATGTTCCGCAAGGCGTTGATGGATCTGCGCGAGGAGCGTTGGGCCGCGGCGGATCTGGCCCTCCAGTCCGCCCTGCTCGGAAAACTTGAGGGGCGGAATCGGACGGAGGCGACATACTGGCGCGGCGTCGCGGCCGTGCGGATGGGGCATGAGGCGGAAGGCGTCGAGTTTCTGAAGAAGGCCCTTGCGGAGGAGGGGCTTGGCCTGGACGAGTCCCGTGAGGCGCGGCTCATGATTGCCGACCACGATTTCAATGAGGGCCATATCGAGGCGGCGCGGACGGCCTATGCGCAACTCGTGCGCGAGGGGGCGGCGGAGCGGATGTCCGCCGCGAAGATTCTCGCCGTTGGCAAACTCCTGTCCGGCGAGGAGGCGAAAATCTGCGCCCGTGCACTCGTGCGGAACGAGCGGGCCGAATGGCGGCAGTGCGGCTATGCCCTGCTGGGCTTCTCGGAGGAGGCCGACGGGGCGTTTGCCCGTGCGGCGGAGGCCTACCAGAAGTGCCTCGCCGAAACATGCGTGACGGAGGACGTGCCGAAGGTGGCCCTGCGCCTCGGGGCGCTCCAGACCCGCAGTGAGGACTGGACGAATGCCGAGACGACGCTGAAGCGAGCCGTCGAACTGAATGCCAAGGATGCGGCGGCACGCGCCGAGGCTTACTTGCATCTGGCGGAAGTCTGCGTGGGCAGGCACGATTACAAGCATGCGCGGTCGTATGCGACGGTGGTGACGGAACTTTTCGAGAGGACACCGTCCGCAACGACTGCCGGCGAGATTCTTAAGTCCCTTCCTGCTGAGGATTCGAAGGAGGTCAAATGACGCGAAGAGGTGGTCTTGGACGCGACTTGATTGTCGCGGCACTGGTGTTGTCGGCCGTTGTCCACATCGGACTGATGATTTGGGCCAAGCCGAAAGTTATGACGCACATGACGAATGGCGTTTCGCAACTGGTGCGGCGTGGCCCGATGGTGGTTTCGGAAGCGGCAGAGCGACCGGAACCGGTCAAGATTGACGTGTTGGAGGACGTCGAGGCCGAAAAGGAGTCTCCCGATGCGCAGGAGACGCGGGCCGCATTACCAGCTCCACAGACGGCGGCACCGAAACCTTCGGACGAAGGGGCGATGATGCTCCCGGCCGACGCGGCCCTGCCTGAACTTCTGACGCGGATGCGTCCTGAGGATGAGGCTCCGCGTCTTCCCCTGGAGACGGCTTCGCCCGAGATGCCGCCGGCAGCGGAGGCGTTTCGGATGCCCGAAGAGGCCCGCGTTCCCGTCATCGCAACTGCGCCCTCCGACCTGCCGATTCACGCCGAGATGGTTTCGCCTGTTTTTGAGGCTCCGATTTTTGCCGCGACGCCACGGGTGGAACTGCCGGCGGCGGCGACCGAGGTCGAGAAGGGGACGGCTTTGGCGCCCCTCGTGGACGAGGCGAAGAAGGTGGCGGACTTCAAGCCTGTTGAGGAGGTGATGGCGGCAGTTGACGAAAAAGTCGTCGAACAGGAGAAGTCGGCCGTACGCGAACTGGTCGCCTCCGCCTCGGCGGTCGACCTCTCCAAATTCGTTGAGACGCAACTTGATCGTCAGACGGTCGGTGGCTTCACCTACTTTCGCGTGACCGTGAAACCGAAGCCCCGCCTGCCAGTTGTCCCGAAGGATGTGGTCATTCTCATTGATGCCTCGGGGTCGATTGGCAACGAGCGGCTCAACAGCTGCCGCAAGGCGGCGCGGCGGATTTTGCGCAGTTGCACGAATACGGGCGACCGCTTTAATCTCGTCGCCTTCCGAGACCGCTTCTCGTATGCGTTCAAGTCGTGGCAGGCGTGTGATGCGGCGAGTTTCGATGCGGGCGATGCCTGGCTCGGCAAACTTGCCGCGCACGGCCGGACGGATGTCTTCGCCACGATTTCGTCGGTGCTGACTCTTCCACGCGATCCGACGCGGCCGCTCATCGCCCTCGTCGTGACGGATGGCGATGCGAATGTCGGTGTGCGCGAGACGGCTCAGATTATCTCCAAGTTCTCCACCTTGAATGACGGACTCGTCTCGGTCTATATGTATGGCGTCAAGTCGTCGGCGAACCGTGAACTCATTGACGTGCTGACACGCGGCAACCGTGGCGAGAGCTTTGTATTCGACGGTTGGTTCAGGAACCGTTCGGGCGAGGGACTCGATGCGTTGTCCGCACGCTTCCGCGACCCCGTGTTCTCGGATTTGCGCATTGTGTTCGCATCGACTTGTCCGGCGGAGGCCTATCCCATGCTTCTCAAGAATCTCTACCGCGACAATTCGGTTGAAATCGTCGGTCGCCTGCCAGCGAATGCGCGGGAAGTGGCGTTCTCACTCCGTGGACTCGCCGGTGCCGTCGCCTACGAGGGGTTCTTCAGGTTCCCGCTGGCCTCAGGCGCGGACGACGCGACCGTTGCAGAGCAGTGGCAGCGGGAGCGGGCGATTGATGTCCAGTTGCACTAAGCGGGGGCAAAGCCATCATGCGCATCTTTAAGGATTGTCTTCTTGTCCTGCCGGGGCATCGCGTTGGGGCAGGCGATCTCGTGGTTGACGATGGGCGCATCTCATCCATTTCGTTGCATGAGGTCTCGAACCCGACGAAACTCGTTCTCCCCGGACTCATCAACTGCCACGGGCACACGCCCATGACGCTGGTTCGTGGTGTCGGCTCGGGGTTGCCCCTTCAGGCCTGGCTTGAGCAGGCGATTTTCCCCATCGAGGCCCGAATGACGCCTGCGCACATTGCGGCGGGGATGACATGGGGCGTACTTGAGATGCTGGCGGGCGGAACGACATGCGTGGCCGATATGTACGACTTTCCCGAAGCGGGATGCGCGGCACTTTCGGCACTTGGCTTCCGGGCGCACCTTTGCCGCGTGGGCCTCGCCTTTTCGGAGACGGAGGATGTCCCGCCCGGTCGATTGGGCGAATGCATCGATTTCGTCCGCAGGGGATGCGCCGACGATCTCGTTCGCCGCGACATTTGCATCCACAGCGAATACTTGACGAACGAGCGTTTCTGCCGCGCCCTGGCCGAGGCGAACCAGACGCTGAAGCGTCCCGTTCACGTGCACGTGTCGGAGACGGAGCGGGAGCATCGCGAGTGTCTGGCCCGTCATGGAAAGACCCCCATCGCCTACCTCGCCGAGACGGGGCTTTTCGACTTCGGGGGCTATGCGGCGCATTGCGTCTACTGCACGGACGACGACTTCCGCATCATGCGCGAGCATCGCGTGTCGCTGGTGCACAATCCGTCCAGCAACATGAAACTGGGCAGCGGCTTTGCACGGATCAAGTCCGCACGGGAACTTGGCGTGAATGTCGCACTGGGTACGGACGGCTGCGCGTCTAACGACAATCTCAACCTGTTTGAGGAAATGCACCTCGCCTCGTTGTTGCACAAGGGGCTTGCGAACGACCCGACCGTCCTGTCGGCGTGGGATGTCATTGACATGGCGACCGTCAACGGTGCACGGGCCTTGGGGCGGACGGACATCGGTGAACTCGCCGTCGGCAAATGTGCTGACCTGTGCGTTGTCGACCTGCAACGCCCCCATCTGATGCCGTGCCACGATGTGGCGAACCTCATCGTTCACGCGATGCAGGCCTCCGATGTCGTGCTGACAATGGTGAACGGAAAGGTCCTTTACGAGGACGGACGGTTCCCGGGAATCGATGTCGAGAAGGCGCGGGCGGAGTTCCTGTCCGCCGTACGGGAGCTGGCGCAGTGAGAGTCTTTGTCGTTGCGATGCCGTGTGAGGCGGACAGCCTTCTTGGACATCTGACGGAGAAACGCGAACGGCGTGTCTTCGGACGGCGTGTCATTGAAGGGCGGTGGCTGGGCGAATCGGTTGCCGTTGTCATCTCGGGTGTCGGCAAGAGCAATGCGGCGGCGGCGACGCAACTGGCCCTCTCGGCGTTGTCGGCGGACGAGATCCTCAACTTTGGTGTTGTCGGCGGGCTGCGTCCGACAATGGAAGTCGGCGACCTTTTCACCGTGCGGGCGGCCGTCGAGTACGACTTCGACCTTTCGGCTCTCAATGGGACGGAGGTCGGCACGCTGAACGAGCGGACGAGTCCCTACATTCCATTGGCAACGAGGGCGGAGGGCGTGTACCCGTTGGAAGTTTTGGGAACGGGGGACCGCTTCTCGGATGACGAGACGGATCTGCCGCTCCTGCGGCGGCTGGGGATTGGGCTTCGCGATATGGAGGGCGCGGCGATTGCGCATGTCTGTGAGACGGCCGGCATTCCCTGCCGAAGTCTGAAGTGCGTAAGCGACGTGCACGGCAAGAAGTCGATGACGGGGCAGTACCGCGACAATCTCGCCTTCTGCCTCACGCGTCTCGCGCAGGCCCTGTCGCGGGCGACGGCTTTCTGAGTGAACGCCACGGCAAGCCCCCTTGACAGGGTGTCGCCGAAAATGATAAAGTAATCGCGTGATTACGTTATGAAAGGAACTCTACGCGATGAAAAGGTCGTTTGCGCCTCTGTTTGCCACGAACTTCTTCGGGATTGTCAATGACAATTTCCTGAAGACGCTCGCGAGTTTCACCGTTATTGGCTGGATCGCGGACGAGCGACTGCAGTCCATCTTCATGGGAACGGTCGCCGCCGCTCTTGTCCTTCCCTATGTGATTTGCTCGCCTCTTGCGGATCGGCTGACCGTTCTTCTGCCAAAGGTCGGGATTCTGCGGATTGCAAAGTGGGCCGAATTGCCGATTGTGTCCGTTGCCGTGTTGGGGCTTGCGCTTGAGTCGACGGTGCTTGTCGTCGCCGCCGTCCTGCTGATGGGCCTTCAGAGTGCGCTGTATTCGCCTGCCAAGTATGCGCTTGTGCGAGATGTCGGGGGTGCGGAGCGCATTTCGACGGGGATGGGTGGAATGGAGGGTGTCTCATTCGCGGCCGTTCTCGCAGGCACAATCGCCGCGTCTTTTGCGGCGGATTATCTGCCGCGATTCGCTCAGGCGGGGTGCCTCTTCGGTTTTGCCGCGCTCGGACTGCTTTTCAGCTACACCATCCGTGCCACGGAAGAACGTAGCCGTGCCCTCCACGCAATCAATCCGATTCGCTACTTTCGCCGTGCGGCGCGGATGGCGCACAACTATCCGGGACTGTCCGCCGTGATTGTCACGCTCTCCGTCTTCTGGTGGTCGGCGGCCATTCTTCAGATGGGACTGCTCATTTACGGGAAGCAGGTCCTTGGTTTGGATGCGATGCGGACGGGGGCAATGCTCTGCGCGGCGGCGGTCGGCATCGTGCTTGGGCAGGTTACGGCGGGCTTTGTCGATCGTCGCCGCTTCCTGCTTGCGGCAACGCCCGTGTTCGGATTCATTGCCGCGCTCCTGCTTCTGGCACTCTTCTGGTTGCCGCTGGGGCCCGTCGCCTTCAGCGTTCTACTGTCGCTTCTCGCCTTTGACCTCGGGTTCTTCAAGCTGCCGTTTGATGCGGAAATACAGAAGGTGGTCAAGGGGCCGCGCCTCAACACGATGCTCGCCTACTTTAACCAGGTCTCCTTTCTCTTCATGATGTTCGCCTCGTTCTGCTATATGGCCGTCAGTGCGCTGGGCGGTCCTCGTCTCTTCCTGCTCCTGTTGGCAATCGTTTGGCTGGTCGTTCCGATTGTCTTCGCCTTTCACTACCGCTCGGTGCTCTGCCGAGTCGGCAAGTGGATCTTCTCGCGGCGTTATGATGTCCGCGTTGACACGATGGCCCCGCTTGAGGTGAAGGAGCCGATTCTGGTCCTGCCGAACCATCCGGCCATGGTGGACCCGATGCTGGTCGGCGCGGAACTCTGGAAGCGTCCCGTCAAGCCGCTTTCCGATGAACTCTTTCTGAATCGGGGCGGCATTTCGGCACGGGTCCTGAAGACGCTCGGTTGCGTGAAAGTCCCCGACCTCCGCAAGCATCGGAGCAAGGAGGGGGCGCGTCTTGCCCGCAGCCTTCAGGATGTCGTGACGGGTGCGCTGGAGAAGGGGGATGATGTCATCTTCTATCCGTCGGGGCACATCTGGACGTCGCCGCACGAGGAGATTGGTACGCGCCAGCTCGCCTACACGGTCTGCCGCGCACTGCCGACTGGCGTTCGCGTCGTCGCCATTCGGACACATGGACTCTGGGGGTCGATTTGGAGCCGTCGCGGCCGCGATTCATCCCCCGCCTTCGGCTGGACGCTGATGCGTTCGGTCCTCCTCTGGCTTTTCGTTGCACCGTTCACCCCCCGCCGTGTCGTGACGATGCACGTGGAGGATGTGACGGAGCGCGTGAAGGCGTGGGCGACTTTGACGCGGCTTGAATTCAACAGGAAACTGGAGGACTGGTACAATGAAGGAAACGACGAAGAGGCGTGAACGTTCCGACGGACAGTCGACGCGCACGGCCATCCTGGATGCGGCGGCGGAGGAGTTCGCCGAAAGGGGCTTTGAACTCGCCTCCGTTCGGACAATCTGTGCACGGGCGGGTGTCAACGTTGCGCTGGCCAACCGCTATTTCGGGAGCAAGGACGCGCTTTACCGACTGACGGCCAAGCGGTTGTTCGGCGACTTGGGCGAACCGCTTGCGGCTCTGTCGCAGGGTGTCAAGGATTGTGCCGGGTGGCAGGCCGCCATCCGAACCTGGGTGGACGACTTTCTCTTCATGACGATTCCGAGCAACCGCACCCAACGCCTGTGCGCGGGCCTCTTTCGCCATGAGGTGACGAATCCGACGAAGTTCCACGCCGAGTTCCGCCGCGCCTTCGGCAAGCCCGTCTTCGATTCGTTGCGGGCACTCCTCGCCAAGGCCGTCCACGATGAGGGCGAACTGGATCTCTGGACATCTTCCGTGTGGGCGCAGGTCAGCGTCTATGCACTGGCTGACAGGGTCTGGTTCAAGTCGTTCCGCCCGAAGGGCGTGTCGGACAAGTCCTGGCGAGAGCAGGTCGGCGCACATGTCTGTGCCACGATCTTTTCGCGACTGGACTACAGGCCCGACGGGCGGCGTCCCGCCTGATGGCGGTGCCGTCGTGGTGTGTTCCGAAAATTGACGGTTCGCGGCGGTCTTGCATAAGGCGCGGCGGTGAATCGTCCCAAGGAGGATATGGTATAATGTCACGCGTTTTGAATCAAGATATGACGATAAGAGGACTTTTGGAGCGAAATGCCCGCGAGCGGCCCAATCGGATCGCCCTGCGCTGGTGCGAGAATAAGGTGTGGTGCACACGGACATGGAGTGAACTCCTCGCCCGTGTGCGCGAGCTGGCCGAGGGGTACGGGTCGCGATTCGGGCTGAGACCCGGGGCGGAGAACGTTGCGATGATTCTCGGCAACTCCCCCGCCTGGGTCGAGTGCTATCAGGCGCAGTCCGGGGCAGGCCTCGCCGTCGTGCCGATTGACCCGAAGCTGCACGACGGGGAGGTCGAGTACATCCTCAGGGACGCGGAGGCGGTGGTCGTGACGACGGATGCCGCGCACCTGCGCATGATGATGAATCTCGTTCCGAAGCTTCCGAAACTCCGGGGCGTCGTGGTCGTGGACGGGATTATCTTCGACGGGCAGAAGATTGGCATGATTCCCGTCGTCGGGTGCAACAGTCTGCGCATAGCGGGCGGCGGAGCCTGGTATGATGCGCATGTCGCGCAGGCGGAGGACGTGGCCTCCATCATCTACACGTCGGGAACGACGGGCAAGCCGAAGGGGGCGATGCTCACGCATCGGAACTTCTGCTCGGATGCCGAAGGGGGCATTCGGACATTCGGGGCCGATCTCAACGAGAAGGACGGCTTTCTGGTCGTTCTGCCGCTCTTCCATGCCTTTAGTTTCACGGCCAATTTCGTGGTTTCCATGATTCCGGGCGCCGCGATGCTGTTCGTGGAGTCCCTGCGGACCGTTGGGCGCGACATTCGCCTCCTGCGGCCATCCGTCATCTTCGCCGTGCCGCTTCTTGCGGAGAAACTCTACGACAAGATTCAGAGCGGACTGAAGGAGTCTCGGCTCGCCCGCTTTCTGATGGCGATTGGCCTGCGCGGCCCCGTCATGCACATGGTGCTGCTGAAACTGGGCGGACGGCTGCGCTACATGGTCACGGGCGGCGCACCTTGCCCTCGGCATGTGCTGGAGTGCTTCCGCAAGCTCCACGTCAATTTTGTCGAGGGCTATGGACTGACCGAGTGCGCCCCCATCGTTTCGGTGACCAGTTCGACGTGCACGAAAATCGGCACGATTGGCAAGCCGTGCGCGGGCGTCGAGGTGCGTCTCGCCGATGTCAACGCGTCCGGCGTGGGCGAACTTCAGGTCAAGGGCCCGAATGTCATGAAGGGCTATTTCCACAATGAGGCGGCGACCCGGGAGGCCTTCGACGGCGAATGGCTGGCCACGGGCGACCTCGCCTCCATTGATGAGGAAGGTCTCATCACCATCCGCGGACGCAAGAAAGCGCTCATCGTCAATCGGGAGGGCAAGAACATCTACCCGGAAGAGGTCGAGACCGTCCTTGCAAAGGAACCCTGCGTGAAGGATGTCATTGTCATCGGCTATGTGCAGGGCGGCGTGCCAGGCGAGCGAGTCGGGGCCGTCGTCTATCCGGACGAGGACTGGTTCGCCGCGCAGGGCGGTGGGACGAAGCCCTCGTGGACCGAGATGGAGGCACAAACGACCAAGCGCGTCCAGGAACGGTGCGCCGAACTCGCGGACTACAAGCGGGTGCGCAAGGTCGTCGTCTCACACGAGCCGCTTGAGCGCACGGCCATCGGCAAGGTCCGCCGCGTCACCTATAAGGGGAGCCTGGACGAATGAGGAATACCTATCTGATTTGGCTGGAGTGGCCGGAGAGCTGCTTCCGTGTGCACGAGACCGATCTTCACGCCTTGCGGCGGATGATTCCAAAGGGCAGTCGCATCGTTCGGGCCACGAGCGAGGCGGCGTTTCTCAAGGCCTTGCCCACGGCAACCCACGCCATCGTCTGGAATTTTTCGTCGGACTGGTTCGCACGGGCACCGAAACTGCGCGTTCTCGCGACACCCGCCGCCGGACAGGAACTCCTGCCGAAGACGGGCCCTGCGGGCGTGACGATTCACTTCGGCGGCTTTCATGGCGCGGCCATTGCCGAGACGGTGGTCGGGATGGCCCTCGCCTGGTGCCGGGGAATCGTTGCCGCGATGCGCAGTCCGAAGTGTTGGCCGCGTGTCGACCTCTCCTCGACGAGCTACTGCCTCGCCGGAACCCATGCCGTCATCCTCGGGTTCGGACGCATTGGCCGGGCGATTGGGGCGAAACTCCAGGCTCTCGGCGTTCGCATCACCGGGATTCGGCGGAAGAATTTCGGGCAGTTGGACGCGGCGGTTCGCACGGCGGACTGGCTGATTGCCGCGTTGCCGGGAGACACGGGGACGGACAACCTCGTTGACGCACGCTTGCTCGCCAAGTTGCCGCGCCGTTGCGTCGTCATCAACGTCGGGCGCGGCAATGCGGTGGATGAGGTTGCGCTCGTCACGGCTCTGAAGGGCGGAAGGATTGCCGGAGCCTTGCTGGACGTCTTCAAGGACGAGCCGCTCGCGTCGGATCGTCTCATCGCCGGTGAAATTCCGAATTTTGTGCGGCTTCCGCACGCGTCGGCCTTTTATCCGCACTATGTTTCGGACTGTTTTGAGGAACTGAAGAAGGAGGGTCTTTTGTCATGAAAGGTGAGTTTGTCGTCCATTCGGTCGAGGAAACCTGGGGCTTGGCGAAGGCATTTGCCGCGACGCTGCACCCCGGTGACGTCGTCTGCCTTGAGGGGGATCTCGGGGCGGGCAAGACCACGTTCACGCAGGGACTCGCGGCGGCCCTGAAGGTCAGGGGTCGCGTGACCTCGCCGACGTTCTGCATCGTCCAGGAACACCTGGGAGAAGGCGACCGTTTGCTGGTGCACATGGATCTCTACCGCCTGAAGGGCGAGGATGATGTGGAGGCGATAGGCTGGGAGGACTACCTTGCGCGTGGGGCGATTCTCGTCGTCGAATGGCCCGAACGCGCCGGTTCGCTGATTCCACCGACGGCGCGGCACATTGTCTTCACCCACTTGGATGGAGAAGAAAATCGTCGCATCGTCTTCAACTGACGAAATTTGTGGTATAATATCCGCCGTTGTTTGGATTGGAACGAGGTCTTCATGTGGAGGACTCGCGTCCGGTGCGAAGAGGAAACGGTGAAGTTGGCCGCGACGGCTGCCGAGTGGGCAGGGTCGCGATGGATGAAAGGC
>JBNMKZ010000032.1:0-25731 GCA_050874585.1 Verrucomicrobiota bacterium | reverse complement strand
TGCCGCCGGAGGAGGTGATGCGTCAGCTCGGGGTGGAGGGCGTCTTCTCCAACCGCGTGTTCCGCCTCAACGAGGGCGGGGTGTTCCAGGTGGACTACGACGTCCCGCAGCTGAAGGGGCGCGTGCTCGACGAGACGGCACGGAGGTGCCTCGACGCGGCGCGGAAGGGGAGTGCCAACCTTGTGCACCTCTCGGCGGCGGAGGTGTCGGATGTCGTGTACCTCGCCTACGCGGCGGACGGGGATCGGGACGGCGCGGCCTACGCGGCGGCGGTGCGGCGGTGCCCGGGCATTCTGCGCCCGTTCGCGCCGCCCTTCCGGACGGAGCTCGGCCGCCGGGTCGACGCGGCACTCCGCGACGGTACGCGCCTCCCCGAGGCGAAGCCGCTAAGGGAAGGACTGTGAGTGGCTGGCTCGTTTGTATTCTTCTCCTGCTCCTGCCGTGTGCGGGGGCGCGTCCCGTTCAGCTCCTCACCTCCGCCCGTTCGTTGTGGGCCTTGTTCTCTATTTTGCAGGCGTTGTGAAGGCGCAGGCGCGGCAAAACCATCTGCCGCGGGATGCCTGTGGTCAACTCCAGGCAATTTTCTGCTTGCGCAGGGACGCGTTTTTTGATATCCTTCGCTTTAATCAAACTGGCAATAGGTCATTGTCGGGTGATGTGTGAGTGAAGGAGTACAGGAATGGCAGTGAAAACGAGTGAGGAATTTGGATGCACCTTCAGCTGCAAAAAGGGGGCGATTGCCTTCTTCTGCGGACTCTTGACTTCGGCCGTTGTGGCCGAGACTGTCCTTTGGACGGGAGGGAATGGGGCGTGGGAAACTCCTGAGAACTGGGATTCTCATGCGGTGCCGGGGGGCACGGCGGACGTGCGCTTCGAGTCCTCGCCGGCACCCGCCGTTTCCGTCTCCTCCGATCTCGCGACGGTTTCCTCGCTGTCCGTTGCGGGCAAGGGGGCGAACTTCACGCTTTCCGACGCGGCGGTTCTGCGCACGTCGGGTGGTCTTCGGAATGCCGCTTCCGCGTCCTATACGGGTGGCCGGTTCTCGGTTGGTGGGGACTTTGCCGTCGGGCGCTCGAAGTCGCTGTGGGGCGATGCGTATAACAGTTCGTCGGTGCGGACGGATATTCGGAACTGTCAGTTTGATGTCGTCGGGCAACTTCTGGTGAGCGGCTATGCAAACAACGGGTTGGACATTGGGCCGGGTGCGACCGTCACATCGGCGGGCTACCTCGATAAGGGGGGAACGCGCAATGTAACGAAGATCTGGGGTGGTGGCATCTATAAGTCGTCGGGTGACATCGACATAGCGGCCTGCTATCCGAATGAGTCGTACCCGGAGCCGTTCACGGTGGATGGGGGAACGGTGGAAAATACGGGGGCCCTCAAGATTGCCTCGGGGAACGCGGGGAAGGTGCCGGTGATTCTGCGCAATGGTGCGCGGTGGAGTCAGAAGGGCGCTGTGCAGGTTGGCAACAACACGGTCGATAACTCGTTGCAGGTGTGCGCCGAGTCGTATTTCCTCGCACCCGACGCGGAAATCGTCATCTCGCCAACGACCAAGGGCGGCAATTATGTGAAGGTGGCGGATGCGTCCATGCTGGAGGCGAAGAAGGTCTCCATTGGCGGGGCGGCACGGAATTGTGACAGCAGCCTGCTTGTCTCGGGCCACTCGTCCGTCACGCTCGCTCAACTGTGCATCGGTGACTTCAAAGAGAATGCGCGGCAGAAGCTCCTTGTTTCGGACGGGTCGACATTCTCGGCTGACACTGTGCGCGTCGGCTATGGGGAGAGTTCGGACGAACTTGACATCCGGGTTGCCAATTCGACATTCACGGTGAAGTCGAATTTGCCGCTGCCGCAGCGCGCCTCGGCACGGCGTGTCGCCTTTACGCTGGTTGGTTCGGCCGATTCGCCGGCGACGGCCAAGTTCCTCGACGGCCTGATTATCGGCGCGGCAAATGTTGGGGATGATGCGTCGACGCCCCGCACGGATCCGACGGTCTTCACGGTGGACGGCGGCACGGTTGTCGCGGGGGGCGATGTGCGCCTCGGGGCCTTGAACGTCGGCGGCACCACGGATCTCGCCAAGAATCAACTCGTCATTGCGGGGGAGACCGGATGCTTCGTCTCGTCCTCGCGCATGATGGCGGCTGGCACGCCCGAGATTCGCTTTCAGGTTCCGGAGGGAGGGTATCGGGGCGAGCACGGGTGCGGTCTTTTCGGTGCACAATGTTTTTTGGGGAATGCTGAGATCGTCGTGGACGTGACGCGGGTGAAGACGGAAGGAACCTATTTGCTGGCGCAGGCGGCGAGGGCCCTTGAGATTACGCCAGAGAAGATTTCCGTTGTTTCCCGTGGCAACCAGAAGGTGTCGGTTGATTACGTGAACAAGTCGGGCGATCGCCATCTGGCTGTGACGGTGAAGAAGCGCACATCGTTCTTGATTATCATTCGCTGAGGATAACGATGAAACGGCAGACACAACTGATTCTTGCGGCCGGTCTTCTTTTCGTTGGCGCGGCAGTTCGGGGTGGGGATGCGCAAGGCAGCCTTGAGACGCTCGTCGACGGGGCGTTTCGGTCCTGCATGGGGCGCTACTGGAGTGCACGGACTTCGCTCATCTACGCGTGCGACCTCGACAAGGTGAAGAAGGCCTCGACCTTCAAGAACGGCATCCACGACTGGAGCAAGGACGCAAAGGCGGGGGATGGCTACGGGGTTGGCATGGCGGACTGTGCGATTACGGGGGCGATTGGGCTCTCGGGGTGCGTGGACCGCTGGGAGACCTTGCTGCGCGAGGGCGTTGACGTGACGGATCCGCGCATGGTCGAGACCGAGGAGTGGGCGGCGAAAATTGCCCGTGGTCTTCTGAACCTCACCTCGCGGCACCCGTACACGGGCTTTGTGGCGCGTGGGCTTTGCGAGGAGGACGGCACGTCAATTTGCTCCATCTCGTCCATCGACCAGCACACGCACTGGGTTCACGGACTCTACCGTTACTCCCATTCGTCGATGGCGCGTCCTGAACTTGTGCGTGAATGGCGGCAGCGCATTGCCGAGGTCGCGGCGCGGATGGAGCGGACGGTTCGTCCTGAGACTGACTACAATTTCGGACTTTGCGACGGCCGCAAGGATCCACGCGGCATTTGCCGGATGTGGTGGCCGAACAGCACGAACGCCACGAACTCGTGCCGACTGCCCTCCATCTACGCCGCCGCGTATGATGCGACGGGTGACCGCCATTGGAAGGAACTCTACGAGCAGCTCGCCGACAAGGCGTGTGCGGACGCGGCGTTCATGACGAAGAACAAGGCGGAAGACCCGAAGTGGAAATGGATTACGCCGACCTACACGCTTCTTCAGATGAATGTCTCAATCGAGGTCGTCCTGGGCTGTGAGCGCGATCCGATTCGCCGCGCCGGACTGCTGGAGGGATTGAGGCAGTCCGCCGCCGAGGCGGATTTCAGGGCCAAGGATATGTGGAACAATCCGAAGCACAAGTGGTATGGAATGGCCCCCGATGCCGAGCTGGCCCTTGCGCAACTGACGGCGAACAACGAGCCCTACGATGAGACGGAGCTCATGATTTTCACCAAGGCGCTTCGGACGGGGCATCCGGACGGCTGGTGGTCGCTGAGGACGACGCACCTGTTCGCGGCTTATTGGCGGGCGCGGTTGCGGGGCTTGATACCTCCGAACTTCATGGGAGTCTATCCGCCGTCCAAGTCGAGTTCGGGCGAAGCTCCCGCCGCTGTCTCGAACGCCGTGCCGGTCGCCGCGGCCAACGCGGCGGCCACCGTGCGGGTGAGCTGCGACCTGCCGATTCTCGCGTCGGTTGACGTCTGTGTGATTGGAGGTGGGCCGGCTGGCGTGAGTGCCGCCGTCACGGCCGCTGAGGCGGGGCGGCGAGTCCTCCTCATCGAGCAGACGGGAGCGTTCGGCGGCGCGGGTACGATTGGCGGCGTGGCGGAACTGATGAACTTTGACGACGGTGTCCACTTCCTTGCGGGTGGGTTTGGCAAGCGCGTCTACGAGTCGCTCTTCGGGCCCTGCACCAAGCTCAGGCGAAAGTGCCATGAGGTCAAGACCGAAGACATCAAGCGGCTTTACGATCGGCTCATCGTTCAATCGGGAGCCGATTTCCGCTTTTATACGCGTCTGGTGGATGTTGTGGTTCGGGAGGGACGCGTCCAGTATGCGGTCGTTTCCGACCCGGATGGCATGAAGGTGGTTTCGGCGGATGTCTTCGTGGACTGTACGGGGTCGGGATTCCTGTGCGCCCTGGCCGGGGCGGACTTCGACTATGGCGACGAGAAGGGTGTACCCATGGCGGCGACGCTGTGCAGCGAATGGGGTGGCGTGGACTTCGCCCGCAAGCGCGGCGATGACGGACGATTTGCCGCGCTCGCACACAAGGAGGGGGTCCTCAGCCAGTACGATACCGTCTTGCCGGGCATTCGGGGAAACTACTCGGAAATCGGAGTCGGACTGGGCAATGTGGGGCATGTCTTCGGCGTGGACGACCGCGACGCCAAGAGCCTGACGCAGGCGATGGTGAAGGGACGGGCCTTGCTCGCCGAATATGAGGCCTACTATCGCCGCTATGTGCCTGGTTGCGAGAAGGCGACCCTGGTGCGGACGGCGGATTGGCTGGGCGTTCGCGCCTCGCGGCGAATTCGGTGCGAAAAGACGCTGACGGAGGCGGATTTCGATCGTCCGGGCCGATTCGCCGATGAGATTGGGCGATATTCCTATCCAATCGACAGCCACCCGAAGACGGCCGATGCGAAGGGAATGGAGGGTTTTGCGAAGTCCTATGCGCGGCGGCACGTGGACGGCGTTTCCTACAGCATTCCTTACGGGGCACTTGTGCCGGTGGGGTTGCGTAATGTCTTGGTTGCCGGGCGGGCTATTGGGGCCGACAGCGTGATGCAGGCCTCGGTTCGCGTCATTCCTGCGTGCTACATCACGGGGCAGGCGGCGGGCTTGGCCGCCGCGCTGGCGGTGGAGAAAATTTACGATACCCGGAATGTCCCGATACGGGAACTCCGTACGCGCCTGAGGGCCGTGGGCGCCTACTTGTCGGATGGCCCAGTTATGGAGGGTAAGTGAAATGATGACATCCTGTTGCCTGCTCGTTGCCGCCCTGCGCGTCTTTTATCCGTCCGATGCCTTCAGGTTGGAGACGACGGCTGTGACCTCGTCCTGGCCCGGGCGGCACGTGAGTGCGACGGCGGGAGCGATTGACCTGTCGTCGGCCGGTGAGATTTCCATCGCATTGTCAAATCGCCTTGACCGCCCCCTCAAGGTCACGCTCAGCGTCAAGAGCCGCGCCCTTCAGGGGCGTTCGCCAGGTGCAAGCGCAACCTTGCCGCCGCGTGGCGTTGGAACGATTGTTTGCGACCTGAACCCGGAGCCCTGGCGATTGGATACCCCGCTTGAACTTGTCGGCATGAACGGCTATCCGAAGGCGCAAGACGGTCAGTCGAGCCTTTTCGACGTCCGGGCGGTGACGAGCTTTCATCTCTGCGTCGCAAAAGGCGTTCGGCCGGATTCGTTCGACGTCTTGCGGGTCAGTGCGCAGGATGCGGTCGCCCGAAAGGCCGTCGTCTATTCGGCAAAGACCTTCCTGCCATTTGTGGATCGTTACGGGCAGTTTGCGCACGGCGACTGGCCTGGCAAGATCCATTCGGATGCGGAACTCGTGAACGCCCGAAAGACCGAGAAGGCGTGGTTGGAGGCGAACGGAAGTGGTCCCTCGCCCGATTTCGACCGTTGGGGCGGCTGGGCGAAGGGGCCGCGCCTGAGGGCCACGGGATTCTTCAGGACGGAGAAGGTGGATGGTCGCTGGTGGTTCGTCGACCCGGACGGGAACCTCTTCTGGTCGCATGGGGTCGACTGTGTCGAATCCAGCGGGAACTCGACCGCCGTGGAGTTTCGCGAGAACTATTTCGCCTGGTTGCCGAAGCGGGACGACCCCGTCTTCGGGGCCTTCTGGGGCAAGCAGAGCTGGAAGGCGGCGCACGGGTTTTATGCCGCGACGAATCATGTGCCGTTCTCGACGTATGCATTTGCATCGGCCAACATGGTGCGCAAGTACGGTGACGACTGGCGGCGGATTTCGGCGGACATGGCGCACCGGCGGCTTCGAGCCTGGGGACTCAACACGATTGCCAACTGGTCGTCGCCGCAGATTTACGGCTTGCATCGGACACCCTACACGCTCTGCCTGAGCACGCAGGGAGCGCCGCGCCGTGCAGGTTCGAAGGGCTGGTGGGGGCCGCTGCCGGATCCGGAAAATCCTGAGTTCGAGCGCATCTTGAGGAAGCGGGCGCGGGCGGCGGCGAAGACGATGCGGGAGGATCCGTGGTGCCTTGGCGTGTTCGTTGACAACGAGCTCTCATGGAATGATCTCCCCGACCTTGCCCGGGTGGCGGACATGTATTTCTCGACCGTGGCACGGATTCTTCGGGAGGAACTGCCGAACCATCTCTATTTGGGCAGCCGAATCGCCTGGGGGTCGGTCGACATTTACCGTGCGGCCGCACGGCACTGTGACGTTGTTTCCGTCAATGTCTATGAGCGGACGTTTGACCGCGACTTGCCGCCCGATGCCGTGGACAAGCCCATGATCAACGGCGAATTCCATTTCGGTGCCCTTGACCGGGGAATGTTCCATACGGGACTCGTGGCGACACGGAGCCAGGCCAGCCGGGCCGAGTGCTATCGTGCCTACGTGGAGAGTTGCCTCGACAATCCGCGTGTCATCGGGACGCACTGGTTCCAGTGGCGCGATCAACCGCTGACGGGTCGACCAGACGGCGAGAACTACCAGATTGGTTTTCTCTCCGTCACCGACCAGCCCTATTGGGAACTGGTGGAGGCGGCGCGGGCCGTTTCGCGTGAGATGTATACGCGCAGAAGGGGGCTTTCGAACGCTCGCTGACGCAAGACGGATACGCATTAGGGTCGATTTTGAATGGAATAGCGTCTAAAATGCGCGGCTTTCGCTAAAACACGCGCTTCCCTATTGACTTCGGCGAAAAAGATTTGGTATCATATGCCGCGTGCAGGAGAGATGGCAGAGCCTGGTTGAATGCACATGACTCGAAATCATGCATACCCGCAAGGGTATCGGGGGTTCGAATCCCTCTCTCTCCGCCAGCCTTGAGCCATCAAGGTGTTGCACATGTGTCCTGCGGGCGTAATTCAATGGCAGAATAGGAGCTTCCCAAGCTTCTTACGTGGGTTCGATTCCCATCGCCCGCTCCATTTTAAATTCTCAAGCGCGGCAACTAAGGAAGAGTGTGCCGCGCTTTCGCTTTCCCTTTTATGTTGGGTGATTCCCCGTGAGTGATGTTGAGCCAGTCCCCCAAGTCCCGAATCCCACGCCTTGTCACATGGTTGGAGTCTCTGCCCTGTCGTTTGCCGTGGAACACGCCTTGACGGGAGCAAGAGGAAGGTGCTGGGTTGCGCAACCCAGGGGGTCTGACTTGCGCAACCTAACGGGTCCGGGATGCGCAACCCGAAGGGTCGAGGTTGCGCAACCTGTCGGGAAAGCACTAAGGTGGTTTGATCAAAGGACTAAGGTGGTTTACCCAAAGCACCTTAGTGGTTTGTGCAAAGGACTAAGGTGCTTTCCCGTCGTCATGCCCGTCTCCGCCCGTGGAGATGGGCCTCTCCACTCTCTATAATCGCCAAAACTTCCCTTTGTGTTGGGCATTTCCGCGTCGATTCAAGCCGTCGCGAGAGCGCGCATCCGCGCGAATGGGCGCGGGGAGATGCTCAGCGCGATGCGGGCGGTTTTGGTATAATATCCGCACTTATGAGCCAGTTTAAGTTGACAGATCCGTTCGGTACGGCACCTTCGAAGGCGCCCTTTACGCAGAGCGTCTCCACGGGAACGCCCTGGCACAATCTTCCGATTACGCGCAATTACACGCTGGGACAGTTGCTTGACCAGACGATTGCCCGCTGCGGCGAAAACGATGCCGTTGTCTATGCCGACCGCGATTACCGGCTGACCTGGTATGAGTTTGGCGAAGAGGTTGACTACGTGGCCAAGGGGCTGATGGCGCTCGGCGTCAAGCGCGGTGAAAAGGTGGCCCTTTGGGCGACGAATGTTCCGCACTGGGTCGTTCTCATGTTCGCAACGGCCAAGATTGGGGCAATCCTTCTGCCGCTGAACATCAACTACAAGCGGCAGGAAATCGACTTCGCCCTGCGGCAGTCCGATACCGAGAACCTCTTCGTTATCAACGGCTACCGCGACTGCGACTACATTCAGGTCCTGAATGAACTGATTCCCGAACTGAAGGAATGTTCGCGCGGCGAACTGAAGTCCGCCCGCTATCCGCACTTGAAGCGAGTCTTCTTCCTCGGCGGCGAGAAGTATCGCGGTATGTATTCCCTCAACGAGGTGAAGTCCCTGGCCTGTGAGGTGTCGCAGGAGGACTACCTGAAGCGTCAGGCCGAGTGTGATGTGCATGATGTCGTGAATATGCAGTACACGTCGGGGACGACGGGCTTTCCGAAGGGCGTTCAGCTGACCCACTGGAACATCGCCAACGACGGATACTGGATTGGGGCGTGCCAGAACCTTTCTGCCCGCGACCGCGTGTGCATTCCCGTGCCGCTCTTCCATTGCTTCGGGTGTGTGCTGGGCGTGATGAGCTGCGTCAACCACGGGTCGACGATGGTCTTTCTTGAGAAGTTCGATCCTGTCCAGGTGATGTCGTCCATCGAGCGCGAGAAGTGCACGGCGACCTACGGGGTGCCGACGATGTACATTGCGATGCTGGACCATCCGCTCTTCGACCGCTTCAACCTGAGTTCGTTGCGGACGGGCATTATGTCGGGCAGTGCCTGCCCCGTGCACCGTATGCAGCAGGCTCAGACGAAGATGTTCATGCGCGAGATTACGAACCCCTACGGGCTGACGGAATCGGGTCCCGTCATGACGATGACGCGCTACTTTGAGCCGTCGATTGAGCGCAAGTGCAATACGATTGGACAGGCTCTTCCCGGCGTGGAGGTCGCCATCATCGATCCCGAGACGGGCGACTTGGCCCCAATTGGAAGGGATGGCGAAATCTGTTGCCGAGGTTTCAACACGATGAAGGGCTACTACAATATGCCCGAGCAGACGGCGAAGTGCATCGACAAGAACGGCTGGCTACACTCCGGCGACATCGGGCGGATGGATGCCGAGGGCTACTACTACATCACCGGCCGACTGAAGGATCTCATCATTCGCGGCGGCGAGAACATCTCGCCGAAGGAAGTCGAGGACTTCCTCGGCACGATGCCGGGTGTGCGTGACGTGGCCGTCGTTGGCTGTCCATCCAAGAAGTACGGCGAGCAGCCTGCGGCCTTCATCATTCCGGCCGAGGGCGCCGACCTTCTTGAGACCGATGTCGCGGCGTTCTGCAAGGACCGCATCTCGTGGTTCAAGATCCCGAAGTACGTCCACTTCCTGAACGAGTTCCCGATGACGGCCTCGCAGAAGATCCAGAAGTACAAGTTGCGCGAACTGGCCCACGAATTGTGGCCGGACGCCTGATGATGGATCGGGCGCTCATCCGAGTGAATCCGGCACAGCCGTCGCCGCAGGACCTGATGGGGTATTTTGCGGAGGTGTTCGCTTCGATGGATGAGCGTCCGCGGCAGTTGCGACTGGAGATTGTCGCCGAGAACGAGGGGGAGAGGAAGATTTCAATCGGCTATGAGGCGGGTGATCCCGTCTTCATTGTGGAGGGAGAGAAGCCCGCGTATGCGGACTTCCGCCGCCGGTGGATTGCCGAGCATCCCGTGCCGATTGTCCTCAAGCCGAACGGGCGTACGCGCCTTCGGCTCATCCCAACCACGGGGAATCGGGTGAAGGTTCGGCTGGTTGACGCCTGGTGGCGAAGGCTTGTCGGCTTCCGGTGAAAACCGCCGCGCGGAAGGCTTACTTTCCGCTGGCGATTGCGTGGGACAGGACGGCAAGCGACTGCGCAAGGTCGACGTTCTGGACGGTTACGCCGCGTGGGACGGAGAGCTGGATGGAGGAGAAGTTCCAAATGCCCTTGATGCCCGCCGCGACAAGCGCGTTGGCGCATTCCTGTGCCGCCGTACTGGGGACAGTCAGGATGCCGATCTTGATGCGGAGCTGCTGGATGATGCGGGCGAGCTCGTCCATCGGGCGAATCTTGACGCCGTGAATCGTTTCGCCGACGAGAAGGGCATCCGCGTCAAATGCGGCCGTAATGGACAGGTTCTGTTCCTCAAACCCGGAGTAGCCGAGAAGGGCGCACCCGAGCGAGCCGGCACCGACAAGTGCCGCGTCCGTCGCGTTGTCCCAGCCGAGCGCGCGGTTGATGGCCTCGCTCAGTGCCTTTGCGGGGTATCCGCGGCGAGGGCGACCGGGAACGCCGGCCATGGCGAGGTCCTTTCGGGCAAGGACGGGGTCGAGACCCAGTTCCTCGGCGAGAACCGCGCTGGAGACATGCAGTTCGCCGCCGGCCATCTTGGCCTTGATGGCGCGAAGATAGACTGGATACCGGCGGATTGTCGGTAGTGGTAAAGGATTGGGTCTCTGTTCCTTCTTCTTCATTGTAAAAGCGATGCCGAAATGGTGCCGTTCAGGCGAAATGGTGGGACTGCCGGGAATCGAACCCGGAACCTACGGTTTAGGAAACCGTCGCTCTGTCCAGTTGAGCTACAATCCCATCCGATTGCCCTGTCGGGCGAATTGGGCGGTATTATACCAAAAATTCGTCGGTTCGGGGGCGGATTGAGCCACGGCTTGCACGGGCGCGCCGCCGCGCAAGCCCACGAGCAAGCGGTTTTTGATATAATACCTGCTACCAATCTTTTTGAGACATTGAAAAGGAATCTGACTGATGAGACTGAATCTTGACTCCATTGAACGGAATGCCGCCGACTGGCAGGCGGCGGGCGTAAAGTTGCCGACTTTTGACATCGCGGCGGTTCGCAAGGCGACGGCGGCCACCCCCGAATGGATTCATTTTGGTGCGGGCAACATCTTCCGCGGCTTCATCGCGTCCCTCAACCAGCGGCTTCTGGAAGCTGGTCTTGTCCAGACGGGGATCATCGCGGCCGATACCTTTGACTACGACATCATCGACCGCATCTATTCGGATTTCGACAACTTGACCCTGAACGTGACGCTCAATCCCGATGGGACGACGACGCGTGAAGTCCTGGCTTCGGTCGCCGAGGCCCTGAAGGCCGACTTCTCGAATGCGGCCGCTTCCGCACGCTTCCGCGAAATCTTCCGTGCGCCCAGTTTGCGGATGGTGTCGTTCACGATTACCGAGAAGGGCTACCAGTTGCGCCGTACGGACGGTGCGCTTCTGCCGGTTGCTGAGGAGGACGAGAAGGCGGGGCCGCAGGCACCGAAGCACGTGATGTCCATTGTCTGCGCTCTTCTTCTCGAACGGTTCAAGGCGGGGGGAGCGCCAATTGCCGTCGTATCGATGGACAACTGTTCGCACAATGGCGAGAAGCTGATGTCGGCCGTCCTGGAGATTGCCCGTGCGTGGGAAGCGAACGGTTTCGTCTCGTCCGACTTCGTCGCCTACCTGACGGACGATTCGCGTGTGGCCTTTCCTTGGTCGATGATTGATAAGATTACGCCGCGTCCGCACGAGCGGGTGCGGGCCGGACTTGCGGAGGCCGGCATTGAGGGCATGGATCCGATTGTGACGTCTCGAAAGACCTTTATCGCGCCGTTCGTCAATGCGGAGAAGCCGCAGTACCTGGTCATTGAGGATAAGTTCCCGAACGGGCGTCCGCCGCTCGACCGTGCTGGGGTGTACTTTACGGACCGCGAGACGGTGAACAAGACGGAGAAGATGAAGGTGACGACGTGCCTGAATCCGCTCCACACGGCGATGAGCATGTACGGATGCCTGTTTGGCTATACGCTCATCTGCGAGGAGATGAAGGACCGCGACATCGTGCGGCTTGTCAGGAGGCTTGGCTATGTCGAGGGCTTGCCCGTGGTGGTGGATCCGAAGATCCTTTCGCCGCGTGCCTTCATTGACGAGGTCGTCAACGAGCGCCTGCCCAATCCGTTCATGCCGGACGACCCCCGCCGCATTGCCACCGACACCTCGCAGAAGGTCGGTGTCCGCTTCGGCGAGACTGTCAAGAGCTACCTGGCCCAGGGACGCGACCTGAATGCACTCGTCGCGATTCCCCTGGCACTTGCCGGCTGGATGCGCTACTTGCTCGCCGTGAACGACCGTGGGGAGCCGATGGAAGTCTCGGCCGATCCTCTCAAGGACGAACTGCAGGGCAAACTCGCAGGCATTGTCTGGAATGACCCGGCCTCTTACCACGGCGAGTTGCGCGGCATTCTTTCGAATGCGTCCGTCTTCGGTACTGATTTGACGAAAACGCCACTGGCGGATCGCGTCGAGGGTTATTTCGTCCGTCTTCTTGGCGGCGTCGGGTCCGCGAGGAAACTGCTTGAGTCCGAGTTGCCGGAGGATGTGGTTGCATGAGGATTGTCTTCATCAGCGACATCCACGGCGTGCCCTCCACGCTTGAGGCCGCCTTGGCCGCGGCGGAATCGCTTGGCTACGACAAGATTGCGCTCTTGGGGGACTTGCTCTATCATGGGCCGCGCAATGGCGTGCCGAATTTCTACGATCCCGTCGCCGTGGCGAAACGCCTGAACGGACTCAAGGACCGGATTGTCGCCGTGCGCGGCAACTGTGATGCGGAAGTCGACCAGATGATGGTCGAGTTCCCCATCATGAGCGACTACGCTTTAATAGAGGCCGATGGCGTGACATTCTTCCTCACGCACGGGCACCGATGGAACGAGCGCAACTTGCCGCCGCTTGGTATGGGAACGGTGCTGGCGCACGGGCATACGCACATTCCGGAACTGAAGAAACTGCCGTGCGGTATGACCATCTTCAATCCGGGTTCGATTTCGCTCCCCAAGGGCGGGTCGGCGCGGTCGTTCGGCTACTTTGACGGGCGCGAATTGCGCCATGTTGCCATTTGAACCGCGTCGTTTGGCGTGAGAAGTCCGCGTCCGTTCTTGGTTCACCGTCTCTCGCGCCATTCGGTGTTTCGCCCTGCGGGTGCTTGAATCAGACGGAAGTTCACGAAATATGGTATAATTTAGGCAATGGTTTCGCGTGAATTAAAGATAAGAGTGGCTCTTTTCGCCCTTTCGATGCTTTCGATGCTCTGGGGGTTTCGGTTGTTGCTGACTGATCATGCCCCGGCCGTCTTCTCGGCTGTCGAGGAAGATCTTTCCTACGGGTGGTTTGTGCCGCTCTTTTCACTCTATGTGCTGTGGAATGATCGGCGGCAGATTGCGGAGAGCGTGGGGAATCCGAGCCTTGCGGGCGTTTTCCTTTCCATTCCGTTCTTTCTTTTGGGGCTGTTGGGGGCGAGGGGCCTTCAGGTTCGCTTTGAGATACTGGCGTTTGCCGGGTTGTGCTGGACGATTCCGTGGGCGTTTTTTGGGCGGAAGCTGGCGATGCGTGTGCTCTTTCCGGCGGCGTTCCTGCTCTTTTGCCTGCCACTGACAACATTTCTGGATGTTATCACGGTTCACCTGAGGCTTTTGGCGACATCCGTTGCGTATGGTGTCCTGAAGGGATTTGGGGTCGATGTCCTGCGGCGCGGCACGATGCTGATGTCATCGACGGGGTCTTTTGCGATTGACGTCGCCGAGCCGTGCAGTGGCTTGCGCTCCATCTTCGCGCTGATGGCCCTGACGGCCGGGTACGCCTACTTCTACCAGTCAACCTGGTTGCGTCGTGGTCTGCTCTTCGTGCTTTCAATTCCCATCGCCATTTTCGGGAACGTGGTTCGCATCTTCACGATTGTGGCGGTCGCGGCGACGTGTTCGCCCGATTTCGCCACGGGCTTCTACCACGACTATTCGGGCTATGTCGTCTTTTTTGCCGCGATTCTGCTGATGTTGCTCGCGAGTCGTCTCATCTCGAAAGGGGGCAAGTGATGCGCCGCGTTCTGATACCTGTGCTCATGTGCGCCCTGACGGTTGGTCTGATGTGTTACCAGGCGCGGACGGTCGACCCGATTCTGGCCGAGGCCCCTGCGATTGCCCTTGGTGAGTTGTCCGGGTTTACAAGCGAAGCCGTGCCCCCGACGGAAGCCGAACTGACGACTTTGCCATCCGACACGGTACTAAACAAGCGCAACTACACGGATGAGCGGGGCGAGTGGTATCTCGTCTCAACCGTCCTCGGCGGGCGGAGCAAGAGTTCGATTCATCGCCCTGAACTTTGCCTTCCTTCGCAGGGCTACCAGATGATGCGGCCGCACACCGTCCAGGTGGATGGCGTTGAATGGCGGCTGATTACCCTTGAACGGCGGGATGCCGCGCCGCTCGGCTTCGCCTACACATTTGCAAATCAGGATGGCTATCGCACGTCATCCCACGTGAAGCGCATCTTCCGCGACATTCTGGATCGGACCTTCCGGGGGCGGATTGACCGCTGGGTCATGGTTTCCGTGAATGCTTCCGTCTCGGATGAGGCGCAGTTCGTCGCGTTTCTGAAGCGTCTGAAAGGAGTCCTGCCGTGATTGAGGTCCTGTTGCCCTATGCGGTTACGTTTGTTTTGGCACTTGCCTTGACGCTTCTTCTGACACCGATTGTCCGGGGACTGAATCGTCGGATGGGGATGGTGGATAAGCCGGATGCGCGGCGAATCAACAAGGTGCCGATTCCGCGTGGTGGCGGGCTTGCGCTTTTTCTCGGAGTCGTCGGGTCGTA
Organism: Verrucomicrobiota bacterium; assembly: GCA_050874585.1. Taxonomy (GTDB): domain Bacteria; phylum Verrucomicrobiota; class Kiritimatiellia; order RFP12; family UBA1067; genus UBA1067. The sequence continues at coordinate 10,961 of JBNMKZ010000032.1, read as the reverse complement.
TCTCGTGATGTGGGGCTTTTCCTCGTTTCCCTTTGTCGCGGCGGCGGCGTATGGAAAGCTGATTCTCCTCGCGGCGGGCATTGTCCTCTTGGGGCTTGTCGACGACAAGTTCTCGCTTCCGCCGAAGGTCAAGTTGCTCGGGCAGGTCGTCATTGCCGTTCTGACATGGGCGTGGGTCGGGCTTGGCTTTCGCGATATTTTTCCCGTGATGCCCGTTTGGCTTGACGGAATCGTGACGGTCTTCTGGATTGTTGGGGCGGTCAATGCCTTCAATCTGATTGACGGACTGGATGGACTCGCGAGCGGGCTTGCCCTTATTGCCACGGTTGGCATGGCGGGGGCGCTGATTCTGACGGGGCGGCCAACCGCGACGCTTTTCTACTTTGCCTTTGCGGGGGGGCTGCTTGGGTTCCTGCGCTACAACTACAATCCGGCCTCCGTCTTTCTCGGTGACTGCGGGTCGATGTTCATCGGGTTTGTGTTGTCGGCGTTGCCCTTGTTGTCTCACGAACCGAATTCATATCTTGTTTCCGTTGGCGTGCCATTGCTGGCGATGGGAGTGCCGATTTTCGATACGTCCCTGGCCATCTTGCGCCGAACGACGCGGCACTTGCTGAACCGGGGAGCGAGCGATGGTCAGGTGATGACGGCGGATAAGGATCACCTGCATCACCGCATCCTCCGTGCGGTTGGGCTGAATCAGCGCAAGGCCGCGTGGATACTCTACCTGTTCGCCTTTCTTCTGGTGGGCATCGGCTTCGTCGGCATGGTCCTCAGGTCTCGGTCTGGCGGCCTGTGGCTGCTGGCTCTGACGATTGCCGCGATTGTCATCTTCCGGGACATTGCCCGCATTGAACTCTTTGATATCGGGCGGCTTCTCAATACCATGGCGCACGACCGCCGCGTTTCGACCCGGCGGCGGCTCGCGCACCTGGAGGTCCCCCTGTGGGTTGTCTTTGACATTGTAGTCATTTCGCTTGTCTACCTTCTTGTCTGCAAGTCCCTTTCGCTGGATGTCAACCGGACCATGATTATGCGGGCATGGCCGATTCGCGTTCTCCTCGTTTTCGTCTGTCTTGTGGGCTTCCGCGTCTATCAGACGATTTGGTCGCGGGCCATGATGACCAACTACCTTGCCCTTGCTGGTGCCTGCATCCTTGGGACATTGTTGGGGTCGGTCATCGTCTACTACCATCCGCGCCTTAACAGCGAAATGCTTGTTCCGTTCACCTTTGAGTTTGCGGCCCTGCTGATTCTGGTGCTTAGCTTTGCGCGCCTGTTCAGGAGCGCCGTGCGAGATGTCTTCTATGTGGTGGACGGTTCACGACTGAAGGTCGAGTCCGAGACGTCGCGCATCTTGGTCTATGGGGCGGGGCTTCGTTACCGTTCGTTCCGCCGCGAACTGGTGCGGCGGGCGGCGACGCGCAATCGGCTCATCGTCGGCATCATTGACGACGACCTGACTTTGCGCGGCCGCTACATTGGCGGTGTGCAGGTCATTGGTCCGCTTCTGCAGGCACCGATGATTGTGCGTGAGACGAAGGCCGATACGGTCGTGATTGTCTGCGAACTGTCGCCGGACTGGCTTGATATCGTGCTCAAGACGCTGAAGCCGACGGGTGTGCGGGTGACGCTGTTCAATCTGAACGAGTCGGAAATCGCGGCGGGTGCGAAACCGTCCGCCGGACGGGAACTGTTGGACGAATAGAACAAGGCGAAGAGGAACTCTTATGGCAAACTATAGCAAGGAATCGATTCTCAAGTATCACGAGGGCGGCAAGGTCGCCGTCTCTCTCCCAAAGCCTCTCAAGACGAAGGATGACCTTTGCCTGGCCTATACGCCGGGCGTGGCGCAGGCCGTGAAGGAAATCGCGGCAAATCCGTCCGCCGTATTTGACATCACCTCCAAGGCCAATCTCGTCGGCGTCGTCTCGGACGGTACGGCGATTCTCGGGCTGGGCGACCTCGGCGCAACGGCCTCGATTCCCGTCATGGAAGGCAAGGTCGTGCTCTTCAAGTCGTTTGCCGATGTCAACGCGTGGCCCGTTCCGCTCAACCACTGCCGCGTGGACGGCAAGGATACCGGGAAGACGGACCCGAAGCGCGTTATCGATGCCGTGCTGGCGATTGCGCCGCAGTACGGTGGCATCAACCTGGAGGACATTGCCGCGCCGGCCTGTTTCGAGATTGAGGATACGCTCGACCGCCTGCTGGACATTCCGGTCTTTCACGACGACCAGTGGGGGACGGCCGTCATCGCAACCGCCGGTGTGATGAATTTCGCCCACCTGAAGGGGAAGACGCTTGGAGAGCTGAAGATTGTCATCAACGGGGCCGGCGCGGCCGGGACGCGCATCGCCGATATGCTCAAGGCGGCTGGCGTGAAGGACATTACGATGTTTGACATTCGCGGTGTCCTGGCGGCCAGTCGCACGGACTTGCCGCCCCAGAATCGCGTCCATGCGCGCGCCGTGCCCGAGACGCTGACGCGCCGCGAGGCGATGACCGGTGCCGACGTCTTCATCGGCGTTTCTGCCGCGAATGTGATTTCGGGTGAGGATGTGCAGGCGATGGGGGACTTCCCCGCCATTTTCGCCATGGCCAATCCCGATCCCGAGATTCGCCCCGAGGAAGTTGCCAAGGCGATGGAAGGGCGCAAGTATGTCATGGTGACCGGGCGGAGCGACTATCCGAACCAAATCAACAACGTGCTCGGTTTCCCCTACCTCTTCCGTGGTGCGCTGGACGTTCGTGCGACGACAATCAACTCGGAAATGAAGGTCGCGGCATCCGAGGCCCTTGCCAAGTTGGCGCGGGAACCCGTGCCGGAGGATGTGAAGGCACTCTATCCCGGTGAGGACTTGACCTTCGGGACGAACTACATCATCCCGAAGCCGTTCGACCGCCGCCTTTTCACCGAAGTCTCATTTGCCGTCGCCATGGCGGCCGTTCGTTCGGGCGTTGCCCGTCGGCCGCTCTCGCCTGAGGCGTACCGCCAGGAGCTTGAGCGTCGAAACGTGGAACGCGCATGAGCAAGCTCTTCGTCATCGACCTGATGCCATTCCTCTACCGGGGGCATTTCGTCTTCCTGCGCAATCCGCGCATGACGGCCACCGGCATCAACACGTCGGCCTTGCTTGGCTTGGTCAATGGGATGCTCTCGATTATCAAACGCGAGAAGCCGACGCACGTGGTGCTGGCGATGGACCCGGGTGGCCCGACGTTTCGCCATGAGGCCTATGCGCCCTACAAGGCCACGCGGGACAAGATGCCCGAGGATCTCGCCGCGTCGATTCCCTACGCGTTTGAACTGGCCGAGGCCCTGCGCATCCCCGTCGTGCGGGTCGATGGCTTTGAAGCGGACGATGTGATGGGGACGCTTGCCGTCAAGGGCGCGGAGGCCGGCTTTGACGTCTATCTCGCAACGCCAGACAAGGATGCCGCGCAACTGGTGCGGCCGGGCGTGAGCCTGTACCGTCCGTCCCGTTCGGGGGACGGCGCGGATGTCTATGACGAGGCGAAGGTCTGTGAGCACTGGCACCTGAAGAGTCCGCGGCAGATGATTGACTACCTGGCCTTGGCGGGTGATGCGTCGGACAACATCCCCGGCATTCGCGGCGTGGGAGAAAAGACGGCCGTCGGCCTGCTTGAGCAGTTCGGTGACGTGGAGGGAATTCTTGCGAACGCCGATAAGGTGAAGGGCAAGCTCTCCGAGCGGATTGCCGCGAGCGCGGCGGATGCGCGCATTTCGAAGTTCCTGACGACGATTCGTACGGATGTGCCCATTCAGCCGGACTGGGAGGCCTATCGCCTGAAGCCTGCGGATCGGGAGAAGTTGTCGACCGTCTGTGCCAAGTTCGAGTTGAGCCGGCTGGCGCGGGAGTTTCTTGGCGAGGGAGAACTCCCCGTCGGGGGCGTGCCATCGTCGGCAAAGCCAGCGGAGGTGATGCGCACAATTGAAACCGTTGCGCACGACTATCGGCTCGTGAGCACCGAGGCGGAGGCACGGGAGTTGCTGGGCATTCTGATGGCCGCCCCGCGCATTGCCTTTGATACCGAGACGGCGGCCGTTGACGGGCACGAGTCGACCGAGGCCCACTTCTGCAAGCTCGTCGGGTTCTCGTTCGCCATTGAGCCGGGGCGGGCCTGGTATGTAGAAGGCGACCTGATTGACATCTTTCGTCCGCTCTTCGCCGATTCGTCGAAGGTTCTTGTTGGTCATAACGTCAAGTTCGACCAGTCCGTCCTGCGCCGCTATGGCGTGGGCTTTGCCTCGACACCGCGTGATACGATGCTTGAGCACTACTGTCTTGATGCGGCGGCGCGGCATGGCATGGACTTTCTTTCCGAGCAGTACCTGAACTATCGTCCGATTCCCATTGAGCGCCTGATCGGCGAGCGGCAGCGTGGGCGGGCGCAGCTTTCGATGGGGAGTCTCAAGGCGGCGGACATCTGCGACTACGCGGCGGAGGATGCCGACGTGACATTGCAGTTGGACGATGCCTTGCGGCCGAAGGTCGAGGCGGCGGGTTCGATGAAGTCCCTGGCGGATGTGGAGGAGCCCCTCGTTCGCGTGCTCATTGACATGGAGCGCGAGGGCGTTCGGCTTGATACGGGGGCGCTCAAGGAGTATGGTCGACAGCTTGACCGTGATATCCTGGCGCTCGTCCAGGACATTCACAAGTACGCCGATCCCGGGCTGAACGTGGATAGTCCCGCCCAGCTGGGCGAACTTCTCTTCAATCGCCTGAAACTCAATCCGGACGCGGCGAAACGGACGGCCCGAGGGCAGTATTCGACGGACGAGAAGACGCTACAGAAACTGATCGACGAGCATCCCATTGTGCGCTCGATTCTGGACTACCGGGCCTGCTCGAAACTGAAGTCGACTTATGTCGACAAGTTGCCGACCCTGATTGACGAGAATGGTCGCGTCCACACCACCTATTCGCAGGCCTTCACCGAAACGGGGCGGATCAGTTCGTCCGACCCGAACCTGCAGAACATCCCCATTCGTACCGAACGCGGCAAGCTGATTCGTCGCGCCTTCACGGCACGGGACGAGAACCATGTGCTGATTTCGGCTGACTACTCGCAGATTGAACTTCGTCTCATGGCGGCGTTTTCGAAGGATGCCGCCATGCTGGAGGCCTTTCGGAACGGTGAGGACATCCACCGTGACACGGCCAGCCGCGTGTACAATGTCATGCCGATATTCGTCACGCCGGAGCAGCGTGCGCGGTGCAAGATGGTCAACTTTGGCATCATTTACGGCATTTCGGCCTTTGGGCTTTCCCAACGCCTGCACGTTCCACGGAAGGAAGCGGCGGACCTGATTGAGACTTACTTCAAACTCTATCCGCGCATTCGGGACTACATGAATGCCGCGATTGAGAAAGCGCGGCGGCTTGGCTATGCGGAAACTGTCCTTGGACGGCGGCGGACGCTTCGCGACATCAATTCGCGCAATGCGACGGCGCGGCAGGGGGCGGAGCGAGATGCCATCAATACGCCGATTCAGGGTTCGGCCGCCGACTTGATTAAGGTCGCGATGGTGCACATCGACCATGCGATTCGGGCGGCTGGACTGAGGGCCAAGATGGTCCTTCAGATTCACGACGAACTCGTCTTTGACGTCCCGCGGGATGAAGTCGAGCGGGTGAAGGAGATTGTTCGGCACGAGATGACGACGGCCATCGACTTTGGCGTACCCCTTGACGTGGGCATCGGCGTTGGGCCGAATTGGCTGGAGGCCCACGGCGGCTGAGGTCCGGATTGCGGAATATGATACAATATACAGGCAATGGCGGCGACAGAATCATTAGCTAACCTTCTCCTGAAGTCCACTGGAATCTATTCCGATGGACAGCTTGCTCGCATCGCGGAGAGCCGTGCGGCCAATCCCGGCATGGGGCTTGCCGAGGCCGCCGTCAAGTTCGGCGGTGTCAAGGAGCCTGAGTTCCTTGCGGCCATCGGGCGCGTGCTGGGACTGGAGATGGTGGATCTTGATCGGCGGCAGCCGAATCCGGCGGCTCTGACGAAGTTGCCCGCGTCGGCCGTCTACCAGTACAATGTCCTGCCGTTCCAGATGGACGAGCATTCGCTGACGATTGTCTCAAGCGATCCGTTTGATACGGCGGCGGCGGACGGCCTGCGTCTCATCTGCGGGTGCCCGGTTCGGACGGTGCTGGCCCCCAAGGAAGACGTCGAAAAGGCGGTCAAGAAGTATTACGGCGTTGGAGCGGATGCCATTGAGAAGATGATTGAGGACGGCCGCTACTCCGTTGATGACGAACTTGGCTCGATGACCAAGATTGACGTCAGCGAGATGGGCGAGGAGGCCTCGATTGTCAAGTTCGTGAACCAGATCATTGCCGAGGCGGATCGCCAGGGCGCGACGGATATTCACATCGAGCCGCAGGAGACCGAACTCCGAATCCGCTACCGCATTGATGGTATGTTGCACAAGGTCGACGTGCCGCCGCAGCTGAACAGGCTGAAATCCGCCATCATCTCGCGCATCAAGGTGATGGCCAATCTCGACATTGCCGAGAAGCGACTGCCGATGGACGGACGCATTGGCATCCGCATCGGTGGCCAGGACATCGACATCCGCGTTTCCACGATGCCAGCGGCCTACGGCGAGTCCGTCTCACTGCGACTGCTTGCAAAAAGCGGCAGTTTCGTCAAGATGGTCGACCTTGGGTTCAACGATCGTGACTTTGCGGTCGTGAACAAGATTATCCACCGTCCGAATGGGATCTTCCTTGTGACAGGCCCGACGGGTTCGGGCAAGTCGACGTCGCTCTACTCCTTCCTTTCGGAAGTGAACAAGATAGACGTGCGCATCATGACGGCGGAGGACCCGATTGAATATCATATGGCCGGCATCAACCAGGTTCAGATGCAGGCCGACATCGGGATGACGTTTGCTCGGGCCTTGCGCGCCTTCCTCCGTCAGGACCCCGACATCATCATGGTCGGTGAAATCCGTGACCGCGAGACGGCCGAGATCGCCATCAACGCCTCCCTGACGGGGCACATGGTTTTCTCGACCTTGCATACGAATGACGCGGCGGGAGCCTTTCCCCGACTGATTGACATGGGCGTTGAGCCGTTTCTTATCGCCTCCGCTGTTGCCGGTGTGATGGGGCAGCGTCTGTGCCGTCGACTCTGTCCGAACTGTCGCCGGGAAGTCCCTCTCGACCGAAAGTTCTATACGCTGGACTATCCGCCGGCGCAGGAGACGGTTTTTGAGCCGGTCGGATGTGAAGCCTGTACGCGGACAGGATACCGTGGGCGGCGGGCGTTGTTTGAGGTCTTGGAAGTGGATGAGGACATTGAGGGGGCGATTGTGCGCCGCGAGAATGCGACGCAAATCCGCAATCTCTCCCTTTCGAAGGGCATGAAGACCTTGCGCGAGGATGGATGGGCAAAAGTCTTCAAGGGCGTGACAAGCGTGAAGGAAATCCTGCGCGTCACGGAGGAGCAGTAAGAGATGATGGAAGAGATGCGCACACCGCCGAATAACGTGGAGGCCGAGCGCGCGGTGCTTGGATCGATTTTGCTGGATGCCACCGGGCGCGGCGGCGACCGCGTGATGGATATCTGCCTGACGGGCGGCGTTTCGCCCGAGACGTTCTTCGATCCACGCAACCGGACGATTTACGCGACGATGCTGGATATGAACCGCAAGTCGAAGCCGCTTGACGCGATTACGCTGATGGAGGAACTTCGCGTTGGGGGAAAGGTGGAGGCCGTGGGTGGGGCCGCCTATGTGCAGTCCCTGATTGACCAGGTTCAGACGACGGCGAATGCCGAGTACTACCTTTCGATTATTCGCGCCAAGCAGTTGCGTCGTACGCTCATCGACCGTGCGGTCAAGACGATTGGGAACTGCTACGATGAGGCGAAGAACCCTGATGCGCAGGCCGTCTTGGGTGAAGCGGAAAAGGACTTTCTTGAGATTGGCCTCCGCGGCACTGCGACGATGCCGTGGTCGGAGGCCGTGCAGAGCAGTTTTGACCGAATCGACCGGATGTTCGGTTCGGATGGCAAGACGCTCGAAGGCCTGTCGACGGGCCTGACGCACTTGGACGAGAAACTGCAGGGCCTTAAGCCGTCCGAAATGATTGTCATCGCCGCCCGTCCGTCGGTCGGCAAGACCTCGCTTGCGATGAATATCGCCGAGAGTTGCGCCTTGGGGTTGGACATGAACAATGTCCCCGTGAAGACGGACAACGGAACGCGGCATCCCGTGATGATTTTCTCGCTTGAAATGCCGGTCGAGGCCCTGACGAAGCGTATGATTGCCGGCCGTGCGCGCGTGAATACCTGGCGCCTCAATCGCGGGTTGTGCCCATCAAATGAGAAGAGGATGCTCATCAACAACCTGACGATCGCGGCCGGAGAACTGAAGGATGCGCCGATTTACGTGGACGACACGGCCTCGTTGGACGTGATGGACCTTCGGGCGCGGGCGCGGCGGGCGAAGAAGGCCCACGGAATTGAACTGATTGTCATCGACTACTTGCAGTTGTGCGTCTGCCGCGAGGCGGCGCGGCAGGGGAGTCGACAGATTGAGGTCTCGATGATTTCGCAGCAAATCAAGGCCATGGCAAAGGAGCTGAAGATTCCGGTCATCGTCCTTTCCCAGCTCTCTCGTGCAAATGAGCAGCGCAACGACAAGTTCGAGCGTCCGAAACTCTCGGATTTGCGTGATTCGGGCGCGATTGAACAGGACGCGGATGTCGTCTTTCTTCTGCGACGGCCTTCCCGTACGCCGACCGACCCGGAATCGAAGGATGAGACGCTGGCCATCATTGACGTGGCGAAGAACCGCAATGGCGAGACGGGCGAGGTCAAGGTGAACTTCTTCCGCGAATACACGCGCTTCGGTGATCGGGAGATTCCGCGAAGCGACGAGGCGAACTACCAGACGTCCGAGCCGCCGCCGGAGCAGGGCCAGTTCTATGAGGATCCGAATACCTGACTGCCGAAAGGAGAATTGAGAAATGGAAATTGAAGCACACGCCGTGCGCAATCTTGTTTCGCTTGTGGGCCGTCCCAATACGGGAAAGAGCGCACTTTTTAACCGCATTGCCCGTAAGCGCGTTGCCATTGTTTTCGATCAGCCGGGCGTGACGCGTGACCGCGTGACGCGAGAAGTCGAGATTCTGGGGCGCAAGGTGATGCTCGTCGATACCGGCGGCATTGCATTTGATCGGGGGGTGACGAACGATCCGCTCGATAGCGAGACGCGTTCGCAGGCCGCGCTGGCCGTTGAGGATTCGGCCGTCTGCGTCATCGTTGTCGACGCGCGGGCGGGCATTTTGCCCCTTGATACGGAGGTCATCAAGCGGGTTCGCGAATCGGGCGTTCCGTGCGTTATCGCCGCGAACAAGTGCGACACGCCCGAAGACGACTGGCGTGCGGCGGAATTTGAGCGCTTTGGACTGCCGGTTTTTGCCATCTCGGCCGAACATGGGCGGGGCATTGAGGCGTTGCTGAAGGACATCACGGGGAAACTGGCCCCCGTGAGCGAGGAGGAGAAGTCCGCACGGCCCCTGCGGGTGGCCATTGTCGGGCGCCCAAATGCGGGCAAGAGCTCGTACGTGAACCGCCTCCTCAATGCGCCGCGTGTCATCGTCTCGGAAATCCCGGGGACGACACGGGATGCGGTGGAAGTCCCGTTCTCGATTGGCTCGGGTCCCGAGGCGCGGCATTATATGCTCGTCGACACGGCTGGCATGAAACCCCATACGAAGATGTCAAAGACATCCGTCGACAATTTCTCACTCTTCCGTTCGGAGGCGGCCATTGAGGAGGCGGATGTCGTTCTGCTGGTCCTTGACCCCATGCTGGGTCCAACCATGCAGGACAAGCGCATTGCGGGTAAAATCCTGGAGGCAAATCGGGCTTGCGTCATCCTGATGAACAAATGGGACTTGGCGCAGGAGAAGGGGATGACGGAAACGAAGGCCGTCCCGGCCCTTCGGGCCATGATGCCGTTTCTTTCGTTTGCGCCAGTCGTCTTCTGTTCCAACAAGTCGGGCTATAACATCCGCAGGACGGTGGAGGCGATTGATACGGCGGCGGCATCGGCTTCGATGAAACTGCCGACGGGGATGCTGAACCGCGTCATTGAGGTGGCAACGAAGAAGACGCTCTCCCCCATGGTCAAGGGCAAGCGGCTCAAGATTTATTACGGGCTTCAGGTCTCGACGAACCCGCAGACATTGCGGCTGTTCGTCAACGATCCGAAACTGGTGACCCCGGCTTACCTCTCCTACATCGAGCGTCGGATTCGGGAACGCTTTGGTTTGGAGGGTGCGCCCCTTCGGATTTTTCTGAAGGCGCGTTCGCGCAAGGAGCCGACGAAAAAGCCTCTTGTCGACGAAAAGGCCTGAGAGGAGACTCGCTTTCACGGCGAGTGATCGAGGGGATGGCGACATTTTGTCGCCATCCCCGCCTTCTTCTTATAGAATAAGGAGTAAGGGTGGATGGTATCGGGCTTGGATGAGTTCATCGCTTCCTTTCGGTTTTGGTTAGGTCTTCAGAGTTTTGGCGGCCGACATGGGCACTGTTTCTGAAGTCGCGGCGGAATGGGAAAATGTTACCTCCGTCGGATTTCGGCTCGTTGGAGGCGACAGGCCCGTCTAATGGGCATTGGAGTACTTTCTGATGCCTATCGGAGCATTTTCTGATGCCCATCAGAAATTTTTCCGACGGGCATTAGAATTCCGTCCGATGGGCATCGGAATTTTGCCGCGAGGAAAGGGCGACTGGCACCGTTCCTGATGGAAAAGGACGGTCGTTTACTGGATTATCCCCAGTTTTTGACCCCTAAAATCGACCGCACCCAATGGAAACAGGGGTGCGGCCGTCATTTTCGGCCTCGGAAAGTGAAAAAGTGGTTTCGCTTCTGACACCGTGCTATACTACACGGCCACTAGACCGTC